>NZ_CP059060.1:2113591-2415533 GCF_014217875.1 Synechococcus sp. LTW-R
ATCGCGGGGGCCGGCGGCGCCGCCCACCTGCCGGGGATGGTTGCCTCCTTGACGGTGTTGCCCGTGATCGGCGTGCCGGTCCAGACCCGGGCCCTCTCCGGCGTGGATTCCCTGCACTCGATCGTGCAGATGCCGGCCGGGATCCCGGTGGCCACGGTGGCCATCGGCAATGGCGCCAACGCCGGCCTGCTGGCGGCCCAGATCCTGGCCACGGCCGATTCCGCCCTCGCGACCCGCTTGGCGGAGTACCGCCAGTCCCTTCACGATCAGGTGGCGGCTAAGGACGCCCGCTTGCTGGAGCTGGGCAGTGCCGCTTACTTGGCACAAATGTGATTGGTTGAGGCGGTGTTGGGGTGACCCATGCTTGAGCGTTTGGTTCTGCCGCCCTGGTTGCGCCTGAGCCTGGCGCTGCCGCTCTTGGCCTTGAACCTATGGGTGCTTCGGCAGTTGCTGTTGCCCCTCGCCCCCTTCCCGGCGCTCTTCGTCGGGGCGGCGTTGATCGCCTTTTTGCTCGACCTGCCTACCCGTTGGTTGGCCCGCCGCGGGCTGCCCCGGGGCTTGGCGGTGCTCTTGGTGGTGGGGTTGTCCTTGACCCTCTTGGTCTTGGCGGCCCTCTGGTTGGTGCCGCGGTTGATCGAGCAGCTCGGGGAGCTGATCAACTCCCTGCCCTCGTGGTTGGTGGAGGCCGAGGCCCTGCTGGATCGCCTGGAGATCTGGGCCGCCGATCGCGGCCTGCCCACGGAATTCACCGACTTGAGCAGCACCCTCTTCGCCCGGGCGAGCCAGCTCGCGAGTCAACTCAGCCAACGGGCTCTGGGGATCCTGGGGGCCACGGTGGGGCTCACGGTCAACATCGTGATCGTGGCCGTCCTGGCCCTCTTCCTGTTGCTGGGGGGCGACCCGATCGTGGCGGGCCTGGCCCGCTGGTTGCCTGATGGCACCCGGGAGTTGGTCACCGGCACATTGAACCGCACCTTCCGCGGCTACTTCGCCGGCCAGGTCCTCTTGGCCTTGATCCTCAGCGCCCTGCAGATCGTGGTCTTCACCCTGCTGGGGATTCCCTATGGGGTGCTGTTTGCGGTGGCGATTGGCTTCACCACCCTGGTGCCCTACGCCAGTGCCCTGACCATCGTTCTGGTGAGCGTTCTGCTCGCCTTGGATGATCCCCGCACCGGCATTGAGGTTCTGGCGGCGGCCATCAGCGTCGGCCAGGTGGTGGACCAGGTAATCCAGCCCCGCTTGATGGGCAGCATCGTTGGCCTGCAGCCCGCTTGGCTGCTGGTCGCGTTGCCCATCGGCGCCCGTGTGGGCAGCCTGATGGGCTTCGGCGATTTGCTCGGCTTGCTGCTGGCGGTTCCGGTCGCCAGCTGCCTGAAAACCTTTCTGGATGCCTGGGGGCAGCAGCCTGCCCCCGAGGCGATCACTGAGGAATCACGCCCGCTTCGCGCAGGTGGTTGATCACCACGTCGACGCAGGCCTCCAGGCTTTGGCTGCCGGTGTCCACCCGCAGTTCGGGGTTCTCCGGCGCTTCGTAGGGGCTTGAGATGCCGGTGAATTCCTTGATCTCCCCGGCGCGGGCTTTGGCGTAGAGGCCTTTGGTGTCCCGCTCTTCGCAGACGCTCAGGTCGGCGGCGCAGTGGATCTCCACAAAGTCACCGCCCTCCACCAGGGCCCGGGCCCGGTCACGGTCGGCCTTGAAGGGGGAGACGAAGGCGGTCAGCACGACCACGCCGGCATCCAGGAACAACTTGCTTACTTCACCGATCCGCCGGATGTTCTCCTCGCGGTCCGCATCGGAGAAGCCCAGGTCCTTGCAGAGCCCGTGGCGGATGTTGTCGCCATCTAGCACGTAGCAGGCCAGGCCGCGCTCGAAGAGGGCCTGGTTGACCGCGTTGGCGAGGGTGCTCTTGCCGGAGCCACTCAGGCCGGTGAACCAGAGGATGGCGCTGCGATGACCCCGCTGCTCAGCGCGGGCCGCGCGATCCACCGAGGCGTGGTGCCAGGCGATGTTGGTGGAGGCGCCCTTATTGGTGAGCTCTCCGTAGGTGGGGGATGCGGTCATGGCGGGCCTGGGGAGCGACGTCGGGCCATTCTCCCCGCTGGCTGGTCCAACCCTCAGCCGCCGGCTTGCTTGGGCCGATACCCCGCCTTCTCCAGGGCGGCGAGGGCGGCGGCCACCTGGTCCCCCTGCAGTTCGATCACCCCGTCCTTGACGGTCCCGCCGGTGCCGGCCGCCGCCTTTAGCTGTTTCAGCAGCGCCTTGAGGTCGCTCTCTGCCGCCTCCAGACCGGTGATGGCCGTCACCATCTTTCCGCCCTTGCCCGCCTTGGTGCGCTGCACCCGCACCCGCTGCTGGGCCTTGGGGGTCGAGGCCGCAGGGGCGCCGCTGGCCCGCTCCAGGCTTTCAGGCCGTGTGAACTCTTGCCAGCCACCCTTCGGCATCGCTTTGGATGTGTCTTGGTTCCAGTTCAGCGCAACGGAGGCCAACCATGGATTTGCCGGCCGTTCAGATCGAGGTCTGGCGCCTGGGTCTGCAGGGACAGCCTCCCCGGGAGGTCTGTCGCCCCCAGCCCATCAGCGGCTCGTTGGCGAGTTCCGTCAGCGGCAGCGACCTCTGCCGTCAGGAGGCCCAGCACATCCGGATCGATCAACCCGCGGGTTGGCCAGTCCTCCCCCCACCGCCAGTTCCTACCCTGGACTGAATCCGCGCGCTCCTGGTGACCAGCACCGTTCCTTCGATGACGTCGGCCCAGGGCGCCCCCGACCCGGCGGAACTGGCCCTGGAGTCCAGGCCCAACAGCATGGGTCGCTACGGCCAGTTCGGTGGTCAGTACGTCCCCGAAACCCTTATTCCCGCCCTGGCGGAACTGGAGCAGGCCGCGGCGGAGGCCTGGAAGGATCCTGCCTTCACCGACCGGCTCAACCATCTGCTGCGCACCTACGTTGGCCGGCCCAACCCCCTCTATGAAGCGGAGCGGCTCAGCGAGCACTACCGCCGCCCCGAGGGCGGTCCGCGCATTTGGCTGAAGCGTGAGGACCTGAACCACACCGGCGCCCACAAGATCAATAACGCCCTCGGGCAGGCCCTCCTGGCCCTGCGGATGGGCAAGAAGCGGATCATTGCGGAAACCGGTGCCGGTCAGCACGGTGTGGCCACGGCCACGGTCTGTGCCCGCTTCGGCCTCGAGTGTGTCGTCTACATGGGCGCCGAGGACATGCGCCGTCAGGCCCTGAACGTCTTCCGGATGCGCCTGCTCGGGGCCACGGTTCAGCCCGTGACGGCGGGCACGGCCACTCTGAAGGACGCCACCAGTGAGGCGATCCGCGATTGGGTGACCAATGTGGAGACCACCCACTACATCCTCGGTTCCGTCGCTGGCCCCCATCCCTTCCCGATGTTGGTGCGTGACTTCCACGCTGTGATCGGCGAGGAAACCAAGCGCCAGTGCCATGAGGCCTTCGGCCGCAACCCCGATGTGTTGGTGGCCTGTGTGGGCGGTGGCTCCAACGCCATGGGGCTGTTCCATCCCTTTGTCCCCGACACCAACGTCCGCTTGATCGGTGTCGAAGCCGCCGGCGACGGTGTCCCGACGGGCCGCCACGCCGCGACCATCACCGAAGGCCGTCTGGGTGTGCTCCACGGCGCCATGAGCCTGCTGCTGCAGGACAGCGAAGGGCAGGTGCAAGAGGCCCACTCGATCAGCGCGGGCCTGGACTATCCCGGCGTGGGCCCCGAGCACAGCTACCTCAAGACCATCGGCCGGGCCGAGTACGGCGCCGTGACGGATGCAGAGGCCTTGGACGCCCTGCAGCTGCTCTGTCAGCTCGAGGGCATCATTCCCGCGCTGGAGACCGCCCACGCTTTCGCCTGGCTCGACAAGCTCTGCCCGACCTTGGCCCCTGGCACCGAGGTGGTCCTCAACCTCTCCGGCCGCGGCGACAAGGACGTCAACACCGTGGCCGATCGCTTCGGCAGCGCCCTCAGCTGAGCAGGCGGTCGAGATACCCCGCGACGCCTTCTACCGCTGAACGCGCGGTGGAATAGGCCATCCGCATCGGACCGATCAGGGCCACCTGGCCGCTCGCTCCGGTGCGGCTGCCATAGCTGGCCTGCACCACGGCGCAGTGCTGCAGGGCGGGATGGGGATGCTCTGAGCCAATCCAGACCCCACCGTGACCGCTGGCGGCTTCGCTTTGCAGGACCTGCTGAGGCTCCAGCTCCACGAGCTGCAGCAGCGGTTTCAGGCTCGAGCTGCTTTGGAACTCGGGTTGTCCGAGCAGCCCGGCCACCCCGAGGCTCACCGCCCCTTCGCCGCCACCGCCCCGGGCCAGGCTGTGGCTGCTCAGGCCCTGACGGAGGAGTTCGCCGCTGCTGCCCAGTTGGCTCGGCAGGGCCTTCCAGTTCAGGCGGCCGGCGCCCCCTTGGAGTTGATCGCTGGCCCAGCGCTCCAGGGCCGGCACCTGGGCCCCGAGTTCCTCGGGCATCCGCAGGTTCAAGCAGCTGGCCGCCGCCCCCTTTTCCACGAGCAGCACCAGCAGCCGGTCGTTGCTCGGCACCAGGCGGAGCGTCTCGAGGCTTCCCCCGAGTTCCTGGGGCCGCGTGATCAGGCTCATCAAGCCCGTGAGGTCCGCGAGGCGGCGGGCGAGTTGCAGCAGCAGGTCATCCAGGGCCGCCCACTGGAGACTCAGTCCCGTGAGTTCGCGGCTGAGTTGGCTGGCGGCGGCCCCGGGGGCGGGCAGCAGGCAGTCGACGTAGTGGCGATAGCCCAGTTGGCTCGGGACGCGGCCGGCGGAGGTGTGCGGTTGGGTGAGCAGTCCGCGCTGCTCCAGGGCGCCCATCGCCGAGCGCACCGTGGCCGGGCTGGCCTTCAGGCCAAAGCGCCGCACCAGGGTTTGGCTGCCGACGGGCTCCGTGGTGTCGACGTAGTGCTGCACCGTCGCCTGAAGCACCTCCTGTTGCCGGCGGGGCAGGGGCTGCAAAACGGTGCATCAGAGCCGCTGGGCGGATGCTACGGGGCCTAAACGCTGGCGCGTGCTGAATGCAGGAAAAAGCGGCGGTAGTCCGGGTCCTGATCCAGCAAATCCAGGAAGCGATCGCGGTCCAGCCGCAGCAGCAGGCCATCCCCCCGTGCCCGCACCGTGACGGCCCGTGGTTGGTCCTCGATCAGGCCGGCATCGCCGAAGAAGTCCCCCTCTTCCACCAGCCCTTGCTTGATCGGAATCCCGCCCCAGAGGTCGTCTTGCAGCACCTCCAAGGTGCCGGCCACCACGACGTAAAAGGCATCCGGCGCGTCCCCTTCGCGGAAGACCTCCTCGCCGTGGCGGATGCGGTCGCTGACAAATTCCGCGGCCAGCCAGTGCAACAGCTTTGGATCCACCCCATGGAAGAGGGGGATCGTGGCCAGGCGCTCGGGCGTGATCCGCACCCGTTGCGACAGGTTGAAGCCGCTCATCTGGCGGTGCCAGAAGGAGGCATAGAGCCCGCCTGCGGCCAAGAGGTCGTTGTGGTGCCCGAGCTCCACCACCTGGCCGCGATCGATCACGGCGATCTGATCCATGGCCGCCGCCGCCCGCAGCCGGTGCAGGACGGAGACCACCGTGCGGCCCGCGCTGAGCCGGCGCAGGGTGGCGTTGATGGCCTCTTCGGTGCTGGGGTCGAGGGCGCTGGTGGCCTCATCCAGCAGGAGCAGCCTCGGGTTGCGCACGATTGCCCGGGCGATGGCGATCCGTTGCTTTTGGCCGCCGGAGAGGCGACCGCCGCCGGAGCCCACCGGGGTATGTAAGCCCTCCGGCAGGGTCTGGATGAGGTCCCCCAGCTCGGCGGCTAAGGCCGCCTCCAGCACCTCCTGATCGCTGGCCTCGAGGCGGCCCAGTCGGATGTTGTCGGCGATGGAGAGATCAAAAAGCACCGTCTCCTGGGGCACCAAGGCCACCTGCTCAAGCCATTGGCCGCGGTCGGTCTCGCTGAGGGGAATCCCATCGACCCGCAGGCAGCCGCGTTGCGGTTCGATCTGCCGCAGCAGCAGCCGCAGCACCGTGCTTTTCCCCCCTCCGCTGGGACCCACCAGGGCCAGGGAGCTGTTGGCGGGGATGGTCAGGTTGAACTGGCTGAGCCCGCCGCCACCGGGGTAGCGGAACTGCACCTGCTCGATGACCAGCTGCTGCCGCAGGTCCGGTGGGCGGGGCTCAATCCCCCGGGCCACCGCCGGCCGTTGCTCGGAGCGCCGCGCCGCCGGCAACTCGTGCTCCAGCAGGTTCAGGGCGGTCGTGGCGGCCTGCAGCGGCAGCAGGGAGGCCCCCAGTTGCCACATGCCACTGACCATGGCGGTGGCGATCCCGAGGGCCGAGACCAGTTGCCCGACCGTGAGCTGTTGCTCCAGCACCAGCCAGGTGCCGAGGGCGAACACGCTGACCAGGGTGAGCATCGCGGAGGCGGTCAGGGCGGCCTGCTGGAGGCCCGACACCGCCCCGACCCGTTGGGCCCAGCGCATCAACTCCCGGTTGCGTCGATTGAATTCCGAGCGGGTGGGACTGCGCAGGCCAAAGAGATCCACGAGCTCCCGGCTGCGCAGGCGCTCGCTGGCGTAACTGAGCAGCAGGCCGGCCTGCTCGACCCGTGCCTCTTCCCGCCGGGCCAGGGCCGGGGTGAAGGCCACCTGACTGACAAGCAGCAGCGGGGTGAGCACGATCGCCACCAAGGCGAGCCGCCAGTCGCTGGTGAAGAGCAGCAGAACCCCCAACAACAGCTGGGCCACGGTCCAGGTGAACAGCGGCAGCTGGGTGACCACCACGTTCTCGAGGGTGGGAATCTGCAGGGCCAGTAGGCCCTGCTCACTGCCTTCGCTGCTGCCGTCGCTCGGGTTGGGTTGCTCCAGGAGATGCCCGAACAGCCGCTGGCGAAAGCTTGTTCCCAGTTGGCTTCCCAGGGCTGCAAACAAACGGATGGAGAGGCCATTGCAGGCCACCGCCACCAGCAGCCAGGCGCACGGCAGCAGGACGAGCAACGCCACCGGCGGGCCCCCGCTGGCTTTGCCAATGACCTGGTCGATGACCAGCTGCAGCAGTACCGGGATCCCGACCATCAGCAGCGGGTCCGGGAGGACCGTGAGGATGGCCAGGACCGCCTTCAGCCGCTGGTTGCCGAAGTAGCGCCACAGTCGGAGGGGCAGCAGCAGCGGAAACATCGGCCGGCTCAACCAGCCAACCGATAGCAAGCAGCTGCGGTTTTGACCGCTTAGTAGCGGGGCACGCTGGGGTCGGCGGAGACACTCCAGGCATCGATGCCCCCCTGCAGGTTCAGGACCTGCTCGTAGCCCTGGGCCTCCATCAGCCAGCAGGCAAATTGCCAGCTGCGAATGCCGGCATGGCAGAGCACGACCACCGGTACGTCTCGGTTGATCAGGCTTGAGATCTGCTCAATCCAGGTCTCCGATTGGCTCAAGGGGAGATGGGTGACGGGCTGATGGAGCCGCGCGAGGTCCAGCTCCATGGCTTCCCGCACATCCACCAGTTGCAGCGTTTCTTCGGCGTCCAGACGGCGCTTCAGTTCGCTGGCGCTAATGCTTGTGGGAGTTGCCATCGCTGAACCCTACCGACGGCAACGGGGGTGCCAAAGATCGCCTTGATGCATAAAGATGAGGCCAATCCTGTAAGCAACGCATGAAGGCCCGCCCCTTCTTGGCGGCACTGCTGGCGGTGGCGTTGGCGATGCTGAGCTTCGGCTTGGCGGGCTGGTGGCTGCTGTTGCAGCGCAGTCCCCTCGCGTTGCAACACCAGGCCCTCTCCATGCCGCTGGCGGCCCGCTTCGTCCCTCGGACCGCGCCCCTCAGCCTGCACTGGCTCGTCGGTCCGGATCAGCCTGCTGCCTACGCCCGGGCCGTCGCCCCGCCGCGGCAGCGCCGCCAGGCCGCCGCCGCCGCCGATCGCCTGCGCGATGGGGCGTTTGCCGCCGCAGGCCTGGACTATTCCTCCGAACTCTCCCCTTGGCTTGGGGATGAAAGCAGCTTCGCTCTACTGACCCCACCCGGTCGCGAGGAGGCCCCTGGCTGGGTCTTGGCCCTGCGCAGCCGTGACAATGAAGGGGCCCGCCGCTTTCTGCAGCGCTTTTGGCAGACCCGCAGCCTGGCGGGCACCGATCTGCAGATCACGAGCTATCGCGGCATGGGCTTGATCAGCGGCCGGGGGGCGCTGTTGGGGCAGGACCCCCAACCCCTGGCCACGGCGCTGATCAATGACGACTTGGTCTTGATCGCCTCCGGTCGCGGCGTGCTCGAGCAGGCGCTCGATGTCTCCCAAATCGATGAACTGAATCAGGCGGCCAGCGCTCCCCTGCAAAAAGCCATCCAACGGCTGGGCGAAGGGGTGGCGCTGCTGACGGCCCGCCCCGAAGCAATGGAGCAGTGGCTGGGCCTGCCGGTCGGCGAGGACGCCGCCGCGGTGGAGTTGGTGCTCGCGCTCACCCCGCAGGGGTCTGGGCTTCAGGTCGATGGCCTGGCCCAGCTGCGGGAGGCTCTGCCCAGCCTGGGCCCGGTGAACACTGAGCTGATGCGCCAGGTGCAGGTGGCAGCCGACAGCTTGGCCCTGCTGACCAATCCGGCTCAACTGCTCGCTGATCAGGACGCCAATGGTTGGAGCACCCTGCTGGGTCCAGCCCTGAGCCAGGCGCTGCAACGGGAGAACGGCCCCCTGCCGGCCCTTGTGGCCGCGGCGGATTCCGGTCCCCTGCTTTGGGCACACCAGGCTGAAGGTTGGTTGCTCGGCACCCGCGCGGATCGTCCCGCGGCGGAGACCCTGCAGCCGGCCCTGGAGGCCGATGGTTACAGCGCGTCTCCCCTGGAGAGCCGCGGTCAGACCCTTCAGGCCTGGACCCGGCTGGAGTCGAAGCCCGTGAAGGGCAACCCCGATCAGCTTCAGGCGCAGTTGGCTGGCGCCCGGGCGAGCCAAGGGGGCGTGGCCTGGTGGGGGCAAGGCCTGGCGATCCTGAACCAACAGCACGAAGGCCGTCGTTCGCCCCAGGAACGCCTCGATCAACTGGAGCTCTTGGGCTCGCCCCAGGCTCCCTTCCAGTGGTCGATGGATGCCCAGGCGGCCCAGGGCCTCTTGAGCCACTGGAAGCCCTGGCGTCTGGTGGGGACCCTCTCGAGCTCGTCCCTGACACCGATGGTCGATGGGGCCGCGTTGAGCCTGGAGCCCGACGGCTCTGAGCAACGCAGCCTGCGGCTTCGCGCCCTCTTGCAACTGCACTCCTGACCATGGCGAGCCGCAAATGCGAGCTGCTGTTGGTGCGTCACGGCATCGCGGAAGAGCGCAGTGAGGACCTCGATGACGCCCAACGCAGCCTGACGCCGGAGGGCCGCGAGCGCACGAGCCAGCAGCTGGAGCGCCTGCTGGAGCTGGACCTGGCCTGCGACCTGGTGCTCAGCAGTCCGCTGGTACGAGCCCGCCAGACCGCCGAATTGATCGTGAGTGCCGGCTTGGCGCCTGAATTGGAGTTGGCGGCGTCCCTGGCGCCCCTGGCGGATCCCCTGCCCCTGCTCGAGCGTTGGCTCGGGCCCCTCTCCCCACGGCCCGGTTGGAAGCGTCTGGCGCTCGTGGGCCATGAACCGGACCTGAGCACCCTGGCGGCCCTTTTGATCGGCGTGCCGATGGCCCGTGCCCCCAAGGCGATTCGGCTCAAGAAAGCGGGGGCTTTGCTGTTGCAATGGCCCGCGGCACCGGGGGCGGAGTTGCAGGGTTCGGCCCGTTTGGAGATGGTTCTGCCGCCGCGCGTGTTGCTCGGTCGACGACAGTCCCGAATCCAGGGCGGGCCTTAGGTTGCCGTTGAAGCAACCCCGATCCCATGGCTGAGGAGGCAACCCCAACAGCAGCGACTCCGGCGTATCGCCCGGGTCTGGAGGGGGTGCCGGCGACGCAATCGGCGGTCTGTGACATCGACGGCCAGAAGGGTCTGCTGACCTATCGCGGCTACCGGGTCGATCAACTGGCCCAGCAGAGCACGTTCCTTGAGACCACTTATCTGCTGATTTGGGGCGAGCTTCCCGATGCGGAACAGCTGGCGGCCTTTGAGCAGGAGGTGCAGATGCACCGCCGGGTCAGCTTCCGGATCCGGGACATGATGAAGTGCTTCCCGGCCAGCGGCCATCCGATGGACGCCCTGCAGAGCAGCGCGGCCTCCCTCGGGCTCTTTTATTCCCGCCGAGCCCTCGACAACCCTGAATACATCTATTCAGCGGTGGTCCGCCTGATCGCCAAGATCCCGACGATGGTGGCGGCGTTCCAGCTGATCCGCAAAGGCCAGGATCCGATCCAGCCTCGAGATGACTTGCCCTATGCGGCCAACTTCCTCTACATGCTCACCGAGCGGGAGCCCGATCCCCTGGCGGCACGGATCTTCGATGCCTGCCTGATCCTCCACGCCGAGCACAGCCTCAACGCCAGCACCTTCAGTGCGCGGGTGACCGCCAGCACCCTGACGGATCCCTACGCGGTGGTGGCTTCGGCGGTGGGCACCCTGGCGGGGCCCCTCCATGGCGGCGCCAACGAAGACGTCTTGGCCATGCTCGAAACCATCGGCTCCGCCGATCAGGTGCGGCCTTGGTTGGATCAGGCCATTGCGGAGAAGCGCAAGATCATGGGCTTCGGCCACCGGGAATACAAGGTCAAGGACCCCCGCGCCGTGATCCTGCAGAAGTTGGCGGAGGAACTCTTCGACGAGTTCGGCCACGATCCCCTCTACGACCTGGCCCGGGAGCTCGAAGCGGTGGCCGCGGAGCGTCTGGGTCCCAAGGGGATCTATCCCAACGTCGACTTCTATTCCGGCTTGGTCTACCGGAAGCTGGGCATCCCCCAGGACCTGTTCACGCCGATCTTCGCGATCGCTCGCACCGCGGGCTGGCTGGCCCACTGGAAAGAACAGCTGGGTGCCAACCGGATCTACCGCCCCACGCAGATCTACACCGGTTCGACCGGTCGCGATTGGCAGCCCATCGAAGGCCGTTAAGGGCTGCGGCGGCCTAAGTTGCCCCAATCAAGAGACCACCCATGGTGATCGCCAATCCCGCTGTCGTGAGTGCCGGACTCGACCTCGAGGCCAGCTTCACCGACGTGTTTCAGGGCTTCGGCTTGTCGCCGGGGATGGCCCACTTGCTCTGGTTGCCGCTGCCGATGCTGGTGGTGTTGGTCGCCGCCGTGGTGGGCGTGCTGGTCAACGTCTGGTTGGAGCGGAAGATCTCGGCCGCGGTTCAGCAGCGCATCGGCCCCGAATACGCGGGTGCCTTGGGCATCCTTCAGCCCCTCGCCGATGGCCTGAAGCTCCTCTTCAAAGAGGACATCATTCCGGCCCGGGCCGACGGCCTGCTCTTCACCCTGGGCCCGGTGCTGGTGCTCGTTCCGGTGATCCTGAGCTGGCTCGTGGTGCCCTTTGGCCAGCACCTGCTCATCAGCAATGTCGGGGTGGGGATCTTCCTCTGGATCTCCCTGAGCAGCATCCAGCCCATCGGCCTGCTGATGGCCGGTTACGCCTCCAACAACAAGTACTCCCTCCTGGGTGGACTGCGCGCGGCAGCCCAGTCGATCTCCTACGAGATCCCCCTCGCCTTGGCCGTGTTGGCCGTGGTGATGATGAGCAACTCCCTCAGCACCGTTGACATCGTCAACCAGCAGACGGGCGCCGGGATTCTCAGCTGGAACATCTGGCGCCAGCCCGTGGGCTTCGTGATCTTCTGGATCTGTGCCCTGGCGGAGTGTGAGCGCCTTCCCTTCGACTTGCCTGAGGCGGAAGAGGAGCTGGTCGCTGGCTACCAGACCGAGTACGCGGGCATGAAGTTTGCCCTCTTCTATCTGGGCAGCTACATCAACCTGGTGCTCTCCGCCCTGCTGGTGGCGGTGCTCTACCTGGGTGGCTGGGGATTCCCGCTGCCGGTGGAGTGGGTCGTGAACCTGACCGGCCAACCGATCGATGCCCCCCTGGTGCAGGTGATCACGGCCACGACCGGCATCGTGATGACCGTGTTGAAGGCCTACCTGCTGGTCTTCTTCGCGATCCTGCTGCGTTGGACCGTGCCCCGGGTGCGCATCGACCAGCTGCTGGATCTCGGCTGGAAGTTCCTGTTGCCGGTCGCCCTGGTCAACCTGCTCGTGACCGCCGGCCTCAAGCTCGCGTTCCCGGCCTTCTTCGGCGGCTAATTCTCGACCGCCTACCCCCTTTGCCAGGTCGCCAGGCCATCATGGTGCCGGCGCTACCGCCCCTTCCCACCACTCCATGTTCGGGTTCCTCAAGAAAGTCGGTGACTACACCCGCGACGCGGTGGGTGCAGCCAACTACCTCACCCAGGGGCTTTCGGTCACCTTTGACCACCTGCGCCGCAGGCCGATCACGGTTCAGTACCCCTACGAAAAACTGATCCCGTCGGAGCGTTACCGCGGCCGAATCCACTACGAGTTCGACAAGTGCATCGCCTGTGAGGTGTGTGTACGCGTCTGCCCGATCAACCTGCCGGTGGTGGATTGGGTGATGAACAAGGCCACCAAGAAGAAGGAGCTCCGCAACTACTCCATCGACTTCGGGGTGTGCATCTTCTGCGGCAACTGCGTGGAGTACTGCCCGACCAACTGCCTCTCGATGACCGAGGAGTACGAGTTGGCCGCCTTTGACCGCCACAGCCTGAACTACGACAACGTCGCCTTGGGACGTCTCCCCACCAGCGTCACGAGCGATCCAGCGGTGCTCCCCCTGCGCGAGTTGGCCTATCTGCCCAAGGGCGAGATGGATCCCCATGGCGTTGATCCCAATCGCCCGCGGGCCGGCAAACTTCCCGCCGATGTCCTCGAGACTCTGCCGAAGGAGGAGAACGCCTGATGACCATCGCTTCCTCCACGCAGTTCATCTGCTTTGTAGTGCTCTCGGCCGTGGTGGCCATCGGAGCCCTGGGCGTGGTGCTGCTGCCGAGCATCGTTTACTCGGCCTTCCTGCTGGGTGGTGTCTTCCTCTCGGTCGCCGGCCTCTATCTGCTGCTGAATGCCAGCTTTGTGGCGGCAGCGCAGGTGCTCGTCTACGTCGGTGCGGTCAACGTGCTGATCCTGTTCGCGATCATGCTCGTGAACAAGAAGGAAGACCTGGCGGCCATTCCTGGGTTGGCGGTGCGTCGACTCCTCTCCGGTGCCGTCTGTGGCGGCCTGTTTGTCCTGCTGCTGCGGGTGGCTTTCACCACCCCCTGGGCCCTGCCTGGTCCGACCCCCATCGGCGAAGAGGCGACGATTCGCATCGGCGAGCACCTCTTTAGCGATTACCTGCTGCCGTTTGAGCTGGCATCGGTGCTGCTGTTGATGGCGATGATCGGTGCCATCGTCCTGGCCCGACGCGATGTCTACAGCTCCGATGTGGTCACCGGTGAGCCGGCCGACCAAGGTCTGATCGAGAAATCCCGCACGCCCCTGCTCCTGGAGAAAACCAACTGATGACCATCGAGCTGCCCACCACGGTCCCTCTCCAGGCTTATCTCGCTCTGGCGGCGATCCTGTTTTGCACGGGTGTTTGGGGACTGATCAACAGCCGCAACGCCGTGCGGGTGCTGATGAGCATTGAGCTAATGCTCAACGCCGTGAACATCAACCTGATGGCCTTCTCCAGCTACCTCGATGGTCAGCTGATTCGCGGCCAGGTCTTCGCGATTTTCGTGATCACCGTGGCGGCGGCTGAGGCCGCCGTCGGACTGGCGATTCTCCTCTCTCTGTATCGGAACCGTGAAACGGTGGATATGGAGCGTTTCAACTTGCTGCGTTGGTAGCCAGGCTGGGCGCAAGCACAGCTGGCTTATGCGCCTTGAGACCGTTTGGTTGATCCATCGAGCGGCCAGCCAGGCCGCTCTGCGCCAAGCCCGGCGCTGTGCCCAAACCCTGCGGGACCAGGGTGTGAAGGTGGCCGTGGCCATGAGTGGGGCCAACGCGAACCCCTTCCCGGGTCTGTTGGCCGATGAGGGCACCCATCCCGACTTGGCGGTGGTCTTGGGCGGCGATGGAACCGTGCTGGGGGCTGCGCGCCACTTGGCCCCCCTCGGGGTGCCGATCCTCTCCTTCAACGTCGGCGGCCACTTCGGCTTTTTGACCCAGGAGCGTAAGCTGCTGGGTCATGGCCATGAGACCGAAGGCGCCTTCGACCTCTGGCAACGGCTGCGGGATGACCGCTTTGCCTTAGAGCGGCGGATGATGCTCGAGGCCCGCACCGACAGCAGCGACACGGTCCATACGGCCCTCAATGACCTCTACTTGAGGCCGGGGATCGATGAGGTCACCCCCACCTGTGTGTTGGAGTTGGAGATCGACGGCGAGGTAGTCGATCAGTTTCGCGGTGATGGCCTGATCATGTCGACGGCCACCGGTTCCACGGGGTATTCCATGGCGGCGGGCGGGCCCATCCTTCACCCCGGTGTGGAGGCGATTGTGGTGAACCCGATCTGTCCGATGAGCCTCTCCAGCCGCCCGCTCGTGGTGCCCCCAAGGGCGCAACTGGCGGTCTGGCCGCTGGGGCCTTCTAACAGCCGAGTGCGTCTCTGGAAGGACGGGGCCTTTGCGGCCGTCCTCGAGCCAGGGGATCGCTGTGATGTGCGCCGATCCCCCAATCACGCCTTGATGGTGCTGCTCGAGCAGAGCCCCTCCTATTACCGGACCCTGACCCATAAGTTGCATTGGGCCGGCAGTCTGACGGCCGCTGAGCCCTCTCCGAACTGAACCGCTCCCATGGCCCTCGAGATTGAGCGTCGCTTCCTGGTCTCCGGCCAGCAGTGGCGCGACGTGGTGGCTTGGCAGCGGGATTTTGCCCAGGGCTACCTGCCGAACTCTTCGGAGGCGATGACCTCACGGGTTCGCCTCGCTGGCCCTGAGGAGGCCTGGCTGACCCTCAAATTCCCGGCCGGCGGCATCGCCCGCCAGGAGTTTGAGTACCCGATTCCAGCGGCGGACGCCTCAGCCCTGCTGGAGTGCTGCGAGGCCAAGTTGATCAAGCGTCGTTATGGCTTGGACTTGCCAGGTGGTGACTGGGTCCTGGATGTCTTTGAGGGGGAGAACGCCCCCTTGGTGATCGCCGAGGTGGAGCTGGAGCAGGCCGATCAAGCCGTGGCGATTCCCGCTTGGTGC
This sequence comes from Synechococcus sp. LTW-R, assembly GCF_014217875.1. NCBI lineage: Bacteria > Bacillati > Cyanobacteriota > Cyanophyceae > Synechococcales > Synechococcaceae > Synechococcus > Synechococcus sp. LTW-R. Next base: position 2,128,721 of record NZ_CP059060.1, read on the forward strand.
TCCACCGAAATCACGGGCCTTGGTGCCTTCAGCAATGCGGCCCTGGCCAGCCATCCCTTTGGGCACTGGAGTGAGGCGGAACAGGCCCCCTGGCGAAAGGCGTTGACTGAGCTGCTTTAGGATTTGCTTAAGAATTGCTCGGATCGGGTTGCTCGGCCTCTACGACCAAGACGGTGTGCTGCGCTGCTCCGGGCTCGATCAGGCCGAGTGTCTGGCCTATGCCGAGCTCTTCGCCTTGGCGGAGGGCGCCTTCAGCATCGAACCGTTGTTTGCGGGGGCGGACCCCGGCTCTACGCCTCGTCCGCAGGCAGGTTGCAGCAATTGAACCCATCACGGCAGATCTTGCCGTGATCCATCGCCCAGTTCAGGAGTGCCACGCGGTTCTTGGCGCCCGTCTTGGTGAAGACGTTGCTCACGTGGTTGTCCACGGTGCGCTTGCTGATCATCAGGTGCTCGCCAATCTCTTGATTGGTCAGGCCTTGGGCGACCAGTTGGATGATTTCCAGTTCCCGCTCGGAGAGGTCCATGGGGGAATGGCCGAGGCTGCTTCGATCCGTCATCCAGGCCCCGAGACACCTCGTCACTGTAGGCAGCAGATCCCGTCTGGGCATGGCTGCGGTGGTTAATGATGGGCCCTGTTAAGCAAGGTTGTTTTGCGGCTACAGCAGGCGCTTGAGGCGGGCGACTTTGCCCTGACGGCAGAGGTGATGCCCCCCCGCGGTGGGGAGATCAAGCGGACCCTGGAGCACGCCGCGCTCTTGAAGGATTGGGTTCACGCCGTGAACGTGACCGATGGCAGCCGTGCGGTAATGCGCATGAGCAGCCTGGCGGTCTGCCGGCTGTTGCTCGATGCCGGGGTGGAGCCGGTCTGGCAGCAGGCCTGCCGCGACCGCAACCGCATTGGCCTGCAGGCGGATCTCCTCGGGGCCCATGCCCTCGGCATTCGCAACATCCTCTGTCTCACCGGTGATCCGGTGCGCGCCGGCGATCAACCCCAGGCCAGGCCGGTGAATGAGTTGGAGTCGGTGCGCCTGCTGCAGCAAGTCGCAGCGTTTAACCGGGGTGAGGATCCGGTGGATGGCCTGCTGCCGGACGGTCCCACGGACCTGTTCGCCGGTGCTGCTGCTGATCCGCAGAGCCCTAGCTGGAGTGGTCTAAGCAGCCGGATTAGCCGCAAGCAGAAAGCCGGGGCGCGCTTTGTCCAAACCCAGATGGTGATGGATGAGGACTGCCTGAAGCGCTTTGTCGATGAGATCACCGCGCCCCTGGGACTCCCCGTCTTGGCGGGAGTGTTTTTACTGAAGTCCGCGAAGAACGCCGCCTTCATCAACCGGGTCGTTCCTGGCGCCTGCATCCCGCAATCGATCATTGATCGCCTCGCGGCGGCAAGCAATCCCGCCGATGAAGGCATCACGATCGCCGCAGAGCAGGTCAGCCGTTACGCCAGGACCTGCCAGGGGGTGCACCTGATGGCGGTGAAGGCGGAAGAGCGCATCCCGCTGATTCTGGAGCGGGCTGGCTTCAGCCCGCGTTGCTGATCGCCAGGTCGGTGCCGAGCAGGTCGGCCATCGCCTTCTGCTGCGGCGACGGTTTGGCGTAATCCTGGCGGCGCGCGTCAGTGATCAGCCAATCCAGGGCCGCTTCCTGCAGGTCGAAGTGATCGCCGTTGCGGTCGACGCAGTAGCGACCAAACACCAGCTTCTCCACCAGGCGGACACCGGGGCCGATGCGGGAATAGTCAAAGATGATCGAGTTATCGACGGTCGCGCCTTCGCAGATGTGGCAGCTCGGGCCGATCATCGCCGGTCCGATGATCGTGGCGCCGTCTTCGATCTTCGTCATGCCGCCGACGTAGATCGGTCCCTCAACGTGGATCTTGTCCCAGTTCGCCGCCACATTGAGGCCGGCATAGATCCCGGGACGCACTTCCTTGCCGGGGATCTGAACCTGACGGACCTGGCCCTGGAGCACGCTGCGGATGGCCTGCCAGTAGTCGGGCACCTTGCCGATGTCCACCCACTCGAAATCCATCGGCAGGGCGTAGAACGGCGCGCCGTTGGCGACCAGCTGGGGAAAGAGATCCGAGCCGATATCGAAGGGAACGCCTTCGGGGACGAAATCGAGAACTTCCGGCTCAAAGATGTAGATGCCGGTGTTGATCATGTCGCTGGCGGCTTCTTCCACAGAGGGCTTCTCTTGGAAGGACTGCACACGCCCGTCGTCATCGGTTACAACGACGCCGTAGCTGCTGACCTGATCGCGGGGGACGCGCTTGGTGATCAGGCTCGCCATGGCCCCCTTGGCCTTGTGGCGTTTGACGGCTTCGCTGAGATCGAGATCGATCAGCGCATCGCCGCAGAGCACCACGAAGGTGTCATCAAAGAAATGCTGGAAGGTCTGGATTTTCTTCAGTCCGCCAGCGGATCCAACGGCGTCACCGATCAGCTCGCCGTCTTCAATTCGGCCTTCAAAGCTATAGGCAATTTCAACGCCAAAGCGTTGACCATCCCGGAAATAGTTCTCGATCTCCTCGGCCAGGTGGGAGACATTCACCATCACTTCGGTGAATCCGTGCTCCCGGAGAAGTTCCAGCAGAAACTCCATCACGGGTTTCTGAAGGATGGGGATCATCGGCTTCGGGATCGTGTGAGTAATGGGTCTCACACGGGTTCCCTTGCCCGCAGCCAGGATCATCGCCTTCATCGAGCCACCCTACGCAAAAGACTTAGGCCGCAAGGGGTTCGCGAGCCGGCCCCCGAGCTGACCCTCGCGCCGACTCGAGTTCGGCGGGCAGCGGAAGTTGCACCGATTCCCGCTCATCGAGCAGACGCTTGAGTTGCAGGGGGCCAAACAATCCGCCCTGCTGCTCCAGCTCCACTTTTCCCTGGGAACAGAGGAAGAGCAGCGCCCAAAAGACACCCACCCGATCGCGATCCAGGTCCTCTGGCGCCACCTCGGCCCAGGCTTCGACGAGGCCCTCAAAGCCTGTCCACTCCAAGGATTGAGGCCACTGCAGCAGGAATTGGCTGAGGGCCGCGGTGGTCTCGGGCAGTTTTTCCCGGTGGGCCAGGGCAGCGACCTGCTCAATCGCGGCCCGATCGCTGTAGCGGCGGCTGCGTTGGCGGTTGCGGACTTGTCCCTCTTCCTCCTCAAGGCGCTCGGCAATGTCCTCGAGCTGCCGAATCAGTTCGCCCAGGGTGACCGGCCGTTGCAGCGGCGGCGGCGCGACGGGGCGCCGCAGCAGATGGCGCTCGGGTTTGCGGGGCAGCTCCAGGCCTGGGGTCAGCAACCAACCCTGGCCTTCGGCGTCGAAATCAAAGTCAAACCCGTCCTCGAGTTCCGGCTCGGCGGGGAAGGTTTGGGCTTCGAGGACCTCGGCCTTCAGGCTGACCAGCACCGACGCGGCCAAAAAGGCCTCGCTGGTTTCGGCGAGATCCTGCTCGTAACTTCCGCCGCGTCCCTTGTTCAGCGCCGCCACCAGCTTGGGCACCTCAATCCGCTGGCGGAGTTGATCGAGAAAGCCGTCCACGACAGCGATCACATCGACGTCCCAGGGGTCTAGGTCACCCCGTTCAGCGGCGTCTTGCAACAGCCGGATCGCAAGCCTGGCGCCACCTTCGGCCACGGTTTCTTGCGGACTGAACTGAAGCTACCGGCTTTAAGCGGGTTAAGCCAGTCCCCACCCGCGATGTCAGACCATTCTTTTGATGGATTTGCGCCCTGAATCTGGCGGCGGTTGAAGTCGAACTAGGCCGCTTCTCCCTGGGCGGAGCTTTCACCCGCGGCCGGCAGCAACCCCAGCTGCGCGTCGACGGTGGCGCGGTAGCGCTGGACGTCTTCCTCCAGCTCGCGAATCCGGACCTGTTGGGCTTCGATCTCGCCGGGATCCATCTGGTTTTCCACCCGCTTGACCACGCCGGTCCACACCGCAAAGACCCAGGCGGCCGTCGCGCCGACGCCGCCCACCACAAGCAACAAGGCCGCCAGCGGCATCGTCGTGGTCACCCCGGGCAGGAAGCGCACGGTGGTTGGAGCGGTGTTCTCCAGGGTGAACATCACCGTGGCCAAACCAAAGCTGAAGATCAGCAGGAAGTTCAGCTGCTTCATGGCTGCGCGGGGCCGCTGGTCGTGCTGAATCGAGATTACGGAGATCGTGCCGGTCTGGCACGCGCAACCCCGAAGGGGCTGCGCTTCGTAATGGCCCTAGCTGAGGGCTGGGGCCTGCAGTGGGGCCTGTCGAATCAAACCGGCTCCCGCAGGGGCTGTGAGGGCCTTCATTGAGCTCTCATTTCGGGCCACCAGCTGTTCCATCGAGGCCTTGTAGCTATCGGTCATCAACCGCGGGTAGAGGCCAATGCCGATAATCGGCACCAAGAGACAGCCAATGATGTAGATCTCGCGGGGCTCGGCATCCACCAGGTTGGTGTGGTCGACCAGCTCGGCTTTTTCCTTGCCGTAGAAGATCTCCCGCAGCATCGAGAGCAGGTAGATCGGGGTCAGGACCACGCCGATCGCGGCGAGGCCGTCAATCGCCACCCGGAAGGGCAGGGTGTAGGCATCGTCGGTGGCGAAACCCACGAAGACCATCAGTTCGCTCACGAAGCCGCTCATCCCAGGCAGGGCCAAGGACGCGAGCGAGCAGACCGTCCAAAGCGCAAACATCTTGCGCATCTTCTGGCCGACCCCACCCATCTCGTCGAGCTGAAGGGTGTGGGTGCGGTCGTAGGTCGCGCCCACCAGGAAGAAGAGCGAGGCGCCAATCAGACCGTGGCTGATCATTTGCAGCATCGCGCCGCTGGATCCCAGGGCGCTGAAGCTGCCAATGCCAATCAGCACAAAGCCCATGTGGCTGATGGAGCTGTAGGCGATCTTGCGTTTGAGGTTGCGCTGGGCGAAGGAGGTCAGGGCGGCATAAATGATGTTCACCACCCCCAGCACCACCAACAGCGGGGCGAAGACGGCGTGCCCATCCGGAAGGATCTGGCAGTTGAAGCGCAGCAGCGCATAGCCGCCCATCTTCAGCAGGATGCCGGCCAACAACATGTGGACCGGGGCCGTGGCCTCGCCGTGGGCATCCGGCAGCCAGGTGTGGAGTGGAACGATCGGCAGCTTCACGCCGAAGGCGATCAGCAAGCCCGCATAGGCCAACAGCTGGAACTTCAAGGGGAAGCCCTTGGCCATCAGGTCGCTGTACTCAAAGCTCGTGTGGCCGCCGTAGAAGGCCATCGCCAAGCCCGCCAGGAGGATGAACAGCGAGCTGCCAGCGGTGTAGAGGATGAATTTGGTGGCGGCGTACTGGCGTTTTTTGCCGCCCCAAATCGCCAGCAGGAGATAGACCGGAATCAGCTCCAGCTCCCAAGCCAGGAAGAAGAGCAGCATGTCCTGGACAGCGAAGACGGCGATTTGGCCGCCATCCATGGCCAGCAACAGGAAATAGAACAGCCTCGGCTTAAAGCTCACCGGCCAGGCCGCCAGGACGGCGAGGGCTGTGATGAAGCTCGTGAGCAGGATCAGCGGCATGGAGATGCCGTCGGCGCCCACCGACCAGGCCAGCCCCAGTTCGGGGAGCCAGCTCACCCGCTCGACCAACTGCAGATTCGGGTCGCTGGGGTCGTAGCCCGTCAGGTACCCGCCCACCGTCAGTAGGAAGGTGATCAGGGCAATCCCGAGGGCGAACCAGCGGACCTGCTTCCCCTCTCCCTGGTCAGGGATGAAGGGGATGCAGAGGGCCGCTCCGATGGGGAACAGGATCGAGGCGCTGAGCCAGGGGAAGGCCGTGCTGCTCGCCTGTTCCGCCGCGACGGCCAGGGTTGAAACGAAGTCCAGGAGCACCGAAAGCGAGTCGCTTTAGGCGGAGTGTAGAAATGCTCACCACGACGCGCTCCTAGGAGTGGTCGATGTCACACAGAGCGTTGTGAGCGGCGCTTAGCCCAGGGCGCCGAAGAGCACCACCAGGGCAATCACGCCCCCAAAAACGATCAGGGCATAGAACTGGGCGCGGCCCGTTTCGAAGTACTTCAGGCCCTCGCCGCTGCCAAGGGTGACCAGGCCGGTGAGGTTGACCACGCCATCCACCACCTTCGAGTCCACCTCCAGAACGGAGCGGGCCAGCTTGCGGCTGCCTTGCACGAAGAGCTTGTCGTTGATGGCGTCCAGGTACCACTTGTTGGCCAAGAAGGCATTGACGCTGGGGAAGCGACCCGCCACCGCCGTGGCCAGGTCCAGCTTCCGAAGGGCATAGGCCAAGACCGCCACCGTGATGCCAATCACGGAGATCGCGACGGAGGCACCGGCTAGGGGCAGGAATTCACCCCAGCTGAAGTGTTCGGCCACCTCGGCGGCCTCCTGGGGGTCCAGCAGCGTGCCAAAGCGGCTGTTCCAGGGCATTCCCAAGAGGCCCACCAGGACCGAGGGCACAGCGAGGACGGCCAAGGGCATGGCCATCTGCCAGCCGGATTCATGGGGATGCTCGGCGTGGGCATGGTGCTCGTCGCCGTCGTCATCGGCGCCTTTGCCGGCGGCGGCCATCAACTGGGCCTGCATGGCCTTGTCGTTTCCGCGGAACTCCCCTTCGAAGGTCAGGAAGTACAGCCGGAACATGTAGAAGGCGGTCATGCCGGCGGTCACGAAGCCGGCTGCCCAGAGGATCGGGAAGCTGCCGAAGGCCTGGCCCAGGATTTCGTCCTTGCTCCAGAAGCCGGCCAGGGGAGGAATGCCACTGATGGCCAGGCAGCCAATGAAGAAGGTGCTGCCGGTGACCGGCATGTATTTGCGCAGTCCGCCCATCAAGCGCATGTCCTGTGCCAGGACCGCCTCGTGGCCGACCACCTCTTCCATGGCGTGGATCACGGAGCCGGAGCCCAGGAAGAGCATCGCCTTGAAGAAGGCATGGGTGACCAGGTGGAACATGCCCGCCACCGGGGCCCCGCAACCCATGGCCAGCATCATGTAGCCGAGTTGGCTGACGGTGCTGTAGGCCAGACCTTTCTTGAGGTCCATCTGGGTGAGGGCAATCGAGGCCCCCAAGAACAGGGTGATAGTTCCAATGACGGCCACGACCACCTGCACTTCAGGGAAGGGCACATAAACGGGCTGGAGGCGGGCCACCAGGAAGACGCCCGCCGCCACCATGGTTGCCGCGTGAATCAGGGCCGAGATGGGGGTTGGACCCTCCATAGCATCGGGCAGCCAGACATGGAGAGGGAACTGGGCCGACTTCGCCATCGGTCCCATGAACACCAGCAGGCAGAGCAGGATCGCGATGCCGTTGGAGACGCTCCCGGTGCTGATCGCCTCCTGGAGGCGCACACCGATCTCTTCAAAGCCGAAGCTGCCGGTGGCCCAGAACAGTCCGAGGATGCCCAGCAACAGCCCGAAGTCACCGACGCGGTTCACCACAAAGGCTTTCTGGGCGGCATTGGCGGCGCCATCGCGGTCGTACCAGAAGCCGACGAGCAGGTAGGAGCACATGCCCACCAGCTCCCAAAACACGTAGATCTGCAGCAGGTTGGGGCTGATCACCAGCCCAAGCATCGAACTGCTGAACAGGGCCAGATAGGTGAAGAAGCGGACATAGCCCTTGTCGTGGGCCATGTAGCCGTCGGAGTAGATCATCACCAGGACGGCGATGGTCGTCACTAGCGAGAGCATCACGGCTCCCAGGGCGTCCACCCGGAAGCCCATCTCCAGGGTGAAGGCCCCCGCGCTGGCCCAGTCGAACAAGACCTCGGTGGTGCCGGCGCCCGCCAGCTGCTGGGCGAGCACGGCGTAGCTCAAGACCGCAGCGGCCCCGACGCAGCTGATCAAGAGCAGCGCAACCGGTTTGCGCAGGCGGTTGACCGTGCGGTTAAAGCTGATGAGCCCCAGGCCCACGATCGCGGCCCCGATCAGCGGGAGCACCGGGATGAGCCAGGCGAGTTCGGCGGGCGACGGCATCCGGCACTCAGGGAATCAGGGCGAGTGTAGGCAGCCCGGTGGGCCTCAACCCAGCCAGTGGGCGAGCCCTAATCGACTGAAGCCTGTCGCGGCGACCCCGATGTAGCGATGGGCCCACCAGAAGACCCCCACGGCGATGGCGATTCCCAGTTGGGCCGGCCGGAGGAATTCAGAGGCCACCAACTGCTGACGGCCATCGAGCACGGCGCGGAAGGGAACGAAGGAGGTGCTGGCTCTGAGTTCCTCAAAGGCTTCGCCAAAGCGGTTGCTGAGGCGACGGTCTCCGTTCCAGACGGCGAAGAGATGGTGAGCGATTAAGCCGACGCAGGTGGCGACCATGAAGCTGCTGCCAATCCAGAGCAGGTGGGTGCAGCACCAGAGGATCTGACCGATCGCCTGGGGGTGGCGACTGACGCGGATGATGCCGGTGGCATACATCCGCACCTGGGGTTTGAGGACCGCCGGAATTTCCAGCAGGTTGTAGGTGGCGGGGTAGAGGAACAGAAAGGAGATGGCAGTCCCGACCCAGACCAGCGGCACCATCCAGGGCTGGTCCTGGAGGTTCCAGAGCCGGATCCCGTCGTAGCGATGGGCCAGGAAGTAGCCGATGACCACGACCGCTGAGGGAATGCTGATGGCGGCAAACAGCAGCCGCCAAGCCCGTTCCCCAATGCGCTCAGCCCCCCAGTAGCGCAGGGAGGCGCCGCCGCTGTGGATGACGGCAAACACCAGGAGCAGAGCCAGCATGACCAGGCTGCTGTGGTGGAGGTTGCTGACGCCGCTCACGACCCGGGTTGCTTTGGATGCAGCGGATTCTCGCCAAGCGCCTGAACCGGCTGGCCACTCGACCTAGAGTTCTGATCCCCCGCTGAACCGCAGCGCCCTCCATGGCTGATCTGCCGTTCACTCTTGATCAGCTGCGCATCCTGCGGGCGATCGCCAGCGAGGGCAGCTTTAAGAAGGCCGCCGACAGCCTCTACGTCACCCAGCCGGCGGTCTCGCTGCAGATCCAGAACCTGGAGAAGCAGCTCAATGTTTCCCTGTTTGATCGGGGTGGTCGCAAGGCCCAGCTCACCGAAGCCGGTCACCTGCTGCTGAGCTACTGCGATCGGATCTTGAGCCAGTGCCAGGAAGCCTGCCGCGCCCTCGAGGACCTGCACAACCTCAAAGGCGGCTCGTTGATCGTGGGGGCGAGCCAGACCACGGGCACCTATTTGATGCCCCGGATGATCGGTCTGTTCCGGCAGAAGTATCCCGAGGTGGCGGTGCAGCTGCAGGTGCACAGCACCCGCCGCACCGGCTGGAGCGTGGCCAACGGTCAAATCGACCTGGCGATCATTGGTGGCGAGCTACCGAGTGAGCTCAACGAGTTGCTGCAGGTCATTCCCTACGCCAGTGATGAGCTGGCCCTGGTGCTGCCCACCAAGCACCCCTTGGCCCGCCTGCCGGAGCTGAGTAAGGACGACCTGTACAGGCTGGGCTTTGTCTCCCTGGATGCCCAGTCCACGACCCGCAAGATGGTCGACCAATTGCTGGCGCGCTCGGGTTTGGACGTGTCGCGCCTGAAGATTGAGATGGAGCTCAACTCGTTTGAGGCCATCAAAAACGCGGTGCAGAGCGGCCTTGGTGCAGCCTTTTTGCCGGTGGTCTCGATCGAGCGGGAATTGGCCGCCGGCAACCTGCACCGTCCGGCCCTCGCCGATCTCTCGGTCCGCCGCCAGCTGAAGTTGATCACCCATCCCGCCCGCTACTGCTCGCGGGCGGCGGATGCGTTCCGCAAGGAGATCCTGCCGGTCTTCGCCAGCCCTGACAGTCCCTTGCGCCGGCCTTCCGCCGCGAGTGCACCGGCGGAACCCGAGCGCGTCGATGCCTGAGGGCCCCAGCTCCGATCAGGACAGATCAGAACTGATCGGCTTCAGGGGTGATACCGGCGGCATCGTCGGCGATGCCCTTAGTGATGAATTTGTTGTCGCTGATGTCGGTCTGGTAGACGCAACGCACGATCGGTTGGTCCTTGACCGAGCCGATGTAAGCGAAGGTGTTCATCCGCTGCTTGCACTGCCGCATCTGCTCGGAGGTAACCGCACCCTCCTTCTGCAGAACGCTCCAGTTTTCTCGCCTGATCACGCAGCCGGGCCGCAGCGCCGGTTGGGTGACGAAGCTCGAGCTGGGGTTCATGGTTGTGTACAGCTCGATGTCCATTACGAAGGCACTCGCTCCCCACTGCCGGCAGAACTCCGGATCCGGAACGGCCATGTCGAGCTGCTGGGAGCTGGCGATGTTGCCCTGGTCCCCCTGGGTGTTGCTGGAGATGCCGGTGCCGATGCCGATCCCCACCACAAGAACGCCGCCGAGCAAAGCGACCGTGCCCATGTTGAACTGAAATCCACCGCCCCCACCTGGGGCTCCACCGCCGCCTGATCCGGGTCCCCGGGGCCGGCCGCCACCGCGACGGGGGTCGCCGTAGCTGTCACGGCCGCGCTCGTCGCCGTAGCGATCGTCGTAGCTGCTGCGGCCGTAGCGGGAGCGGGTCATGGACGCTCAGGGCTTTGGGGAAGACCCATCGAGTAGTTCAGGACTCGGCAGTCGGGGTTGTAGCTGAGCTTGCCGGCCTGGAGCAGGGTGCGGATGGTGCCTTCCAGTTCGGAACCGATCCGGCGCAGGTTGTAGTCGTTGAGATCGTTGCCGGCGTTGGCCGTGACCAGCTCCTGGAAGCGCTGCTGCACGGCCTGTTGGGCCTCGGTGTTCCAGAGGAACTCGTTGTCCGGATCCAGGTCCAGGGTCAGCTGGTGGTCGTCTGGGACCAGCTGCCCGTTCTCCACCCGTGCCGTGAAGAGGCGCACGTGGCGAGTGGTGGATTTGATCAGGGTGTCGGCCATGGCGAGGCAATCTGCTGACCGGCGAACCCGAAGGCCGGCGTCACGACTTTAAGAAGTGCCTGGCGGCTCTGGTCAAGCCGGCCTGGGACTGGAGGGACTCAGTGCTGGTCTCGGGCCCTTTAGGGTTGTCTACTGATTCAGGGTTTTTCATGCGCGTCGCCATTGCTGGTGCTGGCTTGGCCGGATTGGCCTGTGCCAAGTACCTCTGCGACGCCGGTCACACCCCGGTGGTTGTGGAAGCCCGCGATGTCCTCGGCGGCAAGGTGGCTGCCTGGCAGGACGACGACGGTGATTGGTATGAGACCGGTCTGCACATCTTCTTTGGTGCCTACCGGAACATGCGCCAGCTCTTCAAGGAGCTGAACATCGAGGACCGGCTCCAGTGGAAGAGCCACTCGATGATCTTCAACCAAAAGGAGACGCCGGGGACCTACAGCCGCTTCGACTTCCCCGATATCCCCGCTCCCCTGAACGGTGTTGCCGCGATCCTGGGCAATAACGACATGTTGAGCTGGCCCGAGAAGATCTCTTTCGGCATGGGGCTGGTGCCGGCGATGCTGCGCGGCCAGCAGTACGTCGAGGAATGCGACCAGTACTCCTGGACCGAGTGGCTCCGCATCCACAACATTCCTGAGCGGGTGAACGATGAGGTCTTCATCGCCATGGCCAAGGCCCTGAATTTCATCGATCCCGATGAGATTTCGAGCACGGTGGTCTTGACCGCCCTGAACCGTTTCCTGCAGGAAAGCGACGGTTCAAAGATGGCCTTCCTGGATGGCAACCCCCCCCAGCGCCTGTGCCAGCCGATTGTCGATTACGTCACGGCCCGCGGCGGTGAAGTCCATCTGGATTCCCCCCTTCGCGAGATCGAGCTGAACGCCGATGGCAGCGTGAGCGGTTTTCGCATTGGCGGGATCAAGGGCAAGGAGGGCTTCACGCTCCAGGCCGATGCCTTTGTGAGTGCCCTGCCGGTCGATCCCTTCAAGCTGCTGCTGCCGGAGCCTTGGAAGCAGATGCCCTACTTCCAGAAGCTCGACGGCCTCAATGGCGTTCCGGTGATCAACATTCACCTCTGGTTTGACCGCAAGCTCACCGAGATCGATCACCTGCTCTTCAGCCGCAGCCCCCTGCTCAGCGTCTACGCCGACATGAGCAACACCTGCAAGGAGTACGAGGATCCCAACCGCTCGATGCTCGAGTTGGTCTTTGCCCCCGCCAAGGATTGGATTGGCCGCAGCGATGAAGAGATCGTCGCGGCAACCATGGAGGAGCTGAAGCGTCTCTTCCCGATGCACTTCACCGGGGACGACCAGGCCAAGCTGCGCAAGTCGATCGTGGTCAAGACCCCGCTGTCGGTCTACAAGACCGTTCCCGGTTGTCAGAAGCTGCGTCCGGATCAGACCTCGCCGATTCCGAACTTCTTCTTGGCCGGTGACTACACGATGCAGCGTTATCTGGCCTCGATGGAAGGTGCGGTGCTGAGCGGCAAGCTTTGCGCCCAGGCGGTGAGTGAAGCCAAAACTGCCGTGGCGGCTTGATGGCGGCGGTGACAGCAACGGCTGATCTCTCCACCATCCCCTCCCTTGAGGACGCGTTTGAAGCCTGTCGCCAGGAAACGGCGGAGTGGGCCAAGACCTTTTATCTGGGCACCCTGCTGATGCCCCCGGCCAAGCGCCGGGCGATTTGGGCCATTTACGTCTGGTGCCGCCGCACCGACGAATTGATGGATAGCCCCGAGGCGATGGCGCGTCCCGTCTCGGAGCTGGCCGAACGCCTCGATCGCTGGGAGGAGCGCACCCGCGCCTTCTTCAAGGGCGAAGTCCAGGACGGTCTCGATCGCGTGATGGTCGACACCCTCGAGCGCTACCCCCAACCGTTGCAGCCCTATCTCGACATGATCGAGGGGATGCGGATGGACCTGACCACCACCCGCTACGCGAGCTTCGACGACCTGAAGCTCTACTGCTACCGCGTTGCGGGAACGGTGGGGTTGATGACGCAGGAGGTGATGGGGATTGACCCGGCCTACACCTCGGCTCCCTGGAGTGATCCGCCGGACACCAGTGATGCGGCTGTCGCCCTCGGCATCGCGAACCAGCTCACCAACATTCTTCGCGACGTCGGAGAAGACCGTGGTCGCGGGCGGATCTACCTGCCCCAAGAGGACCTGCAGCGCTTTGGCTACAGCGAAGAGGAGTTGCTTGCTGGAACCCTCAACGACAGTTGGCGTGAACTGATGCGATTCCAGGTGAACCGCGCCCGCGAGTGGTTCGCGCGTTCTGAAGCCGGTGTTCGCTGGTTGGCCCCCGACGCCCGCTGGCCGGTCTGGGCATCCTTGCGCCTCTACCGCGGCATTTTGGATGTGATCGAAGAACTCGATTACGACGTTTTCAATCACCGCGCCTTTGTGCCAAGAACCGGCAAGTTCCTCGATCTGCCGCGTTCCTTCGTGATCGCTCAGGCCCGCTGAGGGCTCTCCCAGCCCAGCTGCAGCCAACGCTCCAGGATTGGATTGACCTGTTCGGGGGCCTCGTCATGGGGGCAGTGCCCAAGGCCCGGCAGTACCTCAAGCTCCTGCACGCAAGGGAACGTCTGCTCCCAGCGCCGGGCTTCCTCGAGTGGCTCCCAGGGATCCGCCTCACCCCAGAGCATCCGCACGGGTACGGTCAGTCGCTCCAGCAGCTGCGGCGCTAGCCAGTCATCAAAGAGATTGACGAAGCCCCGGAAGCTCTCCGTTGCTCCGGGCTTCTGGCTGGGCTTCAACAGCAGTTGGACCAGCGCGTCATCGACGTTGGCGCCGCTGGGATAGGCCTGCTTCAGCACCGCACGCACGGCCCCGGCCCGCGCGAAGAAGCGGAAGAGGTTGCTCACGATCCAGCGCTGCCGCACCAGCGCCATCACCAAAGGCCGCGAGAGTTGCGCGCCGAAGGGCTGCTCCGGTAAGCGCTTGAGGTCGAGTTCCCGCTCGGCGCAGTCGATCAGCACCACCTGGGCCGGAGGCTGACCGTTTTCCGAGAGCATCCGGGCGGCATTCAAGGAGACGACCCCGCCGATGGAGTTGCCGATCAGCTGCAGCGTCACCGGGCCAGTGGCTGCGATGACCTCGCGATAGAAGTCCACGAGTTGGCTGGCCCAGAGGTCAAAGCCGTAGCGCACGCTGCCCGCGGTCTCCGGTTCATTGACTAGGCGAGACAGGGGTTTGCTGCTGCCGCCAAAGCCGAGGAGATCAATCGCGTAGACCCACTGGTCGTTGGCGAGGGCCTGGAGGTTGTGCCGCCAATGGCCTTTGGAGGCGCCGAACCCATGCACACAAAGAACGGCTCGACCGCAGGCGGTTGAGCCGTTCTGGGGAGGGATTTGGGTGTAGCTGATCTGATGGCCTTTCCAGCTCCAGATCAGCTCATCCATTGCAATCAGACCGCAGCCTTCTGGTTGTCGAGCAGACCCTTCAGCTTGGCCAGTTCGCCAGCCCAACGGGGATCGGGAGCACCCTCTTCCACGGTGTCGCGGTGGACGACCTTGTTGACGGCCTTGCGGGCCACGGCGGGACCGGTGCTGCCACCGGGGCCGCGGCGGTCGTTGCCACCACGACGGTCATCGCGGCGCTCGGAGCGCTCGATGCGCAGGTTGTTGCCGCCGAAGTCACGGCCGTTGAGCTGCTCGATCACCGCGTCGGCGACCTTCTCATCGTTGATGTTGGCGAAGCCGAAGCCACGGCCAGCGCCGGTCTCACGGTCCTGGACGGCCTTGAAGCGGATGCCTTCGCCCACGCTGGCGAACAGAGCCTCGAGCTCTTTGGTATCGAAGCTCTGGGGCAGGTTGCCGACGTAAAGACGAACGCTCATGGGATGAGAGGGAAGGAACGGAAACGTGTGGGTTCTGGCTGGTCGGGGTTAATCACGAAGCGGCAGCACCGAACCCGACAGCGGAGTTCAATCGGCGACCTACGGCGTAATGCTGTGCCCTAACTGGCTGGATTCAGGTCGTTGATAACGCCTTTCATAGTGAAGTTAATCACGGCGGGGTCCCCTCTTCCTGGCGTTTCAGCCAACGGCGGGCCGCTTCGAGGGCCTCCGCGGTGTCATGGAGGCGGCCAAAGGCCTGCTCGAGCATCAGGAATTGCAGCAGTGATCCCAGCTGGGGAGAGGCTTTGAGGCCTAACTCCCGCTGCAGTTGATCCCCATTGATCGGTGCTTGTGGATGAAAGAGCCGGTCCTCAGGGTTGCGCCAGCGCTCCAGCCAGCGCTGGACGGGATCCGGGCCCCAATGCAGCAGCAAGGCCGGCAGATCGCCGCTGAGCTCCCGGTGCAGTTTCAGGCGTTCCGGTTCCGCCAGGCCGTCGGCGCGGCTCTCCGGGGCGTCGTGACCTAGCCGCTGCTGCCACTGCCGCAGGCGCTGAACCCGTTGCTGCAGTTTCCGGCTGCTCTTTAGTTGCTGCAAGCCCGCTCCGTCGAGGATCGCGGCCATCCGGGCCAAGGGCAGGGCGTCTCGCCACTCCTCGGCCCTCAGCCCCAGGGCCTCCGCCTGTTGCCAGCTGAGGGGCTCGAGTGCCGCCGAGGCCGGACCGTTGTGTTGCCACGGCGCGAGGAGCCCCCAGTCCAGGCAGCGCTGCAGACCCCGATGGCCCTCAGGGCTTTGGCAGAGCTTCTCGAGTTCCGCCAGGATCCGCTCGCCTGCCACGCCCGTTAGCTGCTGGCGGTGCTGCTGAATCCAGGCTGCGGTTTGGCTCTCCAGCTGGAAGCCGAGTTCGCTGGCAAGCCGTAGGCCCCGCAGCAGGCGCAGGGCGTCGTCCAGCAGGTTGGCTTCGGCGAGGGCCACCATCTTTCCGCTTTGCAGATGGCCCAGCCCCCCATGGGGATCCACCAGGCGGTCCCGCTCGGCAAGCGGCAGGGCCATGGCGTTGATGCTGTAGTCCCGCCGCTGCAGGTCCGCCTCCAGGCTGGGCCCCTCGCGGCGGGCCAGGTCCACGCTCCAGCCGCGGATGACCAGCCGGGCGATGTCCCGCTCCGCATCCAGCACCACCGGACTGCCGCCGTAGCGCTTACTCAGCGCCTTGCAGAGCTCAATGGCCCCTTCAGCCACGACCAGGTCAAGGTCAGGGGCTGGCCCCAGCCGGTTCAGCAGGGCATCGCGCACGGCCCCGCCCACCAGGGCGGCATCGCCCGGGAAGGCGGAGACGGGAAGCGGCCAGTCCTCAGCCCGCAACGCCCCCCAGGCGGCTGCCGCTGCAGAACCGCCAGAGCCGGGCACAATGAGCCCATCTGCGCTGACGCTGGAGATGTGCATCTGCGTGGACTGCCGCTGGGTCGACCAGTGCCAGGCCTACCACGCAGTCGAGCGTCAGCACGGGGTGAAGCACCTCTGCGTGGACCCGCCGTTCGCCCCCAGTGAGCCCAAGATCCACGTGCAGGTGCGGGACCTTGGTGCAAGCGCTGTCGGTGTCGAGTGGGACGTGCGCGCCTGCGGCAGTTTTGAGCTCGAGCGCGGTCGCTGGCAGCGCCTGTGCCCCGGGGAGGTGCTGCCCACATGAGCGCGCCGTCCCTGTTGCTGGCCCTGCACAGCTCGAGTGAAAGCCTCGGGGTGGGCCTCTGTGATCTGCAGGCGCCCGAGGCTCCGCCCCAGTGCGCCAGCTTCCCCCTGGGCCGTCAGCTCTCCAACGACCTGCTGCCCTGCGTCGAGCAGCTGCTGCCCGCGGAGCGCTGGCCGCAGCTGGCGCGGATCGTGGTGGCGACCGGGCCCGGGGGCTTCACCGGAACCCGCCTCACCGTGGTTCTGGCACGCACCTTGGCCCAGCAGCTCCAGATCCCCTTGCACGGCTTCGGCAGCTTCCTGCTGATGGCCCGTCGCCTGGCGGAGGCGGGGGTGCTCACGGGGGATCAGCCCCGATTCTGGCTGCAGCAAACCCTGCCCCGCCGCGGGATCGTGGCGGGGGCGTATCGCCTCGATGCCGCCGCTCTGGGCGGGATTCGGGAGATCGATGAGCCCCGCTTGTTCCGTCCTGAGGAGGAGGGGCCAGGCGGGGAGCCTGGAGCGCCTGCCGAGGTCGACGCGGAGCAGGATGTGCGGCAGCTGCTGGCCCTTGGCCGCTTGGCCCACGCAGCGGCCTTGCCGGGGCCCTGGGAGACGGTGCTGCCGCTCTATCCCACCAGCCCGGTAGATGGGGCATGACCCACGCCCAACCCCCAACGGCGACGCGGCCCGGCGGCAGGTGCCGGCGCCCGCGTCGCCGTGGCAGAACCCGGCGCGTCCTCCTTTTGGCGGGATTGCTCGCGCTGGCGTGGAGCAGCCGGGCTTTTTGGTTTCCCTCCCTGCCTCCACCGCAGTTGGTGCTCGTGCTCGGCGGCGATGTGGAGCGGGAGCGGGTTGGGGCGGAGGTCGCCCAGCGCGATGGACTGCCCGTGATCGTCAGCGGTGGCAGCAACCCGGAGTACGCCCATTGGTTGTTCCGCGGCCGGGGCCTCGATGACAGCCGGGTGCTGCTCGACTACCGCGCCACGGACACCCTGAGCAACTTCACCTCGGTCGTGGATGACCTCAAGCGCGCCAAGATCCGCCACGTGCTGCTGGTCACCAGCAGCGACCACATGGACCGGGCTCTGATGGTCGGTCGGGTCGTGGCCGGGAGCCGCGGGATTGGTCTGACGCCCCTGGCGGTGCCCTGCGGCAACCGCTGCTTCCCTGAGGACTGGCGCAAGGTCTGGGGAGATGGACTGCGGGCGGCCCTTTGGGTGGTGAGCGGCCGGGACCTCAGGGACTGGGCGGCAGAGCGTTTTGGTCCGCTTCTGGAGGAAGTGCGGGGCCGCTGATCAAGCCCTGATCGAGTAGGGCATTGATCTGCGCTTGGCAGGCCGCGGTGGCTTGATCGAGATCCGCCCGTTTGCGCGAGGCCGGGGGCGGGATCGGCGTGCCGATGCGGATGTGGACCGGCACGAGTCGGGCGCTGCGGGATCCGGTGCCCAGGGCGCGGTGGCTGTTGATGATCGCCACGGGCAGCAGGGGCACGCCTGCGCGGGCGGCGAGCAGGGCGGCTCCAGCCTGGGGATTGTTCACGCGACCATCCACCTGGCGGGTGCCATCGATGAAGACCCCGGTGGCCCAGCCCTGATCGAGGCGATCGGTGGCGACGCGGATGGCTTCGCGGTCACTGGCGCCCCGGGAGACCGGGTAGGCGCCGCACGCGCGGATGATCGGACCGAGCAGCGGGATCTTGAACAGTTCCGCCTTGGCCATGAAGGCCACGGGGCGCCCCAGGGCGTGGCCCAGGAGCGGTGGATCCAGGTGGGAGCCGTGGTTGGCGACCACCACCAGGGCCCCGTCCATGGGCACATTGCCGTTGCCGGCCGTGCGGCCCCGGAACAGCAGCCGGTAGATCGGGAAGACCAGCAGGTAGCTCACCAGCCGGTAGGTGAGGCTCGGCCGCGGCGTGCGGATCAGGGCCGGCGGTTCGGCGGGTTTGCGGCGCCGCAGAACGCGCTTGACCGCTTTGACGGGGCGGTTCACAACCCCAGGTCGGCGGCGGTGGCGACCTGCGCGTTGCTGATGCCTTCGCTGCTGCGCTTGATCAGACCACTGAGGACGTTGCCCGGACCGATCTCCACGGCGGTGCTGATGCCCGCGGCCGTCATCGCGTCCATCGTTTCGCGCCAGCGCACGCCCGTGGTCATCTGGCTGCGCAGGCGTTCCTTGAGGGCCGCACCGCTGGTCTCCGGGGTGGGGTCGGTGTTGCTCAGCACCGGAATGGCGGCGTCGGCAAAGCTCACCCCCTCCAGGGTGGTGGCGAAGGCGGCGGCGGCCTCGGCCATGAAGGGGGAGTGGAAGGCCCCGCTCACCGCCAGGGGGATGGCCCGCTTGCACTTGAGCTGGCTGCTCACACTGCCGACGGCGTCCGGGCTGCCGGAGAGGACCACCTGGGCACTGCTGTTGTCGTTGGCGATCACCACGCCCTCGGTGGCGTTCACGAGCGCTTCGAGTTCACCGCGGTCAAAGCCCATCACGGCGGTCATCGCGCCGCCGCCGGCGGCGGCCATCAGCTCGCTGCGGGTCTTCATTAGCTGGATGCCCGTCTCGGCATCGAACACCCCGGCGGCGTAGAGGGCCACCAGTTCCCCGAGGCTGTGGCCCGCCACCAGATTCGCGCTGCGGCCCTGGGCCTTCAGGCCATCCACCAGCAGGCTCTCCACCACAAAGAGGGCCGGCTGGGTGTTGCGGGTGTCGTTCAGGTCGCTGAGGTCACCTTCGGCGTCGCCGTTGCAGATCGCGAGCAGGTCGCGGCCCAGCAGGTTGGAGGCGGCTTCAAAGCGAGCCTTGGCACCAGGGAGCTCCAGCACCCCTGCAGCCATGCCCACCTTCTGAGAACCCTGTCCAGGGAAAACCCAGGCGTTACCCATGGCCGCGCGTTGAAGTGACGGGGGGAGCCTACGCGGGGCCCTTCCAGCGCAGCAGGGCTCCGCCCCAGCTCAATCCGGCGCCAAAGCCGCTGCTGGCGATTAGGTCTCCGGGTTGAACGCGGCCGTCCTTGACCGCCTCATCCAGCATTAAGGGAATGGTGGCCGCGGAGGTGTTGCCGTAGTTGCTCAGGTTGCTCAGGACCCGCTCGTGGGGAATCTTGAAGCGATCGGCCACCGCATCGAGGATGCGTTGGTTGGCCTGGTGCAGCAGCAGCCAATTCAGTGCTTCGGCGTCCGTGCCGGTGGATTCCAGCAGCTCCTTGAGGACTGCGGGAACTTCGCGCACGGCGAACTTGTAGACCTCCTGGCCATTCATGCGCAGGGGTTCAAAGCCACCCTGCTGGGCGCTGACGCCGTCGAGCACCGGGTGGTGGGTCTCGGTTTGAGCCAGGGTCAAGCATCCGTTGCGGCTGCCGTCGGAGCGCATGCGGAAGCCCAGCAGGCCGTCCTCGTCGGCGGGGCAGGCTTCGACCGCCACGGCGGCCGCGGCATCACCAAAGAGCACGCAGGTGGTGCGGTCGTCCCAATCCACCCAGCGGCTGAGCTGATCGGCACCGATGACGAGGGCCCGGCGCATGGCGCCGCTCCCTAGGTACTGCCCAGCGGTGATTAGGGCGAAGAGGAAACCGCTGCAGGCGGCGGTCAGGTCAAAGGCCACCGCCTGTTTGGCACCGAGGGCCCCTTGCACCCTGGGGGCGGTGCCGAAGAGGTCGTCGGGGCTCGAGGTGGCCATCAGGATCAAGTCCAGATCCTCGGGCTTCCATCCCGCGTGCTCCAGGGCGGCCTCAGCCGCTCGGGTCGCGATCACGGTTAGGGGTTCGTCGGCGTTGCAGATCCGCCGGGCACCGATGCCGGTGCGGGTGCGAATCCATTCGTCGCTCGTGTCGACTCGGGTGCTGAGCTGCTCGTTGCTCACGCGGTTGACCGGCACTGCGCTGCCACACCCCACCAGGGCCATGCCGAAGGGGGCTTTGGCAGCGCTGGTCATGTGGCCTGGCCCGAGACGGTGGGGTCAGTCAACCACAGGTGACGGTCGTGTTTTCGGCTTCGCTCAGGCGGTGTAGGTCGTCCATCACGCCGTGGTTCGCGGCGGAATGGGCGATCCGCAGAGCGCTGACCACAGACAGGGCTTTGCTGCTGCCGTGGCCGATGACGCAGACCCCATTGACCCCGAGGAGCAGGGCGCCGCCATGTTCGGCGTGGTCCAGGCGCTTCTTGATCCGCCGCAGGTTGCTCATCAAAAAGGCGGAGCCGACCTTGCCGCGGCGGCCGCGGGGGAGTTCGGCCTTGAGGACATCCAGCAGGACACTGCCGACGCTCTCAAGGAACTTCAGCAGCACGTTGCCGGTGAAGCCATCGCAGACCACCACATCGAAGTCGCCGGAGAGGACATCACGGCCTTCGCAGTTGCCCGCAAAACGGAACCGGGTTTCGGCGGCCATCAGCGGGTAGGTCTTGAGGGCTTGGTCGTTCCCCTTGCACTCCTCTTCGCCGATGTTCAGCAGTCCAATGCGGGGCTCTCGGACCTGCAGGACATCGCGGCTGTAGATGTTCCCCAGCAGCGCCCACTGGTGCAGATAGCTGGGCTTGGCGTCCATGTTGGCGCCGACATCCAGCACCAGAACTTGCTGCGCGGGATCTTTGGTCGGGAAGAGGGCGCCAATGGCGGGGCGATCAATGCCTTTGAGGCGGCCCAAGCGGAAGATCGCCGAGGCCATGACGGCTCCGGAGTTGCCGGCGGAGTAAATGGCGGTGGCTTCCCCGGCCTTCACCAGATCCATGGCCATGTTGATGCTGGCGTCGCGCTTCTTGCGCACCACCGTGGCCTCCTCGTTCATGCCCACCGAGGGGCCACTAGAGACGAGCTCAATCAGCCCCTGTTGTTGCGCCTCACGCAGTGCCTCACCCAGACCGAGTTCGGCAACGGCCGCGTCCACGGCGGCGGTTTCGGCCACGAACTTCACCCGCACCGGCAGCAGGCGCACGGCCCGCAGACAGCCTTCAAGGATCGGACCTGGGGCGTAGTCGCCGCCCATGCCATCGACCGCCACCCAGAGCCGATCGGCATCGTTGATGGCCTCGCCATCGACGCCGCCTGCCCCCTGTTGGAGACGGCGCAGCGGGTCAAACACCAAGGGTTGCAGCACCGTGTTGGCCGCGGCACCCGCTGCTCCAGCGGCGGTTCCAGCCGTGCTGACGACGGAACCGGCCATTGAGCCTGCGGCGGTCCCAGCGGCCGAAGCCGAATCAACCAGGGTGGTGACGGCCGCGTTGCGCCGATACCAAATCACCAAACGCCGAATGGCCTTCGGGCGGTTCCGGCGGCTCGATGCGCCGGGGCCAGTCGCGTCAGTTGGATTCTGGGGCAACGGCTTCAACGATGCGTTGGAACAGATAACCGGTGCCGCGAGCCGTGAGGATCAGCTCGGGGTTGGCCGGATCGTCTTCCAGTTTGGAGCGCAACCGGGAGATATGAACATCGACCACCCGGGTATCCACATGGCGCTCGGGGGTGTAGCCCCAGACCTCTTTGAGGATTTCGCCGCGGCTGAAGGGTTCCCCGCTGCGGCCCACCAAGAGTTCCAGCAGGCTGAATTCCATGCCGGTCAGGCGAATCCGCTCATCACCGCGGAAGACCTGCCGTTTGTTGGTGTCGATCCGAATGTCGTTGATCTGGATCAGGCCCGAGTTCGGAATGCCGGCGGCGCCTTCCTTGCCGATGCGACGCAGCACGCAACGGATGCGGGCCTCGAGTTCCTTCGGGCTGAAGGGCTTGACCACGTAGTCGTCCGCCCCTAGCTCGAGTCCCGTGATCCGGTCGGCGACATCGCCGAGCGCTGTGAGCATCACGATGGGGACGTCGGACTCCTTGCGGAGTTCCTGGCAGACGCCGTAGCCATCGAGCTTCGGCATCATCACGTCGAGCACCACCAGATCGGGGGGGCTGTTCCGAAACGCTTCGAGGGCTTCCTGGCCGTCGCAGGCGGTGACGACCGTGTAGCCAATCATCGAGAGCCGCGTCTCCAGGATGCGGCGGATGCTGGCCTCGTCGTCCACGACCAGAATCGTTTCCTTGGCTGGAGCGGAAGAGGCCGTCATTGCGCCAGTCTGGGTGGCCGTTACTAAGTGATTAGACCTACTGAAGAGGTCTTTCGGGGTTCACGTTCGACGAATCCCACCTTTCGTCATACACCTTCTTCATCCCCCCGCCGCCCCCAGCGCTTTGGCTCGCACCACCAGCACCTACGTCTGTCAGAGCTGCGGAGCCCAAACCCGGCAGTTTTTTGGACGCTGCTCGAGCTGCGGCAGTTGGAACAGCCTGGTGGAGCAATCCACCCCTGCGAGCGATAACCGCCGCCGCCGTCCTGTGGCGGTGGCCGATGCCGAAAGCGAGATTCCCGCGGCTCCTCGTCGCTCGGAGCCCATCGCCGCCGTAGGCGACCGCCCCCTGCAGCGCCTGGGCAGTGGCTACAGCGAATTTGACCGGGTGCTGGGCGGTGGTTTGGTGCCGGGCTCGTTGGTGCTGCTCGGGGGGGATCCCGGCATCGGTAAGAGCACCTTGCTGCTGCAGAGCGCCCAGGCGATAGCGGCCCGCCATTCCGTTTTGTATGTCAGTGCGGAGGAATCCGCCCAGCAGGTGAAGCTGCGCTGGCGCCGCCTGGCGGAGGAGCAAGGCGAGCTGCCGCCGCCCCAAGAGGATGCCTCGGGGCTGCAGCTCCTGGCGGAAACCGATCTGGAGTTGGTGCTGCAGGAGCTGGAGGCCCTGCGGCCCGCCGTCGCCGTGATCGACAGCATCCAGGCACTGCATGACGGGGAATTGGGCAGTGCCCCGGGCTCAGTGGCCCAAGTGCGGGAATGTGCCGCCGCGTTGGCTCGGATCGCTAAGCGCCAGAACACGGCGCTTCTCCTGGTGGGCCACGTCACCAAGGAAGGGATGTTGGCCGGTCCGAAGGTGCTCGAGCACCTGGTGGATGCCGTTCTGACCTTTGAGGGGGATCGTTTCGCCAGCCATCGCCTGCTCCGGGCGGTCAAGAACCGCTTTGGCGCCACCCATGAATTGGGGGTCTTTGAAATGCGCGGCCAGGGCCTGGCCCAGGTGCTCAACCCCAGCGAGCTGTTCTTGGGTAGCGACGAACCCAGCGCAGGAACCGCGACGATCGTTGCCTGCGAAGGCACGCGCCCACTTGTGGTCGAGCTCCAATCCCTGGTCAGCACCACGAGCTATGCCAGCCCCCGGCGCACCGCGACCGGCATCGGTACCAATCGCCTGCACCAAATCCTGGCGGTGCTCGAGAAACACCTCGGCCTTCCCCTCTCCCGCTTCGATTGCTATCTGGCGGTGGCGGGCGGACTGGATGTGGAGGAACCCGCCGCGGACTTGGGGGTCGCGGCCGCCGTCGTGGCGAGCTACCGCGACCTGACCCTGCCGCCGGGGACGGTCCTGGTGGGAGAGCTGGGCCTGGGCGGCCAGTTGCGGCCCGTCGGCCAGCTGGAGCAGCGCCTGCAGGAGGCGGCGCGGTTGGGCTTCAACCGGGCCGTGGTCCCCAAGGGCTCGGGCTTGGGACGGCTGGCGGCCGGGCTGGACCTGCAGCTCCACGAAGCGGGGAGCGTTGCCGAAGCCCTGGTGGCCGCCCTGGGGGTGAACCCCGCCGACGACAGGGCCTAATTCAACGACTACTCAGAAGTCGCCAACTCAGAAGTAGACGTCGACGCTGCCGCGACCGCTCGTCTTGAGCCAGTTCTGGGCTTCGATGTAGTTGTTGGGCGCGAGGCGGATGGCCTTGCCCCAGAAGTCGGCCGCGAGATCAAAGCGGCGATCGGCCTCATCGGTTTCGCCCTGCTCTTCGGCGATGCAGCCCAGGTGGTGGTGAATCACCGCCATGTTGTTCAGCGCCTGGGGCATCTTGCTGTTGAGATCCAGGGCTTGGCCGTACTGCTCGAGTGCTTTTTCGTGCTCGCCGTTGCTGGCGTACACGAGGGCCATGTTGTAGAGGATGAAGGCCTTGTCGTTGGGGTCCTCCTCCAGCTTCAGGGCTTCTTTGTAGTTGTCCAACGCTTCGGCGTATTCCCCGTCCGCCTGGGCGCTCATGCCATCGCGGTAGTAGGCGAAGGCCTCCTTGGCCCGTTGGTTGGTCGGCAGCACCTTGAGGATCAGGTCCGCCATGACCGTGAAGCTCTTGTCGATGAAGTTGTCGTTGCGCTGGGAGCGGGGCACGGCAGGCACGGGAGCTTCGTCGCACCATCCTGACTTGTGCTCCGCGGTTCAGGGGAGAAGCGTGAAAAGTCCCTAGCCTTGGGCCTGCCCTCCCTGCTCGCGTGCCGTCCGACCTCGAGCCAGCCGCCCAGCCGGTCGCGCCGCTCTTGCTGGATGTGGAGGGGATGAAATGCGGTGGCTGTGTCCGCTCGGTGGAGCAACGCCTGCTGGCCCAACCGGGGGTGCGCCAGGCGAGCGTCAATTTGCTCAACCGGACCGCCTGGGTGGGTCTGGATCCTGAGGCCGTCACCGCGGAGCCGGCGCAGCCCTTGATCGAGGCCCTGGCCGCCATGGGCTACGCGGCCGCGGTTCGCAACCTGGATGGCGACGATCGGCCGCTGAGCCTGGAGGAGCGGCGGCAGCAACAGGGCTGGTGGCAGCGCTGGCGCCAATTGATGGTGGCGTTGCTGCTGCTGCTCTTCTCGGTCTCCGGGCATCTGGCGGAGGCCGGTGAGCTGCCCTTGGCCCCCTTGGCGGACATCCGCCTGCATGCCCTGGTGGCGACGGCAGCCCTGCTGCTGCCTGGGCGCCCGATCTTGGCTCAGGGCTGGCGTTCGGCCTGGGCCGGTGCCCCGGGGATGGACACCCTGGTGGGACTGGGGATGGGGAGCGCCTACCTGGCCAGCCTGGTGGCCTTGCTTTGGCCGGCCGTGGGCTGGCAGTGCTTCTTCAACGAGCCGGTGATGCTGCTGGGCTTCGTGTTGATGGGCCGCTTCCTGGAAGAGAGAGCGCGGTTCCGCACCGGACGGGCCCTCCACGAGTTAGCCCGCTTGCAACCCGACGAGGCGCTCCTCGTGCTCGGCGATCGCGTCGAGTCGGTTCGCGTTGGTGCCCTGCGGCCCGGGGATCGGCTGCGCCTGCTGCCGGGGGATCGGGTCCCCGTGGACAGCCGCGTGCTGGACGGCCAATCGACCTTGGATGTCTCCAGCCTCACCGGTGAGCCGCTGCCGTTGTTGGCGGCTGCCGGCCAGGAGCTCGCCGCGGGTGCGTTGAATCTGCAGTCGAGCCTCGAGCTCGAGGTGTTGCGACCGGGCCGCGAGAGCGCGGTGGCTCGGATCATTGCCCTGGTGGAGGGTGCCCAGGCCAGGAAAGCGCCGATTCAGACCCTCACCGATCGGGTGGCGGGCCGCTTCAGTGTTGTGGTGATGCTGCTGGCCGCCGCCACCTTTCTCTTCTGGTGGTTGATCGGTGCCCAGCTCTGGCCCCACGTCCTCAGTGCGGCGCCGTCGATGCACCAGCACGGCGGCCATCGCAGCTTGGGCCTCGGCGCTGAAACCCCCTTCGTCTTGGGGCTGCAACTGAGCATCGCCGTGCTGGTGGTCGCCTGCCCCTGCGCCTTGGGCTTGGCGACGCCCACGGCGATCACGGTCGGCAGCGGCCGGGCGGCTCGCTCAGGGGTGCTCTTCCGCGGGGGCGATGTGATCGAGGCGGCCTCCCGGCTGCGCACCCTCTTTTTTGACAAGACTGGAACCCTGACGGTTGGCAGGCCCACGGTGAGGGCTGTGGATCCTGGGGCCAGCGAAGCCGTGTTGATCCAACTGGCCGCCAGCTTGGAGGCCCAGACCCGGCACCCCTTGGCCCACGCCCTGCTGCAGCGGGCCCAGCAGCTGGAGCTCCCGTTGTTGGACGTGCGTGAGGCCCGCACCCTGGCGGGTGATGGCGTCAGTGCCGAGGTGGAGGGCCATGGCCTCTGCCGGGTGGGTCGTCCCGCCTGGCTGCTCGAGGACGGCGTGGCGATCGCCAAGGAGCAGCGGCGTTGGTGGACTGAACAGGAAGCGCAGGGGGCGACGGTGGTGGCCGTGGCTCTTGCGGGCTCAAGCCAACTGCAGGGGCTGATTGCTCTCGAGGATCAAGCGCGCGACGACGCCCAAGGCGCCCTGGCCCAGTTGCGAGCGATGGGTTTGGCGTTGGGCCTGTTGAGTGGCGATCGTCAGTCGCCGGTTCGGCACCTGGCGGCCCAGTTGGGCCTGCCGCCCGAGGAGTTGGCCTGGGAATTGCTGCCGCAGCAGAAGTTGGAGCGCATCGACCAGGCACGACGGGACTCCAGCCCCGTTGGCATGGTCGGCGATGGGATCAACGACGCGCCGGCCCTGGCCGCGGCGGATCTGGGCATTGCGGTGGGGACTGGAACCCAGATCGCGATCGATACCGCCGACCTGGTGGTGCTGGGAGAACGCCTCGAAGCGATCCCGATGGCGTTGCGCCTTGCCCGCCGCACGATGGCCAAGGTCCGTCAAAACCTGATTTGGGCCTTTGGCTACAACCTGGTCGTGCTGCCGATCGCCGCCGGGGTGCTCCTGCCAGGCTTTGGCGTCGTGCTGTCACCACCGCTGGCAGCTCTGTTGATGGCCATGAGCTCGATCACGGTTGTGGTGAACGCCTTGCTGTTGGGGCGCGATGACTAAGCGCGGGCGCTTTCTGGTGCTGGAGGGCATCGACGGGTGTGGCAAGACCACCCAGATCGAAGCCCTCAAAGCGTGGCTCCCCGCGAGTGGTCTGATGCCCGAGGGCGCACAACTGCTGGTGACGCGAGAGCCGGGGGGGACGGCCCTGGGACAGGCCTTGCGTCAGCTGTTGCTGCATCCTCCGGGGGAGGCGGCTCCCGAGTCCACGGCGGAGCTGCTGCTCTACGCGGCCGATCGCGCTCAGCATGTGCAGCAGCGCATTACGCCGGCCCTGGCGGCGGGCCATTGGGTGCTGAGCGATCGCTTTGTGGGATCGACGGCGGCTTACCAGGGCTATGGCCGCGGCTTGTCCCTGGACTTGATTGATCAGCTCGCCGCAATTGCCACGGCTGGGGTGCAGCCGGACCTCACGGCCCTGTTGGAGATCCCCTTGGCGGAGTCCTTGCGCCGGCGGGGCCACCGCCCGGCCGACCGCATCGAAGCCAGCGGCGAGGCCTTCTTGGCGCGGGTTTGCGCGGGCTTTAGTGCCTTGGCTCAGCAACACGGCTGGTGCCGCATTGAGGCCAGCCAATCGCCTGAGGCGGTTAGCCGGGCCCTGCAGGTGGCGATTGAGGAGGTCTGCCGCAGCGATGGCTGAGCTGTTTGAGGACCTGCTGGGGCAATCCCAAGCGGTAGCGCTGCTGCGGGCTGGTCTGCAGCAGCAGCGCCTGGCGCCGGCCTATCTGTTCTGCGGTCCCGATGGAGTGGGTCGCCGTTTGGCGGCCTTGCGCTTCCTGGAGGGAGCCATTGCGGGGCTGGATGGCTCACCTTCGGTGAGACGTCGGCTGCAGGACGGCAACCATCCCGACCTGCTCTGGGTGGAGCCCACTTATTCGGAGAAGGGACAGTTGGTTCCTGCGTCCCAGGCCGAAGCCGCTGGCGTGAGCCGAAAGGCGCCCCCGCAGCTGCGGCTGGAGCAGGTCCGGGCCGTCTCCCAGTTTTTGGCCCGCCGGCCGGTGGAGTCCTCCCGTTGCCTGGTGGTGATGGAAACCGTGGAGGCGATGGCCGAAGGAGCCGCCAATGCCCTCCTGAAAACCCTCGAGGAACCCGGCGACGGGATGCTGATCCTGCTGACGGCCTACCCGGATCGCCTGCTCAGCACGATTCGCTCGCGCTGTCAGTCGATTCCCTTTGGGCGGCTGGATCCCCAGACGTTGGAGGCGGTGCTGCAGCGCCATGGCCATGGGGGGATCACCCAGGCTGGTGATCCGCCGGAGTTGCTCGAACTCGCGGCGGGTTCACCGGGGGCGCTGCTGGAGCAACGGGCGCAATGGCAGTCCCTGCCGGAGGGGTTGACCGATCGCTGCAGTGCGTTTTCGGCCCCCAATGGTGCGCAGACCCCGATGGTGGCCCTGTCCTTGGCCCGCGATCTCTGTGAGGTGCTGGATGTGGAGCAGCAGCTCTGGCTGCTGGACTGGTGGCAGCTCCACCTCTGGCGCCAACGGCAGGACCCTTCTCCGCTAAAGCGTCTGGAGCAACTCAGGTCTCAACTGCGCAGTTACGTCCAGCCGCGCTTGGCCTGGGAGGTGGCGCTGCTGTCGCTTGCGGGGGTGGGATTGGGCAGCGCCTAGGCGGCGGTGCGGCGGTTGTCTCGGGCCTGTTGCACCAGTTGGGCGAGCGCTTCCTGGTTGTCTCCACTGGGGAGTTCCAGGCAGTAGCCGGCGCCGTAGACGGTCTTGATGAAGCGGGGCTTGCGGGGATCGGGCTCGAGCTTGGTGCGCAGGTGCCGCACGTGAACGCGGATGGTTTCGATGTCGTCGTCCGGCTCGTAGCCCCAGACCTCCTTGAGGATCAGTGAGGGGGCAACGGTTTGGCCGTGGCGCTGCAGGAGGCAGTGGAGCAGCTCGAACTCCAGGTGGGTCAGCCGGACGGGTTCGTCGAACCAGATCGCTTCAAAGCGCTCCGGGACCAGGGTCAGGCAGCCGTAGCTCAGGATCTCGTTGTGCTTCGTCGAGAGCGGAGCCCGATCGGAGCGGCGCAGGAGCGCCTTGATGCGCACCAGGAGCTCTTCCAGGTCGAACGGCTTCGCAAGGTAGTCGTCTGCACCGGAGTTGAAGCCGCTGACCTTGTCCTTGGTGCTGCCCAGGGCCGTCAGCATCAGGACGGGGATGCGGGAGGTGCGCTCATCACGCCTCAGCCGTTGGCAAAGGGTGAGGCCATCCACCTTGGGCAGCATGAGGTCCAGCAGGACCAGGTCAGGGGTGTATTGCAGGGCCAGGGCCTGGCCTTTGATGCCGTCCTCGGCCCGTTGCACGTCGAAGCCGCTGTGCTCCAGGTGGCCGGCCACAAGCTCGCGCATGTCGCCGTCGTCTTCGATCAGCAGGATGCATGGCTTCATGACTGGTTCCTGGGTTGACGGATGCGCGGTTGCAGTGAAGGGCCGAAGTTCACCGCCGGTATTCTCCGTGGCTTTTTGTGCTTCTGCACAACAAGCCTTCCGCTTGTTGTGGCCTGGAAGTCTTGCTGAACCTAGGGCTCGCAACGGGTTTGCCTGAATCGCGCCCGCCGCGATGGCGCGGAATCTTCAGGTTTTCTTTCGTCTTTTGGGTTGCGGATCTCGGCCGTTTGTTGTGAAGCGTGTTCCGCCTTCCCTTGGGCTCCAAGCAAAAAGCCCAGCCGTGAGGCTGGGCTTTTCAAGAACTCCCCGGGCGGGATTCGAACCTGCGACCAATCGATTAACAGTCGACCGCTCTACCGCTGAGCTACCGAGGAATGATCCCTGTCGAGACCCGAAGAACATACCTTTCAGCCCTTCCTCGTCGCAAGGGGCTTGAGCTGGTTTTGCACCGTCGAGCCGGTCTGCCAGGTGCCGATGCTGCCGCGCTCCATCAGGGCGGCTCCGTCGCACCAGCTCAGTTCCTCCAATCGATGGGTGATCCAGAGGGCGGTGATCGGTGCCTCCTGCCGGTGGCAGAGCTGGTGAATCAGGCTGATGACCTCCTGCTGACTGGTTTCATCTAGGAGCGCGGTGGGTTCATCCATCAGCAGGAGTTGGGCATCGCTCGCCAGGGCTCCCGCGATGGCGAGCCGTTGCTTTTGTCCCCCGCTGAGGCTGTGGATGGGCCGTTGGCGAAAGCCCCCCAGTCCCACCTGCTGGAGGACCTGATGGACCCGTTCGAGTCGCTCGCTCGCCGTGAGGCTGCTGGGAAGCGAGAGCTCGAGATCGCTGCCGCAGCTGGGTAGCAGGAGTTGGTGGTCCGGGTTCTGAAAGACCAGGGCCGGTTTGAGTGGTCGCTGGAGCTGGCCTTGGCTGGGCTCAAGGAGGCCAGCGATCAGGCGCAGCAGGGTGCTCTTGCCGCAGCCATTCCCGCCCACCAGCATCCAAAGCCCGGGGCGGGGAATGGTGAGGTTGCAGTGATTGAGGGCGCGGTGACCGGTCGGCCAGGTGAATCCCAGCCGCTCGGCCACCAGAGAAGGCTGCCCTCCATCCGCCTTAGCCATCGAAGCTGAAGCCGGGGCGCTTGCTGCCGCCGCCGAGGCTCGACTTTTCGTAGGTCTGGACCGCGACGACTTCAGAGGTCAGCAGGCTGATGCGCTTGCTTTCCTCTTTCTCGCAGTGCAGCTCGAGCAGACGGGGCTGCCCGGATTCCATGGCCTGCTGGATCTGGTTGTAGAGGTCCTGCGCGGCGCTTTGCTCCTTGCGCTGGACCGCGACGGGCATCGGGCTCAGCTTCAACGAGAGCTCAATTACAAACACAGGAGCAGGGTTTCAAGCAGGCCCCACTTTGGCGAACCGCAGCACCGGTTGCTGTTGGCCTGAGTACAAGTACTTATCGCTTGATCAGCCTTGCTGGAAATTGCGCGCGAGCTCGCCGCAAGCGTCCTGTTCCCCGTACAGTGCGCGTGTAACGCTTCATGAAGCCGCTCTCATGACGATCGCTGTAGGGCGCGCGCCGCAGCGGGGATGGTTCGACGTCCTCGATGACTGGCTCAAGCGCGACCGCTTCGTTTTTGTCGGGTGGTCGGGTCTGCTCCTGTTCCCCACTGCCTATTTGGCACTGGGTGGCTGGCTGACCGGCACCACCTTTGTCACCTCCTGGTACACCCACGGCATTGCCAGCTCCTATCTGGAGGGCTGCAACTTCCTCACCGCTGCGGTGAGCAGCCCGGCTGATGCCATGGGCCACTCTCTCCTTCTGCTCTGGGGCCCAGAAGCCCAGGGCGACTTCGTGCGCTGGTGCCAGCTCGGCGGTCTCTGGACCTTCGTGGCCCTGCACGGCGCCTTCTCCCTGATCGGCTTCATGCTGCGTCAGTTCGAGATTGCCCGTCTGGTCGGCATCCGTCCGTACAACGCCATCGCCTTCTCCGGCCCGATTGCGGTGTTCGTCAGCGTTTTCCTGATGTACCCCCTCGGCCAGAGCAGCTGGTTCTTCGCTCCGAGCTTCGGCGTGGCAGCGATCTTCCGCTTCCTGCTGTTCCTCCAGGGCTTCCACAACTGGACCCTGAACCCCTTCCACATGATGGGCGTGGCCGGCATCCTCGGCGGGGCACTGCTGTGTGCCATCCACGGCGCCACCGTGGAGAACACCCTGTTTGAAGACAGCGAGCAGGCCAACACCTTCAAGGCGTTCGAGCCCACTCAGGAAGAAGAGACCTATTCGATGGTCACCGCCAACCGCTTCTGGAGCCAGATCTTCGGGATCGCGTTCTCCAACAAGCGCTGGCTGCACTTCTTCATGCTGTTCGTGCCCGTCATGGGCCTCTGGACCAGCTCCATCGGCATCATTGGCCTGGCCCTCAACCTGCGTGCCTACGACTTCGTGTCGCAGGAAATCCGCGCTGCTGAGGACCCCGAGTTCGAGACCTTCTACACGAAGAACATTCTTCTGAACGAAGGCCTGCGCGCCTGGATGGCCCCCGCGGACCAACCGCACGAAAACTTCGTCTTCCCTGAAGAGGTTCTGCCCCGCGGCAACGCTCTTTGATTCAGACGATTCAACTCAGTTCACGCGTCGCGTGATCCTTTGGCGCCCCCTCGGGGGCGCTTTTTGATGTCTCTGGATCGGCCGCCTCAAAGAGGAGCTGTTCATGGCTGAATCCGCTGGGGTCCCACCAGCTCAGGTCGGCTGAGCGGTAGGCCAGCACGTTGAACATGCCGCGGATGTGGTGATAGCTGATATGGCAATGGAAGGCCCAGATCCCGGGGTGGATGGCATCGAAGGCAATCCGGCAGCGACCGCCTTTGGGCACCAACACGGTGTCCCGCATCGGGCCCGACAACGGTTGGCCGTCGATTTCAACGACTTGGAATTCGTGGCCATGCAGATGCATGGGATGGCCCATCGGGGTCGGATTGCTGAAGACCATCTCGACCCGTTGCCCGTCTTCCACCCAATAGGGGTCGCGGTAGGGATAGAAGCGATCGTTCAGCCCCCAGCGATAGGAGGGGGCGGGTCCCGTGAGGGCAACGGGAATGGTGTTGTCGGCGGCCTTGCTGGGTAGGGGCCGCTTGGCCCTGAGTTGCTGGTCCTGGGTGAAGTCGAGCTGGCCGGTCCATTGCTCGGTTTGCGGTGCCAATGGGGGCACGGTCTGCCCGGGGGCGCTGCGCAGGACGACGCCGCAGCGCAGATTGCTTTGCTCCCCCCAAGCCAGCATGGGAAAGACGCCGGGTGTCTCCGGTAAGCGGATCCTCAGGCTGAGCCGTTGGGCGACGGCGAGTTGGAAGACCGATCCCCGGATCGGTTCCACGGGGTTGGCATCGGTGCGCAGGAGCTCGCCCTCCAGTTCGCCCAGGTCGAGGAAGAAATTCATGAAGGCGCTGGCGGCGATCCAGCGAATGGCCACGGTCTCCCCTGGCTTCACATCGATGATCTGCGGCGCATCGAGGGAGCGGTCATTGGCCAAGAGGGCGTCATAGACGACATCGGGCAGCATCAACTGACCGGCTTCACGCTTCCAGTTGAACCGTTCCTTCACTGGATCCCAGCCCTGGGTGAGCAGGGGCCGTTCGGCCTGCCAATCAAATCCCCGCAGGCTGCGGGCCATGGCGGTGTCGCCGCCGCGTTGGCCAGCGACGACGTTCTTCAAGATCGTGTTCGCCGGCGTGAAGCTGAAATCCCGCAGCGTCACCGTGACGGTTTGATCGGCCCAGGCGTCCTGCTCCTCGCTGAGGATCAAGAAGGGTTCAGCGACAAAGCTTTGGGTCTGCAGCCCGTAATGGGAGTGCATCCAGAAGGTCCCGTCCTGTTGGAGGGGGTAGTGAATGCGTTGCCGCTCCCCCGGCGGGATGGGGGGTTGGGTCACATAGGGCACCCCATCCATGGGATTGGGAAGGATCAGGCCATGCCAGTGCACCGTCGTGGGAACCGGCAGCTGGTTGACCAGTTCCAGATCCACCCCTTGCTCCCGTCGGGTGATGTAGCCCCGTTGGCCATTCCGTTGCCGGATGCAGCCCCGTTGCACGGTCCGGCCGAGCACGGTGATCGGTGCCGTGCCGATCTCGAGCACGGTGGTGTTTCGGTTCAGGGGGCGCCGGAAGCTGGCCTGGCTGACGAACCGTTCCCAGCTGTTTTCGGCTTTCGCTCGGGTGCGGCTGATCCAGGACTGCGTCGAGCTGCCCAGGGCTGCGGCGAGCAGTCCGAGACGAAGGACGGATCGACGACGCATCCCTGCAGTCCAACTGTCCGTTGCTTAGCCAGCCGAAGCGGTGTTGTCGCATTCGCCACGCCGCACTGGGCTCAGCCTCGATAGAATTTAGAGGTACCGTTAGCAGTGATGTGGCGCCGCAGAACCCTTCGGGCGGAAGCGTTGCCGGATGCATCGCCGGCTGACACCAACCCCCACAGGAGGAGGTGCCCGTGTCCCACAGTTGTAAGAAGCAGGGTCTGCTGATCGCGGAGAACGCCGGCTGATTTCGGCGCCTCATTCCTAGATCAAACGGTTCCGCGCCAGAGCGGACCCGGCGAGAGCCCCCGATTCCTCTTGAGGAATCGGGGGCATCGTTTTGACTGGGTCCTCTCCCTCTGGCCAGTCCATGACGAGCACAAGGCAATCACTGGATTGTCCGGGTTCGCTCTTGATGCTGCTGGCGGCCGTCATTCAGTTTTTTCGCGCAGGATCCCTCGGACTGGAGTGTTGGGTCCCCGGGCGTTCGCTGACTTTTTGCGTCGATCAGTACTGGGTCAATCAACTGCTGAAGAACTACGCCGGTGGATTCACCAAGCGCGGTTTTAGCGGCGAGCTGCTGCGGCACCTGTTGCCATCGGGAGTGGATCTGATTGAGCTCAACGTCTTCGCCTTGCTGCTCTTCATGGCTCTGGCGTTGTTGCTGTATGCCGTTGTGCGCACGCTGCTCGGGCGCTCCGGTTGGGCGCCACTGCTGATCAGCCTCTTGCTGATGTTCGCGCCCTTTGGCAAGTCCCTGGCGGAGACAGCCTTGGATCCGCTGCAGCTCTGTTTGCTGCTGGTGGCTTCGGTGCTGTTGACCCCTGCTCAAAGCCGAGCGCGAGATGCGGTCGTGTTGGTCTCCTTTGTTCTCGCCGCCTTGATCTATGAGGGCTGCGCCCTGCTGCTCTTGCCAGTCGGTTTCTGGTTGATGCGAGCGACCCTTTGGCGCTGGCTCCCCCTGGCGCTGGCGGCCGCGTTGCTGCTGGTGTTCCAGCAACCCGATGCACCGAGCGTCGGGCAGGCGGCGCGGGAGGCCTTGGTGGCGGTTAATCCCCTCACCGGTGAGCAACTGCGCTACAGGGATGGCGGTGGCTTGGCCGCCTCGGTGAGTTTCAGCTTCAACGTGAAGCAGGAGTTCAGCCGCTATCTCTCTGATTCGCCCCGAGAGACGTTGTCACGGATGGCACGTTCCTTGGGTGCCGTGCTGGTTTATGGCATTGCGCTGTTGACGGCCATGGCGGAACGCAGACCCGCTGAACGCAGCCTGGGCATTCGGGTCTGGCTTCTCTGGGTGCCTGTGGCCTTGCCCTTCGTCTTGATCACCCATGACTGGCTGCGGTACGGCGTGATCCTGTTGCTCCTGGCGATGGTGGTGACGGCCGCCCAATGCCCGCCGCGCCCGCTCGAGTCAGGTCCGATGACGCGGCCCGAGTGGCTCGCGAGCGGCCTGATCGCGATGGCGGTAGCCGTGGGGCCCGCCACGGGTGATGTCCGGAAATTCCTGCCCCACAACTATTTCCACGCCTCCCTGCTGATGCTGCTGGTGGCGCTGGCGGTGCTGCTGATCGAGCAACGCCGACTCAAGATTCAGCAGAACGGCTGAGGTCGGGTTGGCGCACCAGCGCCAGGACGCCGACCAGGCAGGGAACGGCGAGGGTGCAGAGCCGTAGCAGCAGCGTGACGGCCAGGGCTTGGGAGCGGTCGGCTCCGTAAAGCATCGCCAAGCCAATCGAGGTGGCTTCACTGGTGCCCAAGCCGGCGGGCAACAGCGAGATCACACCGCCCAGGCCGGTCGCCGTTCGAATCACGGCGGTTTGATGCAGGCTCAGGTCCACACCGAGGGCCTGGTAAAGCGCCACCAATAATCCCGCCTCGATCATCCAGCAGATGCAGGCCAGCAGGGTGCCGACGATGAGGGGTTTGGGTTTCATCAACTGCCGCATCCGGCCCATGGCCAGCAGGGCTTCGCGCAGCAGGCGAATCAGACCGTTCCAGCGCTGATGCAGCGGCAGGCGCTCGAGCCAATGCTCCAGTCTGCGGAGGACCCGGGGGTGGGTCAGCACCCAGCCGCCCACACCGAGAACCGCAAGGCCGATCAGCATTGCGATCCAGACCTGCTCCCCGAGACCCCAGCTCAGCACGAGCAGGGCACTGGCCAGATCAGCCAGCCGTTCCGCCAGGGTGATGCCAACGCCCACGGTCAGCGGGAAGCCGTGGCGCCGCTGCAGCCAGAGGCCGCGGACCGCTTCGCCGCTGCGCCCCGGGGCGGCGATCAAGGCGAGGCCCGCCGCATAAGTCTTGGCGGCGGGTTTGAGGGGCAGGGGGAAGCCCAGTTGGCGCAGGTAATAGGACCAGCGGCCAATCAGCACGAGGTGGCTCCCCAGGCAAATGCCCGGGGCCAGGATCCACCAGCGCCAGGGCAGTTCCCCCAGGGTGGCGCTGACGTCCTGGATGCCAAAGGCGGTGGTGAGCCCGAGGTAGATCGCGAGGGCTGCGACCAGCCCGAAGAGCCAACGGCGCCGCATCAGGGAATGAACCTCAACTTGCGGGCGGCATAGACGCACATCTGCCCCAGGATCAAGCCCTCTTTGACGTGGGCGATGTTCGAGCTGCCGTAGCTGCGTTCTTGATAGCGGACAGGCACTTCGACAATCTTCAGATTCAGCTTGCTGGCGCCAAAGAGCAGGTCAAAGTCTCCGAATGGGTCGAAGTCCCCGAAGTAACTGCGACCTGCTTTGAGCCGTTCGTAGTCGTCCTTCCAGATCACCTTGGTGCCGCACAGGGTGTCCTTGAGCCGTTGGCGCAGCAACCAGGAGAAGGCGGCGGCAAAGAAGCGGTTGGCCGCGGTGTTCAGCGGCGGCATCGCTTCCCAGCTGCGGGGGTAGACGAGGCGGCAGCCGTTGACGAACTCACCGCGCCCATCGGCCATGGCCTGGGCGAAACGCGGTAGATCCTCCGGTCTGACGGTCAGATCGGCGTCGAGGATCATCAGCACATCCCCTTCCGCTTGGTCGAAACCGAGCCAGACCGCATCGGCCTTGCCTTTGCCCGTCTGGCGGAATTTCTTCAGGCTCATCGGGCCTTGGTAGGTCTCGCAGACCCGCTCGATCTCCTCCCAGGTGTTGTCGGAGGAATGCCCCTCGACAAAGATCACTTCGGTGAAACGGCCCAGTTCCGGCAGCCGTTCAATCGCTGGGACGATGTTGCCGGCTTCGTTGCGCGCCGGGATGACGACGCTGACGCTTGGGTTCTGGCGCTGTTGACGGGCGGGCCTGGCCACCATCCAGTGGGTGAGCCCCAGGTTGTCGATCAGCGGCAGTTGGCTCAGCCAACGGTTGGCTAGGGGGGTAAGCAGCGGAATCTGGCGGGGGATCAAGCAGCGCTGGCCCTCCTTGAGCACCTCCCAGCTCGCGAGATCGAGCAGGTTTCGGACATCGTTCGGGGTCAGCCAGCTCTCCGGGGGCTGCGGTTGCCGCTGGCCCAGGCGTTCCGCGGTCTTCAGCAGCGGTTGCCAGAGCCAATTGTGGAAACTCACCACCAAGCGGGTCCGGGGGTGACAAAACGCCTCCAGCCGCTCCAGCACCCCTTGCACGTCCTGCAGCGTGTTCAGGGTGTTCGGCAGCAGGATCACATCGAACGGTTGGGTCTCGCCGATGCTCTGCGGGGTCATCGTCTCGGCGTTGGTCGCCAGGATCCGCAGTTCGGGATGGCGCTCCCGGGCGACAGCGGCCACCTCCGGGTCCAGCTCAATCCCAACCCCATGGGCCGGTTGCAGGTGAGCCAGAAGATCACCGGTGCCGCAGCCCACCTCCAGCACCCGTAGCCCCGGCGGAACCAGCAGCTGATGCAGCCGCTCGAGATCCGCGTAATAGGTGCGGTTGCGTTGGCGGAACTGGATCTGCTGGCTCGAGGTGGTCATGAACGAAGCAGGTGGAGGGTCTGGGGCAGATCCAGGCGCAGGGCGCTGGCCACGATGCGCAGCGTGCGCAAGGTGGAGTTGTTGGGGCTCATCTTCGCTGCTTGATCAAGCGCCACCTGGGCTTGGACCGGTCGAAAGCGATAAAGCTCTACGACTCCAAGCCCGAGCAGGGCATTCGGATTGGAGGGATCCAGGCTCTTGATCTGGGTCAAGGTCTGCGCCGCATCGCTGGCATGCCGTTGCAGCGCCTGGGCGAGGGCCAGGCTGTAGAGGTCGTTCAGGTCACCGGGATCGTCCTGGAGTCGGGCCAGCAGGATGGCTTCGGCGTCGGCCAAATAGATCTGCTCGGGGTCGCTCTGGTTGAGCTGGCCGACCTTGGAGAAGAGGCTGTCCAGTTCCCCGCGGCGCAGCTGGCCCCCGAGGTCGCGCAGCAGGGCGACACGGTTGGCGGCCAGGGCGCCGGGCTCCTGAGTCCCAGCCTCTAGTTCAAGGGTGCTGGCCTGCGGCAGCGGGATCGCCCGTCGCTTGCCGTTGGCCGCGAGCAGTTGCAGTTGGGCGCGCCAGCTCCCGCCGTTGTTGCTGAAGGCGAGCTCCTGCTGGACGGTGGCGCAGCCTTGAGGCAGGCGCAGTAAGCCTTGGCCGAGGGCCTGATCCGCTTCAAGCCTCTGCCCGGCTTGCTCCATGCTGACCAGCAGCCGCGAACCCTGAAGAACGGCGCTCGGGCCGGAGACCTGGATGTCCAGGCCGCCTGGAATCGCAGTGATGGATCCGCTGAGCGGACCGGAGCAACGCACCGGCTTGGCGCTGACGCTGAGGGATCGGCGGCGCAGCAGCTGGGCCTGGCTGCCATCGGGGAGGGGCCAGCTCTTGACCAGTTCGAATGCGGGAGAGCTCTGCAGTAGTTCGGCTTGGCGCGCCTGCCGCTCATCGCTCATGACCCCCTGGTCTCCGCCTTTGCTGAGGAACCAATCGAAGTTGCTGAGTTCCTCTTCCAGCCGCTCCTTCGGGGCCACGGTCTGGCGGGCGGCCATGCGGAATTTCTGGCGCCGCCCCTCGGCCTCGAGGTTGAAGGCGTTCAGCCCTTCGCTGTCGGGCAGCACCGCCAGGGTGGAGAGCTGGTTGGGGCTGGTCTCGCGGACCGTCGCCACGATCGCCTCGAGGGGCCAGCCCCCCTGGGGGTTGGGGCGATGGGGCGGAAAGCTGCTCAGCTTCGGTCCCCAGCCGAATTGGCTCCAGAGCGCTCCGAGCAGGGCGACGAGCACCAGTGCGGCCTGCCAAACGGGGGTCCAGCGGCGCTCGACGCTGGCCACCACCAGGCCCAGCCCCACCGCCAGCTGCGGCAGGAGGGGCAGGACAAAACGAAAGTCCTTGCTGGTCATCAGGATGCACACCAGCAGGCCCCCGAGCGGAAAGCTCAACCACCAGAGCAGCCAGGCCTTGTCGGCCTTGAGCGGGGGCCTGCGCTGCACCAGGGCGATGCCCCCGCCCACCAGCACCAGGACCGTCAGGCTGCTGCCCAACATCGCCGGCAGCGACTTCAAGTAGTAGAGCCACCCCTCCAGGCTGTTGGCCTCCAAGCCGTCTTGGTAGGCGACCCCCCATTGGCGGGCTTTGTTGATGGTGCTCAGGATTGTCAGCCAGTTCTGGCTGAACCAGGGCCAGACCAGCAGCCAGGCGATCAGTCCCCCGGTTGCCCCCTCGGCGAGGGGACGCCAGTGGCCGTGGCGCGCTTCGCGCAGGCCGCCGACCAGCAGCAGCACCAGAGGCAGCCAGAGCAGGACGAGCCCCGTGGGCCGGGTCAGGGCGACGAGCCCCAGGCCGATGCCGCTGAGGACGGACCAGAGCCAGCGCCGTTGGCGGGCGAACCAGCGTCGCTGGCTGAGCACCCACCAGCCGGCGGTCATCAGCGCGGTCAGGCTCAGATCAATCAGGTAGTCGGTGCGTTGGTTGAGCAACGCGGGGGCGGCCGCGACAAACAGCGCCGCCCAGAGCCCCGCGCGGCGGCTGTGCAGTTGGCGTCCCAGGCCGTAGCAGCTCAGCAGCAGGATCCCGTTGAAGACTGCGCCGGAGGCGATCGCGCTGCTGAAGCTCGGCCCGAGCAGCTGCAGAACGGGGGCGCTCAGCATGTAGGTCAGCGGCCCCCGGTAGCTGGGGGCCTGGGCCCAGAGGCTGTGCCACCAGCCGCCGCTCCAGGGGGCCGGCTGGCTGAGCACCTGCCAAACACCCAGGGCGCGGCTGAGGTGATCTCCCTGGTCCCAGGCCGGTGGGGCCTGGTGTTGCTGAATCCAGAGGCCATCCAGCAGCAGACAGATCAGCCAGAGGGCCAGCAGCAGAAGGCCATCACGCCGGTTCAGTTGCCGCTGGGGCTGCGTACCAAGGTCCATGGGGCCAGATCATCGCCCGCGGCCAGGGGAATGAGGTCCCGATTGGCCGAATCCTGCAGCGCGGCTGACTCGATCCAGGTCAAAGCGCCGGGGGCGAGGTCTTGTGCGTTCTCGAGCTTGGGACCGAGCTGCGGTGTGCCCAGGGCGACGAGGATCAATTGGGCATGGGCCTGGCCGCTCAAGGAGCCTTGGCTGATCACGGCCACCGGTTCGGCGGCCAGTAGCGCAGGCAGCTCACCAGCGCTCAGGGCTTGGCGCACGGCGGGGGAGCGATCACTAAAGAGTCCTCCCTGCACGAGCAGGCTGAGGGCCAGCCAGGGACCGATCAAGACGGCGGCGAGGACGCGTTTCTGTGACTGTTGTTGGGGCAGGAGGGCCCAGCTCAGGCCGAGCACGAGGGCTGCTAGCCCCACCAGTGCTGGCGCCAGGGGCGGGATCTCGAGGTTGAGCAGGTTGCCGGGCAGCAGCAGGAGCACCCCGGCGAGGCTCAGCAGAACGCCGAGGCCCGCCAGGCACCAGGCGATGGCCCGCGGCCGGGCGATCCCGGATTGCGCGAAGAGACGCAGGCCGCTGGCGGCCCAGATCGCCAGAAACGGCGTGAGCTGCAGGCCGTAGTACGGGGTCTTGGTGCGGAAGCAACTCAGCAGCAGCAGCAGGCTGAGCGGATAGACCAGCAGAAGCAGTCCCTGTTCGGAGCGCCAGCGCTTCAGCCCCCACACCAGCCCAGCGATGGCCACCAGACTCCA
This sequence comes from Synechococcus sp. LTW-R, assembly GCF_014217875.1. NCBI lineage: Bacteria > Bacillati > Cyanobacteriota > Cyanophyceae > Synechococcales > Synechococcaceae > Synechococcus > Synechococcus sp. LTW-R. Next base: position 2,169,335 of record NZ_CP059060.1, read on the forward strand.
GGGTGCGCAGTTGGCCGGAATGTTCCAGAAGTAATAGAAGGGCCCGGCGCTGTAGACGTCGCTTTCGGAGAGGAAGAGCAATTTGTCCAGCAGTCCGCCGACCACGCCGGCGCCGTAGTGCTGCAGGCTCAAACCCAGCCAGAGCGCCACGGGAAGCCAACCCAGCAGCAGTCCGGACCAGAAGGCCGGCGCGCGCAGCAGGAACCGTCGCTTGAGCAGGAGGAAGGGCAGCAGGGCGAGGACCGGCAGGGCGGTCATGAAGCCTTTGATCAAAAAGGCTGGCCCCAGCCAGAGTCCTGCCGCGATCCGCCAACCGCCTGACGCTTGGGGCTGGGCCTGCAGCAGGGCCCATACCCCGAGCAGCTCGAGGGCCAGCAGGGGCATGTCCTGGCTGGCGAGGTGGGCGTAGTTAATAAAGAGAGGCGTGAGGGCCAGAAGGGCTGCACTCAGCCAACCCAAGCCTGGGCCGAGCAGACCAGAGGCCAGGCGTGCGGTGAGCCAGAGCGCAAGAGCTGCCGCCAGCAGAGATGGCAGGTGTGCCGCCCAGCTGTTGGGCCCGAAGAGGCTTTGGGCACTGGCGATCAGCCACTGGACGCCGATGGTGCGATCAAACAGGGGTTGGTCCCACCAGAGGGGCGCCAGCCACTGGCCACTCTCTTGGATCCAGCGGGCCTGCAGGGCGTAGTACCCCTCGTCGTGGGCCAGGTAGCTGCGGGGCGCGACGCTGATCAACAGCGGCAGGAAGGGCAGCCACCGAAAACCAGACTTTTGGTATCCGTTGCTACGTGTCATTGCTGTTTGTGGCACATGACCGCTTTTCTGGCCCCTCAGGGGCCTTGATCATCACAAAGAGACCTCGTGTCTCGATCCTCTATTGGTGTGAGGACCAATGAAACTGTTCCAGAAGCTTCTTCTGGCGCCTGCAGCTCTGGGCCTTCTGGCTCCTGTCGCTGCAAACGCCTCTGACGTCAACATTGCTGGCCTGAGCCAGTACGGCACCGAAGAGCAGGTGACTTCGATCACCCAGTTCTCCGACGTGCAGCCCACCGACTGGGCTTATCAGGCACTGAGCAACCTGATCGAGCGCTACGGCTGCGTCGCTGGTTACCCCAACGGCACCTACCGCGGCAACCGTGCGATGACCCGCTATGAAGCGGCCGCACTGCTGAACGCTTGCCTCGACCGGGTCACTGAAGTGACCGATGAGCTCAAGCGCCTGATGAAGGAATTCGAGCGTGAGCTGGCTGTGCTCCGCGGTCGCGTGGACGGCCTCGAGGCCCGCGTCGGCGAGCTGGAAGCAACCCAGTTCTCCACCACCACCAAGCTGCGTGGCGTCGCCACCTTCATGCTGGGTGCTCAGAGCTTCTCCGGCTCCAACAACACTGCGAACGTTGATGCCGTTAAGGCTGCTCAGGGCGGCACCACCTTCAACTACGACCTGAAGCTGTTCTTCGACACCAGCTTCACCGGCAAGGACCTGCTGCGCACCATGCTGCGCTCCGGTAACTTCGGCGCCTCTGGTCTTGCAGGTCTCTCTGCAACTGAGGTCGGCTTCGAAGAGCCCGCAGGTGCAAACTCTGTCGCCGTCAACCGCCTCTTCTACAACTTCCCCGTTGGAGAAGACTTCAGCGTGACCGTTGGTGGTCGCGTTCGTGTTGACGACGCAGGCATGCTCGGCGTTTGGCCCAGCGTCTACCCCGCCGACACCATCCTCGACTTCTTCACCTACGCCGGTGCTCCTGGCGCATATGACCTCGATGGTCTGGGTGCTGGTGCCGGTATCACCTACAACAACGTTCTGGGCTTCGACGGCGTCACCCTGAGCACCAACTACGTTGCTATCAACGGCAACGATGCTGCCAACGGCGGTATCGCAACCGAGAACTCCAGTTCTGTCAGCGTGAGTCAGCTGGCTTACACCGGCAACAGCTTCCCCGTCATCGGTGGTAGCGCCTGGAGCATTGCCGCTGCTTACACCTACAGCCAAGCCAACACCCTGTTTGTTGGTACCCCTTACTCGCTGACCTACGGCGCTACCGGAACCACCAACAGCTTCGGCCTGAGCGGCTACTGGGTTCCCGAGAGCACCGGTTGGATTCCTTCCGTCAGCACCGGCTGGGGCACCAGTTCCTTCGAGAACGGCGCTGTTCGTACCGACACCTGGGCTAAGGCTCAGTCCTGGTACGTGGGTCTCCAATGGCCTGACACCTTCGTCAAGGGCAACGACCTCGGCATGGCCGTCGGCCAGGCTCCCTTCGTGACCAGCACCGGTTACGGCGCCGTCGAAGGTCCTAAGACGCCTCTGGACTCCAACTACATGTGGGAGTGGTGGTACAAGTTCCAGGTGACCGACAACATCACCGTCACCCCTGCGCTGTTCTACATCAACAACTTCCAAGGTCAGGACGGCAAACTTGCCTCCGACGGTCAGTACGACGCCACCCTCAACAACCTCGGTGGCATCCTGAAGACCACCTTCAAGTTCTGATCCAGAACAACTGGGGCTCTTCCCTCACACATAGGGCCCCACTTTCTTCTCACGCACCGTCCTCGAAGACCTCGATCAACCCCGGCTCTGTCCGGGGTTTTTTGTTGCCGGAAGGCCTGCGATTCGGCCTGAAATTGTCTTTTCGGTGGGTGGCTCGTCGCATTTGATACGCGGATCCGTGCCCACGGTTCAGAGCCTTGGATGCACAACCAATAGTGTTTCTGCTCCCCTCTTTGGGGTTCCTCTTTTGGTGTGAGGACCAATCAAACTGTTCCAGAAGCTTCTTCTGGCGCCTGCAGCTCTGGGCCTTCTGGCTCCTGTCGCTGCAAACGCCGCTGACGTCAACATCGCTGGGCTGAGCCAGTACGGCCCCTCTTCTGCGTCAGGCAGAGCAGCCGAGCAGGTGACTTCGATCACCCAGTTCTCCGACGTGCAGCCCACCGACTGGGCTTACCAGGCACTGAGCAACCTGATCGAGCGCTACGGCTGCGTCGCTGGTTACCCCAACGGCACCTACCGCGGCAACCGTGCGATGACCCGCTATGAAGCGGCCGCACTGCTGAACGCTTGCCTCGACCGGATCACTGAAGTGACCGACGAGCTCAAGCGCCTGATGAAGGAATTCGAACGCGAGCTCGCCATCACCCGCGGCCGCGTCGATGGCCTCGAGGCCAAGGTCGGCGAGCTGCAAGCGACCCAGTTCTCCACCACGACCAAGCTGCGTGGTTTCACCCGATTCGTTTTGGGTGCGAATAGCTTCACCGGCACGAATACGGCCGCTGGTGATGTTGATACGGCCTATACAACCGCTTTTAAAAAGGCCAAGCGTGGTGCCACCACGTTTAACTACGACCAGCGCCTTTATCTCGACACCAGCTTCACCGGCAAGGACCTGCTGCGCACCCTGCTGCGGGCCGGCAACTTCCAGCTAAGCGCCTACAACTACGGCCTGCTCAAGCTCGATCCTGCCTTCCAGGAACCCGCGGGGCCCAACGTCGTTGGCGTGAACCGCCTCTTCTACGCCTTTCCTGCTGGCGAGAAGTTCAACTTCAACGTTGGCGCTCGAGTGCGAATCGATGACCCCGGCATGCTCGCCATCGGTGTGCCCTCGGTCTACAAGCCGGGCCTGCTTGATTTCTTCACCCGTGCTGGCTCCCCCGGCGTCTACAACAAGAGCGGTTTCGGTGCCGGTTTCGGTGGCACCTACAAGACGCTGCTTGGCATCAAGGGCCTCGCCATCAGCAGCAACTACGTCTCCGCTGATGGCTCCGACGGCAACCCCAGCACCGGCGGGATCATGACCGGCGGCTCCAACAGCGTCTCGGTGACCCAGTTGGGCTACCTCGGCAAGAACACCCCGCTCATCGGTGGTAACTACGCCATCGCGGCGGCCTACACCTACGCCCAAAACTCCAAGCTGCACCGCGCCACCCCTTACGGCTTTGACGTGGGGCGGACCGGCAGCAACAACAGCTACGGCGTGAGCGGTTCCTGGATCCCCGAGAACACCGGTTGGATTCCGACCGTGAGCCTCGGTTGGGGTTCCACCAACTCCGAGAACGCCACCTTCCGCGGCATTCCTTACCGCACCGACAACTGGGCCAAGACCCAGTCCTGGATGGTGGGCTTGCAGTGGAACGACGCCCTCCGTAAGGGCAACAAGGCCGGCATGGCCGTCGGTCAGGCCCCCTACGTGAGCGACAACGGTGGCGGCTCCGTTGGCACCGTCGCCGGCGCCAGCACCCCGATGGACTCCAACACCATGTGGGAGTGGTGGTACGAGTACCAGGTCTCCGACAACATCTCGGTGAAGCCCGCGCTGTACTACATCAACAACCTCGACGGTCAGTACGGCAAGTACAACACCAGCACCGGGGCCTACAACGCCAAGGACAACGTCTTTGGCGGCCTGCTGATGACCACCTTCCGCTTCTGATTCTTCAGAGCACCCCCTTGCCCTCCGCCTTTGGCGGGGGGCTTTTTGCTGTTTAAGGATGGGGCGACCCTCCTCTGAATTGCATGCCCCAGTCCGCCCGCGATCCCTATCTGGTGCTCGGTGTGGCGGCGACAGCCAGTGGCGCCGAGATCAAGGCGGCCTATCGCGCCCTGGTCAAACAGCATCACCCCGATGCCGGCGGAGACGAAGAGGCGATCCTGGCCATCAACGCAGCCTGGGAGGTGCTCGGGGATCGCGAGCGCCGAGCCGAGCACGATCGCCATCGCGTCGTCAGCAGTCATCAGGCCACCGTGCGCTCCGCCGCTGCCGGCCGGGCGGCCCGAAAGGCCACGGCGGAATCAGCCCGCGGCGATGAAGCCTTGCTGGTCTGGCTGCAGACGGTCTACGCGCCGATTGATCGTCTGCTGGGTCAGGTCATCAATCCTTTCCCCGCCGAATTCAAGGCGCTCTCTGCCGATCCCTATGACGATCAGCTGATGGAGGCCTTCTGTGCCTACCTCGAGCAGAGCCAAGCCAAGCTCGAAAAGGTGGAGACGCTCTACCGCTCCATGGCCGCGCCGGCCTCAGCCCAGGGCTTCAGCCTCAGCGTTTACCACTGCCTCTCCCAGGTCAAAGACGCCGTGGTGGAACTCGAGCGCTACACGATGGGCTACGTCGACAACTACCTCCACGACGGCCGCGAGATGTTGCGGGAAGCCAAGCAAAGGCGCACCCGGCTCCAGGCGGAGCGCCGTCGGTTGGACCTTTAGTTGAAGGCTTCCAGTTGATCGAGCCGCAGCCAAATGTCGGGCACTGGCCGGCGGTAACGCAGTTGGGCGTAATCCCCTTTGACCATCAGGACCTCAGCGGGGCCCTCAAAGAGATAGTCCGGCGCGGTGGTGTCGCTGGCCTTGGATTCCAGGCTGCCGCCGTAGGCCGCGCGGTTCACCTTCACCAGGGCGCCTTTCTTGATGGCGGCGGCCGCGGGTTTGCTGGCGGGCGCTTCGGCCATGGCAACGAGGTCGGGTAGCCGCCAGGCTAGTTCCCGCTCGGAGATCCAGAGGGTCCCTAGCCTTTGCCCCAGTTCAAGGGCTCTGGGCGAGTGCGGATTCTGTTGGTGGGGTGCAGTGGTTTTGTCGGTCGGGCCCTCGTGCCACAGCTGCTCGCGGCGGGCCACCAGTTGGTGCTGATCAGCCGCTCCAGTGCTCCCCTGGCGGCCGTCCAGTCCCCCCAACTGCAGCGCCTTCAGGCCGACCCCGCCCAGGCGGCCACGTGGCAGCTCCCCGCCGTGCAAGAGGCCCTGGCCACAAGCGAGGCGGTGATCAACCTGGCCGGTGAGCCCATCGCGGAGAAGCGCTGGAGCGATGCCCACCGCGCCCTGCTCACGAGCAGTCGCATCCACACCACCCGTGCGCTGGTGGCCGCCATGCAGGCGCTGCCGGAGGGCCAGCGACCCCAGACCCTGATCAGCGGCTCGGCCATCGGCTACTACGGCACTAGTGAGACCGGGCGTTTCAGCGAAACCAGCCCCGCGGGCAGTGACTTCCTCGCCGGGCTCTGCCAGGCCTGGGAGAAAGAAGCCGAGGCGGCCTCAAGCTTTGCGCGCGTCGTGATCCTGCGGATCGGGATTGTCCTCGGCGCCGATGGCGGCGCCCTCGGCAAGATGCTGCCGGTCTTTCGGACGGGCTTCGGCGGACCGATTGGCAACGGCCAGCAGTGGATGAGCTGGATTACCCGCCATGACCTCTGCAGGCTGATCGGCGAGGCCCTCAGCAAGACCGCCTACCAAGGCACCTACAACGCCGTGGCACCCGCTCCGTGCAGCATGGTCAACTTCGCGGCCGCCCTGGGGCAGGCCCTCGGGCGCCCCAGCCTGCTGCCGGTGCCCGCACCGATCCTTCAGCTCCTGCTGGGCGATGGCGCCAAGGTGGTGCTCGAGGGGCAGCAGGTTCTGCCGGAGCGCCTGCAGCAGCAGGGATTTGTCTTTGAAGACGCTGAGCTCAGCGCGGCTCTCGCCCGCGCCACCACTTGAGGGCCCAGCCCAGGATGCCGCTCAGGATCGCCGCTCCCATCAGGAGGCCGATGGCCGGCGTGAACAGGGGCTCCCAGAGGCTCTGAAAGAGGTTGAGGGGCGCCTCGATCCCACGGCTGTGGCAGACCACGGCCACGCCGAACCAGATGGCTCCGGCGATCACCACGAAGACGTCCGCGACCAGCACCGCATCCAAATAGCCCTTCAGGCGTTGGCCGGTGCTGGGTGGGGTCGCTTCAGCCATGGCGCTGCGCCAGACGCTCCAATAAATCAGCGCTCATCTTGGCGGCACCGCCCCCGCTGCCGATGCGCTCGTCGCCGAGCTGCCGCAGTTCCTCATGCCAGCGCTGATCCACCAGCAGGCGGTTGAGCAGTTCCTCCAGGAGCTCAGCTGTCCCCCGCAGCTGCTCCTCGCTGCCCCCGTTCCCCGGGGCGCAGAACAGGCCTGGCCCCAGCAGCCGACGCTGGGCTTCGGCGAAGTTGTCGGTGAACTGGGGCCCGTCGCCGACGAGCTGCAGGACGGGCTTGCCCAGGCCGACGCACTGTTCGGCAGCGGTCCCCGTCATCGAGAGCAGCAGGTCGCACTGCTGGATGACAGCCGCAAAACGCCCCCACTCCAACTGCAGGTGGAGGGGTCCACGCTGAAGGCTGCAACGGCTGCTGCTCTCCAGTTCCAAGCGCCAGCCCAACCGGCTCGCCAAGGGCGCGACTTCCTGGGGCGTCAGTTTCCCCACCAGGGCCGCATGCAGTCCGAGGCGTTGGGGAGGCCGGAGCGCTTCGGGCAGGCGCTCCAGCACCCGCAGCATCAGCTCAAGGTTGTGCAGGGCCTCCGGCAGTCGGCTGCCGGGCAGCAGACCGAGCCGTTGCCGCGGCGCCCCCGCCAAGGCATCGCTCTCCCCCAGGGCCCCATCAAAGAAGGGGTTGCCGAAAAACTGAACCGGCCGCTGCAACTGCTCGCTGAGGTCGCTCGCGGTGAGTTGATCGCGGCTGTAGACAGCCAGGGAGCGCTTGGATTTCAGGCAGCCGCCGCAGGGCCAGGGCAGCTGCAGGCGTCCTTCGTAGTGGCTGGAGTAGGCCACCAGGTACGTCGCCATCGGCCGGCGGCTCAACCAGGCCGCCAGCACAGGAATGACATCGCCGACCACCAGGATCAGGTCGTAGCGATGGCCGATGCGCAGCAAGAGCAGCAGCCGGCTCAGCAGGTAGAGCACCTGCCCTTGCACGACCTCGGTGATCCGTCCTATCAGGCTCGTGTAGCCGAGGCCGCCGGTGCTGTACTCGCGGGTCTTGCCCCGCGTCGTGATGCCGGCCTGGATGTAGGCCTGGCCGTGGCCCACCAGGGGCAGCGCCTCAACGCTGCACCCCTGGTGCTGGAGTGCCGTTCCAATCAGGGCGCCGCTGAGGTCTTCGCCGTGGCCGTTGCTCAGCAGCAGGATGCGCCGCTGGCCGTGGTGGGCCATCAACCGTGCAGCCAAGCTTTGACCTTTTGCAGGGCCTGCCAGTCAGGGCGCCGGCCCAAGCCGTCGGCGATGGAGGAGTCGAGTTCTTCGCCGATCTCCGGGGCCATCACCCGCACGCGCTGCACCAACTCGATGTGCTCGCGCACGCCTTTGACGTTGTTCTCGAGCATTGCCAGGCTCAGGTTGATCCGGGCCTGGGGGTCCTGGGGGTTGAGCTTGACCGCCATCCGGGCTGAGCGCAGCGCCGTCTGCGCTTGGTTGTCCAGCAGTTGCAGCCAGGCCAGGCACGTCCAGCCGGCGGACAGCCGGGGGTCCTGTTGGGTGATCTGCTGGAAGCTGGCGATCACCTCAGACAGCGGTGCGCCCTCGTTGTAGCTCTTCAGGGCCTGCTCAAACAGAGAGGGCGCGTCAGTGGCGGTCATGGCGGAGGGCGTGCCGTTTCGTCAGCTCAGATTCGCACCCGAGGGGGATCAGACCGCGAAGGAGCTGCCGCAGCCGCAGGTTTGGGTGGCGTTGGGGTTGGTGAAGTTGAACCCACCGCCGATCAGGGCCGATGAGAAGTCGAGCTGCATCCCATAGATGTAGAGGAGGCTCTTGGGGTCGCTCACCACGGTGAAGCTGGGGGCTCCACTGGGCTCATAGATGTAGCGCTCATCGTCCTCGCGGATCTCGCTGCCATCGATGAAGTCCATCGTGTAGCTCATGCCGCTGCAGCCGCCGGAGCGCACGCCCACCCGCAGGACCTTCCCTTCCCCTTGGGCCGGCAGCAGGGTGGCCAGCTGTTTCATCGCCGGCTCGGTGATCAGGATCCCTTTGCCGTCCCGGCCGGTGTGGGTCGCGACTGGGGTGGCGGTCTCGCTGGTCATCGGAGCAATGGCCTGTGACCCCACTCTATGGAGGCCCTTTCTCCGCTGCCTTGTCACCCTTCTCCATAGAGTCACCCCATTCGTGGGAGAACAAGGGTGCGGGTCGCCATCGTGGGTGCGGGTCTGGCCGGATTGGCGGCGGCGGTGGATCTGGTGGATGCCGGCCACGAGGTGGACCTCTATGAGGCGCGCCCCTTCATGGGCGGCAAGGTCGGCAGTTGGGTCGATGAGGGCGGCAACCACATCGAGATGGGCCTGCACGTCTTCTTCTTCAACTACGCCAACCTTTTCGCCCTCCTCCGCAAGGTGGGGGCGATCGACAACCTCCTGCCCAAAGATCACACCCACCTGTTTGTGAACGCCGGTGGGGATCTGCGGGAGCTGGATTTCCGATTCGCCTTAGGGGCACCCTTCAACGGCCTGAAGGCCTTCTTCACCACGCCGCAGCTCGATTGGCTGGACAAGCTGCGCAATGCCCTGGCCTTGGGCACCAGCCCGATCGTGCGCGGCCTCGTGGATTACGAGGGGGCGATGAAGGTGATTCGCGACCTGGATCGGATCAGCTTCCAGGAGTGGTTCCTGGGCCACGGCGGCAGCGAGCAGAGCATCCGCCGCATGTGGAATCCGATTGCCTACGCCCTCGGTTTCATCGATTGCGAGGCGATCTCGGCCCGCTGCATGCTGACCATCTTCATGATGTTCGCGGCCAAGACCGAGGCCTCCAAGCTCAACCTGCTGAAGGGCTCCCCCCATCGCTGGTTGACCGGTCCGATCCTTGAGTACATCCAGGAGCGCGGGGCGCGGCTACACCTGCGGCACCGGGTGACCGAGGTCCAGTTCGAAGAAGCCGCCGGCGAAACCCGCGTGACCGGGCTGACCCTTGGCACCCCCGATGGGGATCTGCAGGTTGAAGCCGACACTTACCTGGCGGCCTGTGATGTGCCGGGCATCCAGCGGATGGTCCCGGCGGCCTGGCGCCGTTGGCCCCTCTTCGACAACCTCTACAAGCTGGAGGCCGTACCCGTCGCCACGGTTCAGCTCCGCTACGACGGTTGGGTGACCGAGCTGGGCGACTCCCCGATGGCCGAGGCCGCCCGCCGCGATGTGGCGCGCCCCGCCGGTCTCGACAACCTGCTCTACACCGCAGACGCCGACTTCAGCTGTTTTGCGGACCTGGCCCTGGCCAGTCCCGTGGACTACCGCAAGGAGGGCGTCGGCTCCCTGCTCCAGTGCGTCCTCACCCCAGGCGACCCCTGGATTCCCAAGAAGACCGAAGAGATCGTCGCGGCCACCGATGCCCAGGTGCGGCGCCTGTTCCCCTCGGCCAAGAACCTCAACCTGGTCTGGAGCAACGTCGTCAAGCTGGCCCAGTCCCTGTACCGCGAGGCGCCGGGGATGGAGCCCTACCGCCCGGATCAGGCCACGCCGGTGGCCAACTTCTTCATGGCCGGGAGCTACACCAAGCAGGACTACATCGATTCGATGGAAGGCGCCACGATGAGCGGGCGTCTTGCCGCCGCTGCGATCCTGGGTCGTCAGGCTGAGCTGGCCACCAATTCATCCGTTGCCTAGAGACCATGGGCCGTTGGCTTGAACACAGCGTCACCACCGAGGTGAAGGCACCGGCCGAACGGGTCTGGGCGGTCTGGAGTGATCTCGAGGCCATGCCCCGCTGGATGAACTGGATCGAGTCCGTCACCACCGAAGACGGCGACCCGGATCTAACCAACTGGACCCTGGCGGCCCAGGGCTTTCGCTTCCAGTGGAAGGCGCGCATCACCGAGCGGGTCGAGGCGCAACAGCTCCATTGGGAATCGGTTGGAGGACTGCCCACGAAAGGGGCCGTTCGCTTCTATCCCCAGGGGCCAATGACCACGGCCGTGAAGTTGACCGTGAGTTATGAGCTGCCGGGGGTGTTGGCGCCGCTGATGGATGCCTCCATCCTGGGGGGGATCGTGACCAAGGAGCTCCAGGCCAACCTGGACCGCTTCCGCGATCTCGTCCAAAGCGGGTATGGCCAAGCGGCGAGCTGAGAATTGGATGCTGGCGCTGCCTGTGCTGCTGGCCCTGGCGGCCTGCGGGACAGGTTCGAGCAGCAGCACGGCCCCCACGACAGGTGTCGCCCTGCCCCCGGCCAGGACTCCAGAGCCCACGCCCCTCACCCCGTCAGGGGGCTTCATCGCCATGCCGAGCCCGCAGCAGGTGGTGGAGGCGCAACCCCATGGCCGCGTGGATCCCTTTGCCCCGGTGGTGGCGGCGACCGCCACGGAGGAGCGCACGTCCGCTGAGCTGCAACTCACCGGTTTGATCGGCAGTGGCCGCAGCGCCCAGGCCCTGATCAGCCTGGGTGGCCAGAGCGGGACGGTCTGTGTGGGCCGGCAGGGCTTCTGCCCAGGGTCGGGCCTGCCCGCGTTCTTGCCTCCGGGATGGACCGTGACCGGCATTGACCTGGGGCGCGGTGAGTTGCGCTTGAACCAGGCCGGTCAGCAGCGGGTGCTCAGTCTTTAAGGGCGGCGCTGCAGGCGGCGACGAGCCCATCGAGGTCATGGGGGTTGGCCTCGCCATCCACCCGGCCCAGCACGGCCTGAAGGGTCTTCGAGGTTTGCGGTCCGATCGAGATCAGCCGCACTTGCTCCAGCGGCTCCCGCCAGTTGGTACCGAACTGCTGCTCGAGCAACTGGGCGGTGTGTTGGACGGTTTTGCCGCTGCTGAAGGTGATCGCATCCACCCGCCCCTCAGCGAGGGCGGTGGTGGTGGCGGCCGGTAGGCCTTCGGGGCAGCGGGATTCATAGGCCGCGACTTCCACGACCCGCGCTCCAGCCTCGCCAAAGGCCTCGGCCAGCAGGGTGCGGCCACCGCTTTGCACCCGGGGGAGCAGGAGCCGCAGCCCCCAGCCGGAGACGGGGAAATGCTCAATCAGGCTGTCGGCGACGAAGGCGGGCGGCACGAAATCGGCGGCGGCCCCCAGCTCCTCCAGGCGTGCTGCTGTTTTGCGGCCCACCGCCGCAAGTTTCAAGCTGCTGGGCCGCTGGCTCAGGCTGCTGCCAAGGCGCCTGAGCCGCTGCTCCACCGCGTCGACGCCGTTGCTGCTGGAGACGATGAGCCAGTGGAACTCCTCCAGCTCCGCCAGGGCGTCATCGAGCGGCCCCCATTCATCGGGCGGACCGATGACGAGGGCGGGGAGATCGAGGACCTCCGCTCCGGCCTGCTCAAACAGTTGGCGAGCGGCGCCCAGTTGCTGTTCCGCCCGGGTCACCGCGATGGTGCGCCCTTGCAGCTCCATCCCTCAGCCCTCGAGCTTGACCAGTTCGCCGGCCTGCTTGTGCAGCCGCTGGGCCTCTTGGGTGCGGCCCTGGTCGATCAGCAGTTGGATGGCATCGCGGAAGCTGCCGCGAGAGCCATCGATGTCGCCACCCAGCAGCAGCGCGACCGCGAGGTTCTGGTGGGTTTCGGCGTGGCCGGGGTTGACCCGTTTGGCCTCCCGGTAGGCCTCCAGGGCGCCGGCGAGGTTGCCCTGCTTCCGGCGAATCAGGCCGAGGTTGTACCAGCCCAGGCCGATCTCAGGGGCGACACGGGTGGCCCTGGCACTCAGGGTTTCCGCCTCCTCAAGTTGACCGAGCTGCAGCAGGAGCGCCGCCAGGTTGAGTTGAGCCGCCAAGTTCAGGCGCGGGGCCAGGGGGATCGCGAGGGCCTGGCGGTAGTACTGCTCCGCTTGCTTTGGGTTCTGGCCGGCTTGCGCGAGGGCCAGGTGCAGCAGCAGCTCGTAACGCTCGGGGTGGGCCTCGGCGGGGCAGTGCTTGAGGCCCTCCTCCAGGAGCGCCAGGCCGCGCTTGAGGTTCCCTTCGGCCACCTCCAGGCTGCCCAACTTGGCGCAGGCGTAGGGGTCGCTGGGGCGGGCCTTGAGTTCTTCTTCCATGGCTTGGCGCAGCCGCTCTGGCTTGTTGCCTTGGGCCAACAGCTCGGGCCGGTAGCCGTCATGGTCGATCGCCGGCTCGGAGCAATCAGCGATGCGCCACTTCGGCTCCTCTTTGAGCAGGGCCGCGACACTGTCGTCAATCATCGAGTGGTAAGCCCGGCTCCACTGGATGCGGGGATGGCGCCGGAAGAGGCGACTGACGTTCGAGTAGGGCGATTGGATCGCGCCCCGCTCATGGCGCAGCAGGTTGATGACCAGGACATCCGGTTGGGCCATCAGGGCCCGAAGCGGCTTCCAGGCCTCCGGCTTGAGCCGTTCATCGGCATCGAGCACCAGCACCCAGTCCCCCTGCACCATCGCGAGCGCCTGGTTGCGGGCCGGGGCGAAGTCTCCAGGCCATTCGATTTGCTCGACCCGGGCGCCGGTGGCCTCGGCGAGGGCCACGGTGTTGTCCTTGGAGCCGGTGTCGACGACCACCATCTCGTCGACAAAGCCTTGAGCGGACTTCAGGCAGTCTTCGATTTGCCCGGCTTCATCCCGAACGATCATCGAGAGGCTGAGCATGGTGGGTGCCGGCGGCCGCAGAAGTCGGCCCGAGGCTAGTGGGAGCTGCCCGCTTAGTCGGTAAAGCCGCCCTCCAGGGCCGCCTCCGGCAACCCCAGGGCCTCCAGCAGCAGCGCTTGGGCCTGGGGCATCTGGGCTGGGCTGTAGGCCGCGGGCAGCTCCGGCGGCAGCAGCGGCTCCAGGGTCTGCCAGAGGTAGGGGCTGCCGTAGACCGCCAATCCCGCCAGACTTCCTGCCGACAGCAGTTGCCGCACGACCTGGGGCCAGGGTTCATCGCCGCCGGCGCTGCCGCGGAAGGGATTGCCCCGCACCAGGAGCTGCAGCAGCACCGGACCCTCCGGCAGGCGATCGAGGGCCAAAGGCGCTGTCGGATCGCCGCTCCAAGGGCTCGGGCTGCGGGCGTCGATCAGCCGCGCCTCGTAGCCCAGGGCTGCGGGCCGCAGCAGAGCTGGGGCCACCAGTGGCAGCTGCGGTGCGTTGAGCTGGTTGTCGAGTCGGATCAGGTTCAGCCCCGGTCCGGCGGGGAGCCCCGGGGTGCCCTGGCGCAGGAGGCTGCCGGCGAGCAGTTCGCCGCTGAGTTGCCGTTCGCTCGCGGTGATCAGCCCATCCAGTGCCCCCTGCTGTGCTTCCTGGGTACCCGTGCAGCGCGCCAGGGCCGCCCGCCGCCGCTCCAGGCTGGCCTCCACCCGCTCCCAGCTGATCCGGCCGCTCTGTACGGCCTCCACCAAGCCATCGAGGGCCTCTTGGGCCTCAGCGGGCATCAGGATCAAATCCGCCCCGGCTTCAAAGGCCAGGACGGCGGCTTCGGCGCTGCCGTGGTGCTGGCTGATGGCCTCCATGACCAGGGCATCGGTCACCACCAGGCCGGGGAACTGCAGCTCCTGGCGCAACAGACCGGTCAGGACGGCCTCAGAGAGGGTGGCCGGTTGCGCGTTGTCCAGGGCCGGCAAGCGCAGGTGGGCGGTCATCACCGAGGCCACCCCCGCGGCAACGGCCCGCTGAAAGGGCGGCAGCTCGATCTGATCGAGGCGTTCGCGGTCGTGGGGCAGTTCGGGCAACTCCAGGTGCGAATCAGAGCTGGTGTCGCCGTGCCCGGGGAAGTGTTTGGCGCAGGCCAGCACGCCCTCGGCCTGGCAGCCCTGGATGAAGGCCGCCGCGAGGGCCCCGGCGCTCTCGGGGGTCTCCCCCCAGGCGCGCACGTTGATCACGGGGTTGGCCGGGTTGTTGTTGACGTCGCAGACCGGACCCAGCACCCAGTTCAGCCCCAGCAGTCGTGCCTGCCGGCCAGTGCAGCGGCCGTAGCGCTCCGCTAAGACCTCCGCCTGCTCGGGATCGCGTGCATGCAGGGCCCCCAGCGCGAGGGGAGGCGCCAGCCAGGAGGCCCCCTCAAAACGTTGGCCGACCCCCTCTTCCACGTCGGCGCAGAGCAGCAGGGGCTGGCTCGCCCAGCGCTGGAGTTGCTCGCAGCGCAGGCGCAGTTCCTCGGCGCTGCCCCCCAGCAGGATCACGCCGCCCACCCCCTGCTCGAGGAGGGTCTGCAGCTGCGCGTTGCTCAGTTCCCAGCGGGGATAGCGGCGCTGGTGGTCCCGCGCATGGCCGCTGCCCCGCACCACCAGCAGGCTGGCGAGCTGCCGCCGGAGCTCAGAAGCCTCCATCCTCCTGTTGGCCTGTGCCTTCGGGAACCTCGCCGCGCTCTTGGCGCTGCTCCTCGAGCTGGTTCAGCAGACCGAGCACGGAGGTGCCCTTCTCGATGCCGCGGTCCAGCTGGAAGATCACCTCAGGGGTACGGCGCATGTTCAGCCGGCGGCCGAGCTCCCCTTTGACGTAGTTCGACGCTGAGCGCAGGCCCTCGAGGGCTTGCTGTTGCACCTCGGCGCTGCCGTAGACGCTGACAAAAATCTTGCAGTGCTGCAGATCGCCGGCCACATCGACATTGGTGATGCTCACCATCCCCAGGCTGACCCGCTCGTCCTTGATCCCTGTGACCAGCAATTCGCTGACCTCCCGGCGGATCAGAGCGGCCACGCGCTCAACGCGACGACCTTGCGCCATGGCTATGCGATGACCTCTGGAGTCACCATGGCACGCAGAATCAGGGTGAGGCTCACCAGGCCGCTCACCAGGGCTCCGATCAGGGCGACGGCGGTGACCGGGTTGCTGCGGCGCTGGGCGAGGGGTTCCAGGACGGAGTTGGCGACGCCAAGCCCGAACGCAATCAGGTAGCGCGGATAGCGCGTGACGTTCAGAAAAAAGTCCCGCATGGGGGCCGGGGCGCTGATCAAACAGTGCTGGCTACTCTGCCCCCAAAGGGCACCCGTTGCCGCGCGATCTCATCTCTTGATGCTGGAGCTCCATCAGTTCCGCCATTCCGCCTTCTGCGAGAAGGTCCGCTTGGTGCTGGCCTTTAAGCAACTCAGCTTCACGCCGATTGAGGTCACCCCAGGTGTCGGTCAGGTCGACCTCTACCGGCTCTCCGGCCAGCGGCAGGTGCCGGTCCTCGTCGATGGCAGCGAGGTGATCGCTGACTCCACGGCCATCGCGTTGCATCTGGAGCAGAAGCACCCCGATCCGGCGCTGCTCCCCAGCGATCCCGCCCTGCTGGCCCAGGTGCTCTTGCTGGAGGACTGGGCCGACACTGCCCTGGCGGCTGGGGCGCGGATGGCCCTGGTGCAGGCGGCAGCCAGTGACGCGGTCCTGCGGGATGGCTTGCTGCCGGAGGCCACCCCATCCCCGCTGCGTTCCCTTGTGAGCGCCCTGCCCGGCGGGGTGCTGAGCGGCGTCGGTCAAGTGCTCGACCAGCAGGTGCTGCAGCAACTGCGCAGCAGCCTTGAGCAGCTCACGGCCCTCGTGCAGGCCCAGCCCTATTTGGTGGGGGATTCACTCAGCCTGGCGGACTTGGCGGTGATGGCCCAGCTGTCCCTGATCAAGTTCCCCAGCTCCGCCGGGAGTCCCTTGGCGGGCCGTGGCGTGGCGGGCTTGGCTGACGATCCCCGTTTGGAATCGCTCTGGCTCTGGCGCGATCGCCTCGGGCTCCAATTGGGGCGTCCCTAGGGCTGCCGCTTCAGCACGAGCGTTCCGCTCCAGTGGCGCTTGGCTTCAGCGATGAGGCCTGCGGCGGGGGAGTCGTAACTCACCTGCCATTGCTGGGCTTCGATCCGATCGGCATCGATGCGGACATAGCGGCTGAGGGTCTCGACCTGGCTAACGCGCGGATCGCCCGGGCCATGCAGCACCTGCAGGCTGAGTTCGTCTGCCAGGAACTGATCCATTGGCGGATGTTCGCTGCGGCGCCCCACCACGGTGGACTCCAGGTAGCGATCTCCGCTGAGATCGGCGAGTTGTCGGTTGGGGTTCTGGGGGTCATTGCGGACCCGCTGCAGCTGCTCGCCGAGGAGCGCCCGTCCGATGGAGTTGGCGTTGAAGGCGCGGTCACCCACGATCCGTCCGGAGGGGTCTTGGATGAAGCGGACCGCGTACTCGATCTCCGGTTCCACGCCGCTGAGGTCGGCGCTGGTGGCTCGCCAATTCCCCTCAAACCAGGCGGGGTAGACGAGATCGCGCGCTCCGGGCCGCGGCAGCGGTGCCGGCAGGCTCCACGCCGGCCAACCCTCGAGCCGTTGCTCCAGGGTTGACGCCGCAGCCGGAAGGCCGCCGCTGAGCAGGACGACCAGGCTGAGCAGGAGCGCCAGCAGCGGTCGACGGACAAGCGGCATGCGGCACACGTGGCAGGCTGCCTGTGATCCTGCCGCCTGAGACGGCCCCATGTCCGACCCCCTGATCCGCGAGCTGGATCACTACGTGGTGCTGGAGCCGGGGAAGCCCGAGCAACTCCTGACCGTCGCGGAGACCTTGGCGTGGCTGGAGCAGCAATTGAGTTTCCTCGAGTCCATCCCAGAGGACCTGTCTGGCTTGGCCACGACGGCCGATCAGGCGCAGCGCTTGCTGGAGACGGCCTGTGAGTTGGAGCTGCAGCCCGGGGTGACGGTGCAGTGGTTTGCGATTCGCCTGGAGCCGCCCGGCGCGGCTAATTGATCGAGGTCCCCACCTCGCCGGCATCGTTGGTGACCTGCAGCTGTCCCGGGGGAGGCGCGGTGCGTTCTTTGATGATCGAAGGCAGGGCCTCGAGGATTTGCTCGGCCACCTGCTCGGGCGGGCGGCCATCCTGAAGGATCTGCAGGTCGGCTTGGGCATAGAGCGGGCGGCGCTCGGCGAGTAAGGCCGCCAGGCGCTCGGCGCGGTCCTCCGCCTCCATCAGCGGACGCGGGGTGGGGTCGGCCTCGAGGCGCTGCAGCAGGATCGCGTCGGGGGCGTCGAGCCAGACCACGACCCCTTGATGCAGTTCGCCCCAATTGGCCGGCTGGGTGACGACACCGCCGCCGGTGGCCACAACCAGGGAATGCCAGGAGGCGATTTGGTTGAGCATGGCCGATTCCAGGGCGCGAAACCCGCTCTCCCCTTCGCTGGCAAAAATTTCGGGGATGGAGCGACCAGCCACCTGCTCGAGGCTGGTGTCGGCATCGATGAAGCGGTAGTTCAGCCCCTCCGCTAAGTGCCGGCCCACACTGCTTTTGCCGCTGCCCATCATCCCCACCAGATAGAGGTTCAGGCCCTCCAGTCGCTGCCGCAGCTGGACTCGGGTGTCCTCCATCGGTTCGCCATCGCAAGTACCAACATTCTTAAGATGCGAGCTTCCGTTACTCGCTGTCATGACTCCGCCAGTGATGGCGGCGCCACCGGCGAGCCCGGTGTCCGTCGCCTCCCATGCACCCCACGGCCAGGGGCGTCCCTGCGTGATCACGCGCCGGGCCACCTTTAGTGCCAGCCACCGCTACTGGCTGCCTGAGCTGACCCCGGAGCAGAACGCCGCACAATTCGGCCCCTGCAGCGTGTCCCCTGGCCATGGTCACAACTACGAGTTGATCGTCGCCATGGGCGGCGGGCTCGATGCCCACGGGATGGTGCTGAACCTCTCGGATGTGAAGCACGCCATCCGCGAGCAGGTCACCGCCCAGCTCGATTTCCGCAGCCTGAACGAGGCCTGGCCGGAATTCGATCTGAGCCGTCCGGAGGGGGTCTTGCCCACCACCGAGGCCTTGGTGCATGCCATCTGGACGCGTCTGGCACCCCACCTGCCCCTGATGGGGCTGCGTCTTTACGAAACCGACAAGCTCTGGGCCGATGTGCTCGGCGATTCCATGGAAGCCTTCCTGACCATCCGCACCCACTTCGCGGCGGCCCATCGCTTGGCCCGTCCGGAGCTGAGCTTCGAGGAGAACACCGAGATCTACGGCAAGTGTGCCCGGCCCCACGGCCATGGCCACAACTACCTCTTGGACATCACCGTGCGCGGTGCCATCGACCCCCGCACTGGGATGGTCTGTGACCTGGCGGCCCTGCAGTCTGCGGTGGATGAGTTGGTGGTGGAACCGTTCGATCACACGTTCTTGAACAAGGACGTCGAGCACTTCGCAAGCACGGTGCCCACCGCCGAGAACATCGCGCTGCACATTGCCGACCTGCTGCAATCCCCCGTGGCAGCCCTGGGGGCCTCGCTGCACAAGGTGCGCCTGCAGGAGAGCCCGAACAATGCCGCTGAGGTGTTTGCGGAGGTGCCCCAGCTGGGCATGAACCCCCAGGCCCTCGAAGCCCTTGCCGGCGCCTAAGGTCAGGCTGGTTCTGGCCGTCAGCCTGGACGGCCGCCTGGCTCCCGCCACAGGGGGTGCCGCCCAACTCGGTGGATCCGGTGATCGCCGCGCCTTGGAGGAGGCCCTGGCTTGGGCCGATGGCGCCCTGGTCGGCGGTCAAACCATCCGCGCCCATGGCTGCACCTGTCTGATCCGCGACGCCGATCTCTTGAAGCGGCGCCAGCAGGAGGGGCGACCGCCCCAGCCCGCGGCCCTGGTAGTGAGTCGCCAAGCGGACTGGGATCAGGACTTGCACTTGTTTCAACAGCCCCTGGAGCGTTGGCTGCTGGGCCCCCACGAGGCCGCCCCCGCTGGTTTTGATCGGGCCCTACGCCTCACGTCCTGGCCCCAAACCTTGGCCGCGACGGGTTGTGCCCGTTTGCTCCTGCTCGGAGGAGCCCAGCTGTCCTCCCAACTGATGGCTGAGGCGCTCGTCGATGAGCTGCAGCTCACCCTGGTGCCCCAGCTGCTGGGAGGACCCCACAGCTGGTTGCGTTCCGATCTCGCCCTGGAGTCCTATGGCTGGCAGCTCGTGGAGCATCACCCCTTGGGGGGAGAGGAGTTGCTGCTGCGTTACCGCCGCACCTGAGCCTTGAGGCTGTTGAAGCGCTCGGCCAGGTCCCGCAGCGGCAACCTCCCAAAGGTCTCCGGCGGAAGCCCCAGCATCCGTCCGGCGCAGCGCTTGACCACCACCTCCAGGTCATCGCCAAAGCGTCCGGCCATCAACTCGGTGATCACCCCGAGGCTGCGCCCGCTGGATTGGGTCTCAGCCACCAGGCAGCGGCTGGTGGGGGCGGCGAGGGCTTGGCAGGCCGGCGTGAGCCGCTCCGTCAGACTGCTGTTGCCCATGGCGCTCCACCGCAGGCAGGCCTCGCTGAGCTTGGCTTCCAGCTGCGGCCGCATCAGGTTGAGCACGGGGCTGAGCAACCCGGCTTGGCTGGGCGTTGCCAGGGCCCCGATGGCAAGTGCCGTAGCCGTTAGCGTTCTGCCCGCTGCCTGCCCCCTGGTCTTGAGCTGATGGCCGAGCTCACTGTTCGCTGGCACCGATCGATTGAAGAGATCCCCGAGGCGCATTGGCAGGCCCTCACGGAGGCGGCTGGGCTCCCCTTCTACTCCTGGCGTTGGCTGGCCGGCCTGGAGCGCTCTGGAAGTGTCGCCCCGCGGCAAGGCTGGCAGCCCTGTCACCTGAGCCTGTGGCGCGAAGACCAGCTCATTGCGGTGGCTCCGCTCTACCTGAAGGGCCACAGCTACGGCGAATTCGTTTTCGACCAGTCCTTTGCGCAATTGGCCGCCCAGCTGGGTCAGCGCTACTACCCGAAGCTGCTCGGGATGAGCCCCCTGAGCCCCGTGGTGGGCTACCGCTTTTTTACCGCGACCGGCGAAGACCCCCAGCAGGTCACGGCGCTGTTGATGCAGTGCATTGATCGCTTCTGCGCGGAGCATCAGATCTTCAGCTGCAACTTCCTCTACGCCGATCCTCAATGGCAGGCCCTGGCGGAGGCGTCGGGATGCGCCACCTGGCTGAACCAGCAGAGCCTGTGGAGCAACCAGAGCTATGGCTGTTTCGACGACTACCTCGCAAGCTTTAACGCCAACCAACGCCGCAACATCAAGCGCGAGCGCAAGTCCGTCGAGCGCGCGGGCATCACGGTGACACCCCTGGCGGGCCAGGACCTGCCGGCGGAGATGTTGGAGCGGATGCACCACTTCTATGCCCAGCACTGCGCCCGTTGGGGGCCCTGGGGCAGCAAGTACCTCACGGAAGCCTTCTTTGATGAGGCGGCGGCCGACTTGCGGGAGCACCTGGTGCTCTTCAGTGCTCACCGCGGCGATCCCTTGGATCCGGTGGCGATGTCGCTTTGCGTGCACGCTGGCGACGAACTCTGGGGCCGTTACTGGGGCAGTGACGAGGAGATCGACAACCTCCATTTCGAGGTCTGCTACTACGCCCCGATCCAGTGGGCGATTGAGCGAGGTATCCAGCGGTTTGACCCCGGTGCTGGCGGCAGCCACAAGCGCCGCCGCGGGTTTGTCGCCCGCTCCCACGCCTCCCTGCACCGTTGGTACTACGAGCCCTTTGATGCCATCGCCCGGCGTTGGTTGCCGGAGGCCAACAGCGAGCAGCTCAGTCAGATTGAGGCGGTCAATGCCGAGCTGCCCTTTACGGGGGCGACGCGATCCCTGACGGATTCAGCTGCGTAGCATCCGCCCATGAGCCCTTTCACCGCTGAGCAGCGCCGCAGCCTCGATGAGGGGCTCTCCCAGCGCTTCATTGCCCTCGATCCCGCTGGCTATTTCCTGATCAAGATCGACCGTGAAACCGGGGAGTTGATCGCGGAGCACTACAGCAATGCCATTGATGATCGGGGCCTCGCCACGGATCCTGATACCGGCGAGGTGATCAGCTGCAAAGGGGCTGGACCGCGCTCAGCTGTCGCGATCTACCGCGGGCGGAGCGCCAAGGAGCTGGGCATGGCCCTCACCGAAGGGGATGGTCCCCATCCGCTGAGTTGCTTGGATCACGCCCTCTACCTGGGCCGTGAACTGCAGAAGGCAGAGCAGGCCCTGGAGACCGGCTCTCCCTACATCCAGGACTAGACCGGCTGCAGTTCGCGGGCGGCCATCGGGGGCTCCGGGGGCAGGGCCGCGAGTTGTTCCTCGATCTCCTGGGTCACCACGGAGCGGTATTCCATGAAGTGCTCGTTGTGGGCGAGCACAACCAGGAATTGCTCCAGGACAGCGGGGTTCTTCCGCGCGACCTCCAACAGGGAGAGCCAGAAGCGAACACGGGTGTTGCGCTTGAAGCCCTGACGCCAGAGCACGATCAGCAGTGCACGCACATCGGTCCAGGCAGGTAGGGATGCCTTGCCGAAGGTCGCCGGCACGAACTCCTGCCAGCGGGGTTTGCCCATCTTCAGGTAGTAGTGCTTGACCCGATCGATGTAGGCGTTGGGTTCGTAGAGGCGACAGAAGGCGTCGACGTACTCGTTGGCGATGTCTTGAATCGGCCGGGTCGGCACGAAGTTGAGCAGGTTGGTCTGGTTGACCCCCTTCGCATCCGCCTTCTCTTGGATGAGGCGGCCTTCTTTCTCCAACCGGTGCCAGAGGCCCGTGTTCGGCAGCGCCTGGAGCATCCCCATCATCGCGGCGGGGATCCCGGTGCGGGTCACGAATTCGACGATGCGATCGCCCGCTCCCGTCTTTTCGCCATCGAAACCGATGATGAAGCCGGCCATCACCCGGAGCCCGTAGGAGTTGATCCGATCGACGGCTTCTTCGAGGGAGCTGCGGGTGTTCTGGTGCTTGCCGGCGACCGAAAGGCTGGCCTCGTCGGGGGTCTCAATGCCGAGGAAGACCGAATCAAAACGGCACTCGGCCATCATCTGCATCAGTTCCTCATCGGCGGCCAAGTCCACGGAGGCTTCCGTGGCGAAGCTGAAGGGATAACCCCTTTCGATCTGCCACTGCTTCAGGGCCGGCAGCAGCAATTTCGCGTTGCGCTTGTTGCCGATGAAGTTGTCATCCACCAGGAAGATCGAGCGCCGCCAGCCCAAGTCGTAGAGGTACTGGAGCTCGGCGATCAGCTGCTCAGGCGTCTTGGTCCTGGGCTTGCGGCCGTAGAGAACGATGATGTCGCAGAACTCGCACTGGAACGGGCAGCCCCTGGAGAACTGCACGCTCATGGAGTCGTAGGCGTCGAGCTTGAGTAGGTCAAAGCGGGGCACCGGTGTGGTGGTCACGTCAGGCTTCTCACCGTTGGAGCTGAAGCGACCGCCGTCCTCTCCCTTTTCGATCGCCTCGATGAACATCGGCAGGGTGATTTCACCCTCATCGAGCACCTTGAAGTCCGCCAGGCCCAATTCCGGGGCATCGGGGGTGGAACTGGCGAAGGGGCCGCCGACCGCCACGGGTAGACCGCGCTCTTTGGCCTTGGCGATCTGCACGGCCATGTCGGCCTTCTGCACGATCATCCCGGAGATGACGACCAGCTCAGCCCAGTCCCAATCGGCTTCGCTGACCTCTTCGACGTTGCGATCCACCAGCTTCATCGGCCAGTGCTGGGGCAGCAGCGCGGCCACGGTCACCATTCCCAAAGGGGGGAGGAGCACCTTGCGATTGACGAGCTCGAGAATTTTCTCGTAGCTCCAAAAGGTCTTCGGAAACTCGGGGTAGATGAACAGAGTGTTCATGCCGTTCGGTGGTCTCCAGTGAGATGCGTGGAACGGCTGTCCCGAGCAGGGACATCCGAGTTGATGGCGTCCAGCCTAGGCCGAGTGACCGGGGGGCGGGCTGGTTTCTGCTCTAATAGCGCTGAGTTTCAACCACCGAACCATGGGCCCCGTGATCTATCTCGCACTGGTCTGCGGTGGTTTGGTGGCCGCGGCTGCCATCTCCTTCGTTCTGCGCGGCATCAAGCTGATCTGAACGTCTAGCTGAGCCGCATCGTGCGGTGTCGCAAGAGTTCCCAGATCCCAAGGGCGGCCCCCAGGCTTCCCAGGACAGCCAAACAGCTCCAGAGACCCCCCGGCAGCGTTTCAGTCAGGAATGCTGCCGCGAGGCCACTGAGACCACCCCCGCCCAAGAAGGCGATCTGACCAAGGCCTGCCATTCGTCCCCGGAGCACCTGGGGTGCATGCACTTGGATGATCAGATTGGTGCCCGCCAACAGGCTGGCGGTGCCAGCTCCGATCAGAAAAGCCATGGCCAAGCTCCAGGCCAGTCCGGCTTGGCTGGATAACCCGAGTTGGGCGAGAGCGGTCAGCAGGGTCGTGCTGCCCAGTAGCCAGCCCGGGCGGCGGCTGACGGCCGCGGCGTTGCGCTGCAAGAGCACGCCACCGCAGATGCTGCCGCAGGCGAGAACACTCGTGAAGAGCCCGAGGGCCATCGGACTGGGGCCGAGGAGCTCCAGGGCCATCAGCGGGGCCAGCCCCGGGTGGAAGAAGCCCACGAGGCAGGCTGCGGCGGTGAAGCTGAGGACGTGCCGGAGCCGCTCGCCGCAGTCGCGCCACGCGGTGAAGAGGTTGGAGGCTTGCCCTTTCTCGCTGCGGCGCTCCCGCTCGCGATGGGGAGCCATCAGCCAGAGCAAGGTGAGGATCGGGAAGAGATAGGTGGTGGCATCCAAGCTGAGGGCCAGGGTTGGGCCGGTGGCCGCCAACAGGAGTCCCCCCAGGGGAGGTCCCACTAATTTGCCCACGTTGAAGATCACGGAGAAGCTGGCCAGATAGGGGCCGAGCTGCTCGGGCTCATCCACCAGCAGGGCGACGTATTTGTTGCGGGCCGTCAGTTCGTAGGTGCTGGCGACGCCGATGCCCAAGGTGCTGAGTAGCAGCAGGACGTCTTGCTGCGGTCCCACCGTCAAGGGAATGGCGATCGCCCCGAGCACGGCGGCCACCAGCAGGGCCCATTGGGCGCGAATGAGGACTCGCTCACTGCCCAGGCGATCGGTGAGCACCCCCGCCGGACCGCTGACGACCAGGGTCGGCAGGGTGAGCATGGCGAAGTTGAGCGCCAGCAGGAACGGGTTTTCGGCCCCCTCCATCAGCAGCCAGCCCTTGGCGGTCAGCCCGGCAAAGGATCCGGCGGTGCTCACCCCGGAGGCCAGAAGAAAGGTGGTGCGTTGATGACGCGTGAGGCGCCCCTGGAGGCGCTTCAGTCCCCGCTGGATCAAGAGGGGCCCCGGTGCGCGGAGAGGGCGTCACTGACCATGGCCTTGGCGCCCACCACCTCGCCAATCAGGTCGTAGGTGTCAGCGGCGGTGATGCGGACGGGCACCATCGTTCCGGGGGCCGCGCAGAGTCCGCCCTCGCCGGGCATGACCCGCACTTCGCCGTCCACCTCCGGGGCAAAGCGAGCGCAGCGGCCGATCATTTCGCCGCTGCTGGGGTTCTCCTGCTCGATGAGCACGTCCACGATGCGTCCCACCCAGGCGGCATTGCGCTCGGCGGCGATCGGTTGTTGCAGCGCCATTAGGCGGTCCTTGCGCTCCGCGGCGATCTCCGCGGGCACCTGGTTGGGCAGCTCAGCGGCGGGAGTCCCCTCCTCGGGCGAGAAGGTGAAGACTCCGACGTGGTCAAAGCGTTGCTCGGCGACGAAATCCAGAAGGTGCTGGAACTGCTCCTCGGTTTCGCCGGGATAACCCACGATGAAGGTCGTGCGCAGCACGGCCTCGGGGAGTTGCTCGCGAATGCGCGCCAGAACGCCGTTGGTGACATCGGCCTGCCAGGGGCGATTCATCGCCCGCAGGACGTCTGGGTGGCTGTGTTGGAGCGGGAGATCCAGATAGGGCAGCACGTTCGGCACGTCCCGGTAGGCCGCAAGGACATCCGGTGTCAGGCCCGTCGGGTAGGCGTAGTGGACGCGAATCCAGGGGATCTCGACCTCTCCGAGGGCCCGCAGCAGCTCCGCCAATTGAGGCTTGCCCGCCAGGTCAAGGCCGTAGTTGGTGGTGATCTGACTGATCAGGACCAGCTCTTGCACGCCCTGGGCCGCCAGCTGCTGTGCCTCGGCGACGATGCTCTCGATCGTGCGGGAACGTTGGTCCCCGCGCAGGTGGGGAATGATGCAGAACGCGCAGCGGTAATCGCAGCCCTCAGCGACCTTCAGGTAGGCGACGGCCTCGCTGGTGGTGCGGTAGCGGGGCAGGTTCTCGTCGCCGACAAAGGTGGGATTTGCGCTGACTTGGTTCACCCGCTCGCCGGCTTCGACGCGCTCGAGGACGCTGACGATGTGTTGATAGTCGCCCGTTCCAACAATCGCCTTGGCCTCCGGCAGGCTCTCCAGCAGTTCCTCTTGGAAGTGCTGGGCCAGGCAGCCGGCAATGATCAGCTCCTTGCCTTGCTCGGCCAGCTCCACCAGGGTGCGCACGGACTCTTCCCGGGCGTCCTGGATGAAGCTGCAGGTGTTGACCACGACGACAGTCGCGTCGGTTTCATCGGCGCTGACCCCATAGCCCGCCTCCGCGAGCAGCCCGAGCATGTGCTCGGTATCGACTCGGTTTTTTTCGCAGCCGAGATGCGCGAACGCCACGGTTTTGCCAGTGCTCTTGCGGGCGCTATCGGTCATGGATGAACTCAAGGGGTACGGCCGCGCGCTGGCCAATCCCTAACCCTACTAATCAGGATCCCTGCCACAATCCGTGCAGATTCAAGGACCTTTGCCGTGAGCTCATCACGCCTGAGTGAGCGTCTTGGAAGCCAGCGCCGAAGGGGCGATAGCGGTCGCCGCTGGGTGCGGGTGGTGATGGCCGTTTTGGCCACCATCGGCGTGATTGACACCGGCTCGATCACCCTGAGCAAGTGGGGCTGGATTGGGGACCTGAGCTGCAGCTCCACCGGTCTGTTCGGCTGCAATGGCTGCGAAAAAGTCCTCTCCAGCGCCTGGGGATCGCTGCTGGGGCAACCCCTGGCGCTGTTTGGCCTGCTGGGTTACGGCGCGGTGCTGTTGATGGCCGTCGTCCCTCTGGTGCTGCAGGGAGATCTGCGGGTCAGCCTCGGACAGAAGAGCTGGTGGGGCTTGTTTCTGCTCAGCACCGGCATGGCGGTCTTCAGCGGCGTGCTGCTGGGGGTGATGGCCTTTGGGATCCGCGATTGCTGCCCCTTCTGCATCCTCTCGGCGGGTCTGAGTACAGCTCTGTTTGTCCTCAGCCTGATTGGTGGCGATTGGGAGGATCGCGGACAGCTCATCTTCAGCGGAGTGATCACGGCCCTGTTGGTGGGAGTGATCGGTTTGGGCTGGGCCGCTTCCGTGGGCCGTCCTGTGGTCGACAGCGCTCCTGGCGTCGCCCCGCCTGTCCGCAGCCAGAGCAATGCCGGCCAGATCGCCCTGGCGGAGCACCTGACGGCCTCCGGCGCCAAGCTCTACACCGCCTATTGGTGCCCCCACTGCCACGACCAGAAGGAGCTGTTTGGTCGTCAGGCCACCGAGAAGCTGACGGTGATCGAATGCGCGCCCGATGGCCGCAACAGCCAGCGCGAGCTCTGTGAGGCCAAAAAGATCGAGGGCTATCCCAGCTGGGAGATCAAAGGACAGCTCGATTCCGGTGTGAAACCCCTGGCCAAGTTGGCCGAGGCCAGTGGCTACCAGGGCCCAGCCCTGAAGTAGCCCTTAGTCCGCCAGCGCCTCGGTACTGATGCTGAGGCCCTGGCGCTGAAGGCTGTGGCGCCTCCAGAAGGGTTGCTGGGCGGGGACGTCGACGCGGAAGTGACCGCCGCGGCTCTCGGCCCGGAACAGCGCTGACTCCATCAATAGGGCGGCCACCGTCGCCCGCTGTTGCAGGTCGTGGGCTCTGCCCAGCCAACGGGCCTGATCCTGGGGCAGCTTGACCGCCCGGACCTTGTCCAGCGATTGCAGCACCTGGAGCAGGGGCTGCCCGCTGAGTTCCCCCTCGAGCTGCCGGCAGGCGCGGTATCCGGCTAGCAGGGCATGACCATCCCGCTCGACGCCGGCGACCTGCCAGCAGAGTTGGCGCAGTTGCTCGGTTTGCCGCGCGATCGTCTCCAGGCTGCTGCTCGGCTCGGCGGCGCTCAACGCCGTAACCGTTGGTTCATCCCTGGTGGGCCCGGCCGGGGAAAGCTCGATCTCCCGCAATTGCCGCGCATAGACGAGGCACTCCATCAGGGAATTGCTCGCCAGGCGGTTGGCCCCATGGACGCCGCTGCTGGCGACCTCCCCGACGGCATACAGACCGGGGATGGTGGTGGCTGAGTGCCCATCGGTGCGGACGCCGCCCATGCAGTAGTGGGCGGCGGGTGCCACCGGGATGGGGGCTTGCGTGGGCTCGAGTCCCAGTTCGCGGCAGCGCCCCAGGATCGTGGGGAATTGCCGCTCGAGCTTGCTGCTGCCCACGGGCCTGAGGTCGAGCCAGAGATGGGGAATTTGGCGCTCCCGCATGCGCTGGACGAGGGCCCGACTGACGGCGTCACGGGGTGCCAGGTCAGCGCCGCTGAGCTGGCTGACGGGGCTGTCCCCTTGGTCATCGATCAGGCGGGCCCCTTCTCCGCGCACCGCTTCGGAGATCAGGAAGTGGGGGGCCCCCGGCAGCATCAAGGCCGTGGGGTGGAACTGGATGAACTCCAGGTCCCGCACCGCAGCACCGGCGCGATAGGCCATGGCGATGCCGTCACCGCTGGCCTGTTTCGGGTTGGTCGTGTTCGCAAACAGGTGGCCGGCGCCGCCGGTGGCCAGCACGACCGCCCGGGACTGGAGCCAACGCACCGTTCCGTCCAAGAGAACCTGGAGGCCGCGGCAGTGGCCGTCCTGCATCCAAAGCTGAAGGGCCAGACCCCCTTGGAGGCGCTGCAGGCCTGGACGTTGCAGCACCTTGCGCTCCAGGGCGTCGACCAGGGCTCCACCGGTGCGGTCCTGGGCGTGGAGAACACGGCGATGGCTGTGGGCGGCTTCCAGGGTGGTGCTGAGCCCGCCGTCTTGGCGGTCAAAGTCCATCCCCAGCTCCAGCAGCCGTTCGACGCAGGCCGGGGCCTCACGCACGAGCAACTCCACTGCGGGGCGATCGCAGAGATCGGCGCCGGCCTTGAGGGTGTCCTCGAGATGGCTCTCGAAACTGTCTTCCGGCCGGGTCACCGCCGCGATGCCGCCTTGGGCCCAGCGGCTGGCGGAGCGGGGTGCACGGTCTTTGCTCAGCAAGAGGACGCTGAGGCCCGCGGGTAGCTCGAGGGCGGCCATCAAGCCTGCGGCACCCCCGCCCACCACGATGACGTCCCAATTGGAGGGAATGGAGGGCATCAGGCCTGGGCTGACTGAGGCAACAAAAAAGCCGTCGGGATGGCCCGACGGCGGTCACCGGCTGCGGAATCTAGACCTCAGCTGTGCGCTTGAAGCGCTTGAGCAATCAACGGTATTGGCCGTCGTTGATGCGATCGAAGCCTTCGTTGAGGGCGATGGACGCGGGGGTCACGGTGAAGTTGCCCTTGAACTTCTCGACCAGCTCTTTCTGGCGATCGGTCAGATCGAGGTTGAAGAGGTCATCAACACTGTTGTAAGGACCACCCAGCACGATCTTGCCGGCCAGGGTGGGGTACATCCCAGGGAAGGCCTGGAAGCGACGGACAGAGCAGTTGTTGAGGTCGATCTTGTCGCCGCGCTCGCTGATCTTGTCGTCAGCGATGTTGCGCATGGAATCGGCCTGAGCTGCGGGCGCGATGATCAGGCTGAGGAGCAGGCCGGCCATCAGCACTCCACTCATGAGCCACGAAACCAGCCGTTTCATTGATAACTCCGTCTGAACGGGAACCACAGGGAGAGGGCTGCCTTGCAGCCAGCCCTGCAAACCTACAGGGAGCAGTCCTTGGGGCTGTTGGCTTTTAAAGAGGCTTTTGCAGTTCTTCAGATGAGGCCACTCCAGTGGGGTGACCAGAGGGCTGCGGCGAGAAAAAGTCCATCCACAGCCAGGGTTGTCGCCATGGCGGCTGCGGCGACTCTCCAGGCCCCATCGGGATGGTGCCAATAGCGCCGGCAGAGGTTCACGAGGACCGCTCCCGCCAACACGGTGACGCCGAGGGGAATGGGCTCCAGGACTCCGATCGCGGCTTGCTGCAGCAGGAGGGTGGCTTGATCGATGGGTGCGTTGAGCACCTCGGTCCAATGGCGCATCACGCCGGTGATGGCCATCACACCATCGGTGGCGGCGGTGCCTACAAGAGACGCCAGATAGAAGCTGGCTGCCAGGCGCCAGCGGGTGCGCAGACCGCAGAGCGCCAACGGCAGGGCAAAGGCCTCAATCGGCAAATGCCAGAGGGGGTGCAGGCGGCACCAACCCCAGAAGAGACAGCCGCCCAGCCAGCTGCCGCTGAAGCCGACCAGCAAGGTGCCGGTGGTGCTCCAGCGCTGCTGGGGGTGCTGAGAGAGGGCGATGCCCAGGAAAAGCAGGGGGGCGGTGAACAGGGCCGCACTAAAGGGGGCCAGACGCACCCAGGGGGCCTGCAGAAAGACCGGAAGGGCCACCAGCAGGCAGCCTGAGAGCCAGAGCCCCCACCCCTTGGACTCGGCGGCGCGGCTCTGCGGTGCTGCTGGGGTCAGCGTCCGGGTGGTGAGGCTGGGCTGCACCCCGAGCACAACGCCTGTAACGAAAGGTATCCAACCTTAAAGGGTGTGCGGCTTCTCAATCCCCACCCCTGCGCATAAGGTCTGGCCTGATCCTTGTTGCCCCGCCGTGACCACCCTTCCCCCCCCTGAGTCGCTGGGGGTCTTGGAGGCCTGCTGGCGCTTCTGCGTGTTGGGGGTGGTTCAGGGGCTGACCGAGTTCCTGCCCATCAGCAGCACGGCGCACCTCAAGGTGGTGCCCGTCCTGTTGGGCTGGGGAGATCCCGGAGTGGCGGTCACGGCGGTGATCCAGCTCGGCAGCATTGCCGCGGTGATTGGGTTTTTCCGCGAGGACCTCAAGCAGGTCATGGGTGCCTCGTGGCAGGCCTGGCGCAGCGGCCAGTGGACGACCCCTGAAGCGCGTCTCGGGCAGGCGATCCTCTGGGGCACCTTGCCGATCCTGGTGGCGGGCTTGGGCATCAAGCTGTTTGTGCCCAACTTCGATGAATCCCCCCTGCGCAGCCTGAGGTCGATCGGGGTGGTCTCCATCGTGATGGGCCTCCTGCTCGGGCTGGCTGAGCGCTGGGGCAGCCGGCGCCGGGTGCTCTCGGATGTGGTGGTGCGGGATGGCTGGCTGGTGGGCGTGGCGCAAACCCTGGCCTTGATCCCCGGGGTCTCCCGATCAGGCAGCACCCTGACGGCCGCCCTCTTCGATGGCTGGAAACGCTCGGAGGCGGCCCGCTTTTCGTTTCTCTTGGGGATCCCCGCCATCAGCCTGGCCGGCTTGGTGGAGCTGAAGGACGCGTTTTCGGCCCCAGCCGCCGGTGGCGCGTTGCCGTTGCTGGTCGGGATCGTCTCGTCGGCCCTGGTCTCCTGGCTGGCGATTGCCTGGCTACTGCGCTTTTTGCAGAACCACAGCACCTGGTGGTTTGTGGGGTACCGGGTCTTTTTTGGCTTGGGCGTGATTCTGTGGGCGGCCCGCAGCGTCGCTTGATCCGCCTGCGACGCAAACTGAAGACAGTGAAGCCGTAGCGGTCGGTGTGGAATGAGCCTTCGGCTGGGGTCGTCCTTGCCGATACAGAAGGAGAGGTCCGGTTGCCCGCACCGGCTGTCGTCGATCGGGTGGAAGCGGATTCGATCGGGGATGAGTTGGGCATTCAGCCGGGGGATCGCCTGCTGAGCGTCAATGGGGTGCGCCCGAGGGATCTGATCGACCTTCAGTTCTTGGTTGGGGAGGAGGAGCTCTGCCTGGAGGTCCAGGACCCCGATGGCACGGTGCATCAAGTGGAGCTGGAAAAAGATGCCGATGAAGGTCTTGGTCTGGCCTTCACCGAAGCGCTCTTCGATGGCCTGAAGCAGTGCAATAACCATTGCCCGTTCTGCTTTATCGATCAGCAGCCTCCGGGGCACCGCCGCAGCTTGTACGTCAAAGACGACGACTACCGCCTGAGTTTTTTGTATGGCTCCTATCTCACCCTGACCAACCTCTCGGCAGCGGACTGGGAGCGCATCGAGCAGCAGCGCCTCTCCCCTCTATTTGTCTCGGTCCATGCCACCAACCCGGATCTGCGCTCCCGGTTGTTGGTGAATCCCCGGGCGGCATTGCTGCTGGAGCAGTTGGCCTGGTTCCAGGAACGTCAGCTGCAGATTCATGCCCAGGTGGTGGTTTGCCCTGGCCTGAATGACGGTGAGGCCCTGGAGCAGACCCTGAAGGACCTCTCGGGGTTTGCTGGTGGGGACTGGCCTGCGGTGCTCTCCGCCGCGGTGGTGCCGGTGGGCTTGACCCGCTATCGCCCCGATGGGGATGGCTTGGTGCCGGTGGATCGGGCCTGCGCCCAGCGGGTGATTGCCCAGGTGGAGCCCTTGCAGGACGGCTTCCGCGAGCAGTTCGGCAGCCGTTTCGCTTGGCTCTCAGATGAGTGGTATCTGATGGCCGGCTATCCGCTGCCGGATCGGGCGGAGTACGAGGACCTGCCCCAGGAGGGCAATGGTGTGGGGAGTATCCGCTCCTTCCTGGAGGCGATGGATGAGGCCACCTCGGATCTCCCTGCTGCGCTGGCCACGCCTCGGCGGGTGAGTTGGGTCGTGGGGCTGTTGGTGGCGGAGGCCCTGCAGCCAGCGGTGGATCGCCTGAACCAGGTGGACGGCTTGGAGGTGCTGCTGCATGGTTTGCCCAGTCCCTATTGGGGGCAAGACCAGGTGGTGACCGGCCTGCTGACGGGCTCCGATCTGCTCGAAGGCTTGGCGGGCGCTGACTTGGGGGATGAATTGCTGCTGCCGGCGGTGATGTTGCGCCAGGGGGAACCGGTTTTCTTGGACGACCAACCCTTCGATGCCGTTGCAGCGCAACTGAAGGCTCCGGTGCGCCTCGTTCATGGGGCGGATGACATCGTGGCAGCGTGCTTGGGCGAATCAACATTCGGTCATTAAGGTTTGGTCAGCATTTATTCGTAGAGAGCTCGGTGGGTCGCCTCGTTCACGCAGTTGTTGCGGCCACTGGAGTTGCGCTGTCTGGTTTTCCGGCTGTCGTCGTTGCCGCGGAACCGCAAGCCGCGCCCAAACCCAAGCTCGAGCTGATTGATCCACCGCCGGTTCCGCTGCCGTCGGCCTTCAGCACCAAGGGCCAGCGCCCCAAGTCCAACCCCAAGGTGTTGCCTCCGGCCGCCACGAAGCTGGATCCGGCCCTGCAGCGCCTGGCAGCTCCGGCGACCTTGGCCCTGCCGGACAAGACCGACCAGATCAAGATCGTCGAATTCCGTCCGCTCTCCTTGCTGGACGTCGAGAACCTCGCTGAAGTCAATAACCCCAACCTCAAGGCGGTCGCCAGCCGGGTGGATCAGGCCCAGAGCAACTTGAGGGCCACGATTGCGGCTTGGTACCCGAGCTTTGATTTCACGACGGGCAATCAGTTCCCGTCTTGGACCTACGGCCGTCAGTACAACTATTTGAACTCCATCGGTTCAACGACGGAAGGCGGCAACACCCAGACCAACCGTTGGGCGGCGACAGCCAACCTCGGCTTCAACTGGGATCTGATCAATCCCCAGCGGGTCCCCCAGGTCAGCGCGGCCCGTGATGCCTTCGAGCAGGCCAAGAACACCTATCTGATCGCGCTGCGAGACCTGCGCCTGCAGGCCTCGCAGGCCTATTTCTCGCTCCAACTCAGCGATGACAATGTGCGCGTTGGTCAGACCTCTGTGCAGGCCTCGTTGGTCAGCCTGAGGGATGCCCGCGCCCGCTACCAGGCCGGTGTGGCCACCAAGCTGGAAGTCCTCGAGGCGGAGACCCAGCTCGCCCGTGACCAAAACATCCTGACGGAGGCCCTCGCCGAGCAGGCAAATGCAAGGCGGGATCTGGCCCGACTGCTGGATCTTCCCCAGAACATCACACCGACGGCCAAGCAGCCCTTGCGCCCCCTTGGCGTTTGGCTCCCTTCGCTTGAGGAGAGCATCTTGGGGGCCTATGCCTTTCGCGAAGAGCTGGACAACGCGCTGCTGGATATCTCGGTCTCCAACAGCAACGCCAATGCCTCCTTGGGTGCGGTTCAGCCGTTCTTGAGCATCATCAACAACTTCGTGACGGGCCGAACCTTTGGTTACGCCGGTCTGAATGCCAATACAGAGGCAGGCTTCGGCATTAGCTCCGGTCAAACCTGGGCGACGGACAACACGGTCGGCTTGAACCTGCGCTGGTCGATCTTTGATGGCGGCCGGGCCCGGGCGCAGTACCGCCAGTCCAAGCAGCAGGCTCAAGAGAACGCCTTCCGCTTTGCCGACACCCGTGATCAGGTGCGCTTCCAGGTGGAGCAGAGCTTCAACAACCTGCGGGCCGATACCCGCACGATCCAGACGACATCGCGGGAGGTGCTCTCCGCTCGTGAATCGCTTCGCCTGGCCCGCCTGCGTTTCCAGGCCGGTGTGACCACCCAGCGGGAAGTTGTGGACAACCAGCGGGACTTGACCCAGGCCCAGCTGCGCTACGCCCGAGCTCTTGCTGACTACAACAACGGTCTGTCGGAGTTGCGCCGCCGTACCGGTCTCGATCAGATCGCGGTCTGCGAGCCGCCGAAGATGACGGCTATTAAGCCCCTGCAGGACGAGAACTACAACGTGCCCGTTCCCCCGGAGCCCCTGCCTCCGGCCTGCAGTGCGCCCATTCCGTCCACGAAGAGCTAGGTCTCGAGTCCGACTAACGTCAGCGACCAGCTGAGCGACTGCAGCTGTCTCTTCCTCTTCCTCTTCCTCGTCTGATCCGTCTGGGGTTGTTCCAGGGGTGCCTGGGCTGTCTGGCGGTGATCTTTGTCGGGATGCTGAACCGGGTGATGCTCACGGAGTTGGGCTTCCCGGGTTTGCTCGTCGGTGGGGCCCTGGCCCTGGAACAAGTCGTGGCCCCGGCCCGGATCCTGTTCGGTCAAATATCCGATAGCCGTCCCTGGGTGGGGCGCCACCGGACGCCCTACATCTGGCTGGGCTCGGCCCTCTTTTGCAGCCTGGCGGTGCTTCTGATTCCGCTGATCTTCCGGCTGCATGCGGCCTTTGGCTCCGGAGACGCCGGCGCGATCACGGCCGGCATTGCCGCCATCTGTGGGGTGGTGGCTTGCTATGGCCTGGCGGTCTCCTTGGCCACGACCCCCTATTTGGCGCTGGTGATTGACCTGACCAGCGAGGAGGAGCGCCCCCGAGCGGTGGGCCTGATCTGGTGCTTGCTCACGGTCGGCATCGTGGTGGGGGCGATTGCCACCAGCATTTGCCTCAAGGGTCTGGACGGGGTGAGCGATCCAGCCCTGCTGGAGCCCGCGCTGTTCCAGTTCTTGGCGCGTGTGGCCGTGGTGGTTTTTGCCCTAACCGTTTTCGCCACGTGGGGCATCGAGCCCCACGCCAGCGAACGCGCCATTAGCCGCTCGGAGGACCGGGAAGACGCGATCACCCTTGGGGATGCCTGGCGCTTGATCACCTGCAGCCGTCAGGTGCTGGTGTTTTTCTGCTTCCTGCTGGCCTTCACCCTGGCGGTGTTCCTGCAGGACCCGATCCTGGAGAGTTACGGCGCCGAGGTCTTCGGCCTGCCGATTGCGGCGACGGCTTCGTTGAGCGCCGTTTGGGGGGTGGGAACCCTGCTCGGTCTTCTGGTTGCGGGCCTCTGGTTGGTTCCCAAGCTTGGGAAGTTCACGGCAGCACGCTTGGGCTGTCAGTTGATCCTGTTGTCCTTGCTGCTCTTGGCGGCGGTGGGGGTCTTGGCCGATCCCAATGCATTGCGGATCGTGCTGTTTCTGTTTGGACTGGCGACAGGGATCGGAACCAATGCCACCTTGGTTTTGATGCTGGACCTCACCCTTCCTGCCGTCGCTGGCACCTTCGTTGGTGTCTGGGGGCTCGCCCAGGCCTACTCAAGGGCGTTGGGCAAGGTCATGGGTGGTGGATTGCTGGATGCCGCGCGTTGGCTGCTGCCCGATGCGCCAGCCCATGCGGCCTATGGCCTGGTGTTGGTGTTTGAGGCGGCCATTGCGGTCCTGGCTCTGGTGCTCTTGACCCGGGTCAGCCTGAAGCAATTCCGGGCGGATACAGCCAGCAATCTCGATCGTGTTCTCGCCGCGGAGCTGGGGTGACGATGCTTTCTCTTGCAATGCCCGAAGGGTTGGAGCGGCTCGGTGCGCTGCTCGATGAGGTGGCCGAGCGGCAACGCCAGGACTTTGGTCAGCTCGATTCCGAGGCGAAGGCGGACGGCAGTTTGATTACCGCCTGTGACCGTTGGAGCGACGCCACCTTGGTCAAGGGGCTGGCTGAGCTCTACCCCGGAGAAGGGGTTTTGAGTGAAGAAGGCAGCCAGCGGGTTCCGACCACCGAGGCCTATTGGGTGGTGGATCCCCTGGATGGGACGACGAACTTCGCGGCGGGGATTCCCTATTGGGCGATTTCCCTGGCTCGCTTTGAGAATGGCGTGCCAGTGCTGGCGGTTTTAGATGTTCCGCCGTTGCGTCAACGGATCGTGGCCATCAGAGGCGGTGGTGCCTGGCGGAAGGACAAAAAATTGGGAGCTCCGTCGGCTCGCAACCAAGTGGCGGGCTGCGCGTCGCTCTGTAGTCGCTCGATCGGGGTGCTGCAGAAGCTTCCGAATCAGCGCTTCCCCGGAAAGATTCGTCTGCTGGGGGTGGCCAGCTTGAACCTGGTGAGTGTGGGGATGGGCCAGACCATCTCCGCTTTGGAGGCCACACCGAAGATTTGGGACTTGGCGGCGGCCTGGCTGGTGCTCCAGGAACTGAACTGCCCGATGGATTGGTTGGTGCGCGATCCGGGGCAGTTGGAGCCGGGTGAGGACCTCAGTGAGGCCAACTTCCCAGTGTTGGCAGCTCGCAACGAGGAGACCCTGGCGCGCTTTAAGCCCTGGGCGGACGCGTTGGTCGGCCGAGCTTGACCCCAGAGGGGCCGATGGTGTTATGGTTATGTGCTGCGAGCAAACCGAAAGGCGAGTGAGCAGCGAACTGGAACCCGAGGTGACTTGGTGATGTAGGTTCGATCGGCGGCAGCGATGCCGCTGGTGAACTGAAAGCCGAGGGAACTCGGTGATGTAAGTTCAACAAGCGGTCGCGAGGCCGCGGACCGAGAGCCCGAAAGACCTGAGAGGGTCGAGCTGAGAAGCGTGTGGCGATCGGAGCACCTGGACAACTGAACGTTTAGGAACTGACGCTTTCACTGCGTTAGTCGCGAGCTGAGGCTGAGAGGCTGAGGTGAGTGGTTAACGAAGATGCAGTGAGGGTGTGAGGTCCCGTCAAAAGTTTTTTAGTTGTGGAAGCTTGTTGCTTGCACGATCTGTCGACTCTCACGGTTGACGGTTGTGTCGGTGTGCAGCAAGTGGAGCAACGACCGGATCTGAGATCCTGGAAAGTCTGAACGAAAGAGATTTTGTTTTGCACTCTTTGAACGCTTCTGTCAGAGGAAGTGGCATCAACTGCGACCGTGCGCCAGCGCGAGTTGTGGGTGAGGCAAGTCAAATTGAGATCACGAAAGTGATCAATAGGATTTGATCTACAACGGAGAGTTTGATCCTGGCTCAGGATGAACGCTGGCGGCGTGCTTAACACATGCAAGTCGAACGAACCTTCGGGTTAGTGGCGGACGGGTGAGTAACGCGTGAGAATCTGCCCTCAGGAGGGGGATAACGGTTGGAAACGACCGCTAATACCCCATATGCCGAGAGGTGAAATGAATTTCGCCTGAGGATGAGCTCGCGTCTGATTAGTTAGTTGGTGGGGTAATGGCCTACCAAGACATCGATCAGTAGCTGGTCTGAGAGGATGATCAGCCACACTGGGACTGAGACACGGCCCAGACTCCTACGGGAGGCAGCAGTGGGGAATTTTCCGCAATGGGCGAAAGCCTGACGGAGCAACGCCGCGTGAGGGATGAAGGCCTCTGGGCTGTAAACCTCTTTTATCAAGGAAGAAGATCTGACGGTACTTGATGAATAAGCCACGGCTAATTCCGTGCCAGCAGCCGCGGTAATACGGGAGTGGCAAGCGTTATCCGGAATTATTGGGCGTAAAGCGTCCGCAGGCGGTCTGTCAAGTCTGCTGTTAAAGCGTGGAGCTTAACTCCATTTCGGCAGTGGAAACTGACAGACTAGAGTGTGGTAGGGGCAGAGGGAATTCCCGGTGTAGCGGTGAAATGCGTAGATATCGGGAAGAACACCAGTGGCGAAGGCGCTCTGCTGGGCCATAACTGACGCTCATGGACGAAAGCCAGGGGAGCGAAAGGGATTAGATACCCCTGTAGTCCTGGCCGTAAACGATGAACACTAGGTGTCGGGGGAATCGACCCCCTCGGTGTCGTAGCCAACGCGTTAAGTGTTCCGCCTGGGGAGTACGCACGCAAGTGTGAAACTCAAAGGAATTGACGGGGGCCCGCACAAGCGGTGGAGTATGTGGTTTAATTCGATGCAACGCGAAGAACCTTACCAGGGTTTGACATCCTGCGAATCTCTTGGAAACGAGAGAGTGCCTTCGGGAACGCAGTGACAGGTGGTGCATGGCTGTCGTCAGCTCGTGTCGTGAGATGTTGGGTTAAGTCCCGCAACGAGCGCAACCCACGTCGTTAGTTGCCAGCATTTAGTTGGGCACTCTAGCGAGACCGCCGGTGATAAACCGGAGGAAGGTGTGGATGACGTCAAGTCATCATGCCCCTTACATCCTGGGCTACACACGTACTACAATGCTACGGACAAAGGGCAGCAAACTCGCGAGAGCTAGCAAATCCCATAAACCGTGGCTCAGTTCAGATCGTAGGCTGCAACTCGCCTACGTGAAGGAGGAATCGCTAGTAATCGCAGGTCAGCATACTGCGGTGAATACGTTCCCGGGCCTTGTACACACCGCCCGTCACACCATGGAAGTTGGCCACGCCCGAAGCCGTTACTCCAACCCTTGTGGAGGAGGACGTCGAAGGTGGGGCTGATGACTGGGGTGAAGTCGTAACAAGGTAGCCGTACCGGAAGGTGCGGCTGGATCACCTCCTAACAGGGAGACAAACAACGATTTTGATGCCTGAGTACTTTTATTCTTAGGCCGAAATCCTGTCACCTTAGGTCGATCGGTACCTCAACTTCAATCCTGTGAGTCGTAAGGCTGCACAACGATTGATTTTTAGTTCCTAAACGTTGTCTAGGTCACCCCATAGAGGGTTCACTTCCTGGGCCATTAGCTCAGGTGGTTAGAGCGCACCCCTGATAAGGGTGAGGTCCCTGGTTCAAGTCCAGGATGGCCCATTCCAAAATCCAGTTTTGGATCATTTGGGGGTTTAGCTCAGTTGGTAGAGCGCCTGCTTTGCAAGCAGGATGTCAGCGGTTCGAGTCCGCTAACCTCCACTAACATATCTGAACTCCTAAGCCAGGAAGAGCTTCTGAGTTGGTGACTAGACGTTGTTCGCAGAGAATCCACTGGTTGAACCAGATGTATTCAGCCTCAGCTCATTGCTGATTCATGATTGAGTCAAGATTGAGCTGATGCTGAATTCACTCTCGAAAGAGAGAGGATTTAGCAGAACCTTGACAACTGCATAGGTGAGTCTGGAAAGACAAAAGCATCTCATAGAGATCAGAGCATTGTTCACCGCAAGGTGAATGGTGACCTGATAATTCTATTTTTGAGAGCCGAGACCTTCTAGCGTTCTTCCCAATCCGCCGAGGAGCGGGGAGTTTGATCCTTTTTTCTAACTGATCGAGAAGCAGAGCAATCTGATCTTTGGTTAAGAGAAAACTGAGAGAATGGGCCTCAACAGCCTGAAGCGTTAGGAGGATTAATTGGTCAAGCTACAAAGGGCTCACGGTGGATACCTTGGCACACAGAGGCGATGAAGGACGTGTTTACCTGCGATAAGTCTCGGGGAGCTGGAAAAACGCTTTGATCCGGGAATTTCCGAATGGGGCAACCCCTAGAACGGCCAGCTGAATCTATAGGCTGGCGCGAGCCAACCCAGCGAACTGAAACATCTTAGTAGCTGGAGGAAAGGAAAGTAAAAACGACTCCCTAAGTAGCGGCGAGCGAACGGGGAAGAGCCTAAACCGATAGTTTCGACTATCGGGGTTGTGGGACAGCAACGTGTATCAGGGAGGTTAGAAGAAGCGTTTGAATGGCGCGCCACAGAGGGTGAAAGCCCCGTATTCGAAAACTGAACTGAGCTAGCTGTATCCCGAGTAGCACGGAGCACGTGGAATTCCGTGTGAATCAGCGAGGACCACCTCGTAAGGCTAAGTACTCCTGTGTGACCGATAGCGCAACAGTACCGCGAGGGAAAGGTGAAAAGAACCCCGGGAGGGGAGTGAAATAGAACATGAAACCGTGAGCTTACAAGCAATGGGAGCCCTACTCATAGGGTGACCGTGTGCCTGTTGAAGAATGAGCCGGCGACTTATAGGCACTGGCAGGTTAAACCGGAAATGGTGGAGCCATAGCGAAAGCGAGTCTGAATAGGGCGATTGTCGGTGTTTATAGACCCGAACCCGGGTGATCTAACCATGGCCAGGATGAAGCTTGGGTGATACCAAGTGGAGGTCCGAACCGACTGATGTTGAAAAATCAGCGGATGAGCTGTGGTTAGGGGTGAAATGCCAATCGAACCCGGAGCTAGCTGGTTCTCCCCGAAATACGTTGAGGCGTAGCGTCTAGTGCTCCAGCAGGGGGGTAAAGCCACCGTTTCGGTGCGGGCTGCGAGAGCGGTACCAAATCGAGACGAACTCTGAATACCCTGTGTGTAACTAGGCAGTCAGACTGTGGGGGATAAGCTCCATGGTCGAAAGGGAAACAGCCCAGACCGCCAGCTAAGGTCCCCAAATCAACACTAAGTGATAAAGGAGGTGGGATTGCCGAGACAACCAGGAGGTTTGCCTAGAAGCAGCCATCCTCAAAGGAGTGCGTAATAGCTCACTGGTCGAGCGATCCTGCGCCGAAAATGAACGGGGCTAAGTGTTGTACCGAAGCTGCGGATTAAACTTGTTTAATGGTAGGGGAGCGTTCTATGTGGGGTGAAGCGTTAGCGTAAGCGGGCGTGGACTGCATAGAAGTGAGAATGTCGGCTTGAGTAGCGAAAAAATGGGTGAGAATCCCATTCCCCGAAACCCTAAGGGTTCCTCCGGCAGGCTCGTCCGCGGAGGGTTAGTCAGGACCTAAGGCGAGGCCGAAAGGCGTAGTCGATGGATAACAGGTCAACATTCCTGTACTGATCATGTTTTGGGAAGGAGGACGGAGAAGGCTAGCCAATCCGGATGTTGGTTACCGGTCCAAGCGTTCGAGGCGTTGAGAGCTGGCGAAAACAGCTTGAGCTGAGGCGTGAGTGCGAGCTGCTACGGCAGCGAAGTTGGTGACGTCAAGCTTCCAAGAAAAGCCCTATACCCGTTAAGGCATGATTACCTGTACCCGAAACCGACACAGGTGGGGTGGTAGAGAATACCGAGGGGCGCGAGGTAACTCTCTCTAAGGAACTCGGCAAAATGACCCCGTAACTTCGGGAGAAGGGGTGCCAGCGCGAGCTGGTCGCAGTGAATAGGCCCAGGCGACTGTTTACCAAAAACACAGGTCTCCGCTAAGTCGCAAGACGATGTATGGGGGCTGACGCCTGCCCAGTGCCGGAAGGTTAAAGAAGTTGGTCAGCGCAAGCGAAGCTAACGACTGAAGCCCCGGTGAACGGCGGCCGTAACTATAACGGTCCTAAGGTAGCGAAATTCCTTGTCGGGTAAGTTCCGACCCGCACGAAAGGCGTAACGATCTGGGCGCTGTCTCGGAGAGAGGCTCGGCGAAATAGAATTGTCTGTGAAGATGCGGACTACGTGCACCCGGACAGAAAGACCCTATGAAGCTTTACTGTAGCTTGGTATTGTGCTCGGGCTCGCAATGCGCAGGATAGGTGGGAGGCTTTGATCCATTGCTTGTGGGTGATGGTGAGCCACTGGTGAGATACCACTCTTTGCGAGCTAGGGTTCTAACGGTTACCCGTTATCCGGGAACCGGACAGTATCTGGTGGGCAGTTTGACTGGGGCGGTCGCCTCCTAAAAGGTAACGGAGGCGCGCAAAGGTTCCCTCAGGCTGGTTGGAAATCAGCCGACGAGTGCAAAAGCAGAAGGGAGCTTGACTGTGAGACCTACAAGTCGAACAGGTACGAAAGTAGGCTTTAGTGATCCGACGGTTCTGAGTGGAAGGGCCGTCGCTCAACGGATAAAAGTTACTCTAGGGATAACAGGCTGATCTCCCCCAAGAGTTCACATCGACGGGGAGGTTTGGCACCTCGATGTCGGCTCATCGCAACCTGGGGCTGAAGTCGGTCCCAAGGGTTGGGCTGTTCGCCCATTAAAGCGGTACGCGAGCTGGGTTCAGAACGTCGTGAGACAGTTCGGTCCATATCCGGTGCATGCGCAGGAATATTGAGAGGATTTCTCCCTAGTACGAGAGGACCGGGAGGAACGCACCTCTGGTGTACCAGTTATCGTGCCAACGGTAAACGCTGGGTAGCCATGTGCGGAGTGGATAACCGCTGAAAGCATCTAAGTGGGAAGCCCACCTCAAGATGAGTATTCCCATGGCTTAAGCCAGTAAGGTCACGGGCAGAACACCCGTTGATAGGCTCTATGTGGAAGCGCAGTAATGCGTGAAGCAGAGGAGTACTAATAGACCGAGGGCTTGACCAAATCTCATCTCTCAAAACACAATGATCGCAAGGTCAATGTGGAGAGCTTTTGAATTACAGAGCGACAACCTCAAGCAAGCGAAAGCAAGCATGAGAGTTGTTCGTAACCTATGCAGTTCTCAGGGTTCACCTGAGAGCGAATATCTATCCTGGTGTCCATGGCGCAGTGGAACCACTCCGATCCATCTCGAACTCGGCTGTGAAACGCTGTAGCGCCGACGATATTTGGGGGGTAGCCCCCTGAGAAAATAGGTCGATGCCAGGTAAAACATTCGCTCCACTAACTCAATCCATGCCGCTCTCTTCTGAAGATGAGAGCCATGGGTTGAGGCGAGAAAGCCACCCCTTAAGGGTGGCTTTTTTGTTGGCTTGAAATAACCAGGTGAGTATCCAAGCTGAGCCCCCTCGCCTCAAGACTTTGATCCCTTAGTGCTGCGGTTGTGCGGCTCGAGGAAGAGCCGCTCACCCCAAGATCTCAACCTCGGCGCATCCACCAAGAAAGAGAAAGCCGCTGGAGCACGGGACCCAGCGGCTTTTTGACTCCAATCAGGACATTCAGATTGCCGCGTAATCAGGAGCGATGCACGTGCACCTGCTTCCAGTTGCCATCCAGCTTTTGCCAGATGCGTGTTTCGCAGCAGCGGGCCGTCACGGGATCTCCGTTTACCAGCTTTTGCGTGAGGCGCGTATAGCTCACCACGACGGAATCGTCACTCAGCCAACGCAGGTGTGGACGCGCCATGGTCACGTTGACCGCAGGTGCCGGCTGGCTGGAGTCTCCGGGAAGTTCGAAGTAGTAGCGATGGAAGGGAAGACCTTCAACGAGGTGGCCTTCGCTCTCGGCTTCAAAGCAGCTGACATCGTGCGCGCAGACGGCCGAGTAGGCCTGCCAATCCCCGGAGGCCACGCTGCTGAGCATGGCCTGATTGAGTTTCAGGATCTCTAGATCGCGCTCGCTAAAAGCCATCTCGAGGATTCAGGCTGCTGTAATCGCTAATCTTCGCAAAGCGTCCGGCTTCGCGGGCTGGGTTGCCTTCTCGATCGCTGAACAGGGTCTTCATCCCGGCTATATCCGCCGCTTCCAGTTCCTGGAGGGAGTCACTGATGAAGAGCACATTCGCTGGAGTTGTCTGCATCTCCGTGGCGATCGTCAGATAACTCTCCTCTGCTTGTTTGGGGCCCGTCTTGGTGTCAAACCAGTGGGTAAAGAGCCCGGTTAAATCTCCCTCGTGGCAGTGGCCATATAGCAATTGCTGGGCTGGAACAGACCCTGATGAATACACCGCCAATGTGAATCCATCGTCACGCCACCGCCGTAGGGCTCTTGGAACATCGGTAAATAAGGGTGCGATTAATTCCCCTGAGGCGTAGCCGGATCGCCAAATGCGTCCTTGGAGATCTTTCAGGGGCGTCAACTTGATGTCCCGTCCAATCAGTTGCCTGAGGTAAGCGCTCAGAGCTTGCACGGAGAGCGTCGAAGCGGCGTCCTGTTGCTGCAGTAGTCCTTTCGCCTCTGGATGGGAGTCCTCTCGCCACGCGACCTCCACATCCCGCATCAGCTTCGCGATGTCGACGTTCCCCTGATGCGCTTCCAGGTAAGGCTCAAGCGATGCGCGCGCATAGGGGAAGAGCACCTCAGAGACAAAGCTCACCGGG
The DNA here is from genome assembly GCF_014217875.1 of Synechococcus sp. LTW-R. NCBI lineage: Bacteria > Bacillati > Cyanobacteriota > Cyanophyceae > Synechococcales > Synechococcaceae > Synechococcus > Synechococcus sp. LTW-R. The sequence continues at coordinate 2,213,139 of NZ_CP059060.1, forward strand.
CACGTTGTTCCCTCGATGTCCAGCAGGACGTGGGTAATGCTCATCGCTTATTTGGCCTGGATGGACTCCAGCAGAAGTTGGCGCCAGCGTTGCTCGAGGAGGAACTCCAGGATTTCCAGGTGACGCATCGCGCTGCCCAGGTTGCGGCCCCAGGCGTACAGGCCATGGCCGGCGATCAGCAGACCATGGGGAGCATCCCTCAAGAGCGGTCTGGCTTGGGCGGAGAGTTCTGCGAGGTTCTGGTTGTTGGCCAGAACGGGCACATTCACGGAGCAGTCGTGGGTCTTGATGCCGTCGAGGCCCTTCAACATCTCTAGGCCGCTCAACTCCAGGCCTCCCTGACGGCAGGCCCACTGGGATAACAGCGTCCCGGCCTGGGAATGGGTGTGCAGGACTGCGCCGGCTCCGCAGGTTTTCACGATTTCCAGGTGCAGGGCCGTCTCGGCGCTGGCCTTCCCGTTGCCCAAGACCACGTGGCCTTCCCGGTTCACCTGTATCAGGTCGATGGTGGCGACTGATCCCTTATGGACGCCGCTTGGGGCCATCAACAGCCGGATCGGGTCGGCCTCGAGAACGCAGCTGAAATTGCCTCCGGTCCCGTCACACCAGCCCCGGCGATGGATCTCCCCCATGGCCCCGCATAACGCCTTCGCGAGGGCCGTCGTGTTGGCATCGGGTATCGGCACGTCCAACTCAGGGGGTCTTCCCACCCTGGCAGGAGGGGCACCAGTGGCTGCTGCGGCCGCCCAACTTGTCACGTCGGATGGGTGTCCCGCAGATCCGGCAGGGGTCACCCGTGCGCCGGTAGACCCAGGCCGCATTGCCGTAGTTCCCGTTTGTGCCGGTCAAGTCCCGGAAATCACTGAAGGTGGTCCCGCCGGCACCGATGCTCGTCGTCAGCACCTCCACGAGGGCCTCATGGAGGCGCTCGAGTTGCTTTGGCTTCAGGGCTCCAGCCCGTTCTTCGGGAGCAATGCGGCTCATGAAGAGGGATTCATCCGCGTAGATGTTCCCCACGCCGGCCACCAGGGCTTGATCGAGCAGCGCCGTCTTGATCGCACGGCTCGATCCCTTGAGCTTCCCGTGCAGGTATTGGGGGGTGAACGCCGCGCTGAACGGTTCCGGTCCCAGGCGCTTCAGGCCGGTCATCACCGACTCCAGCGGTTCCCCGGGGGGGACCCACCACATCTCACCGAAGCTGCGCAGGTCGACAAAGCGCAGCTCCTGGCCCTGGGGATTCCAGAACCGCACCCGCGTGTGGCTGCAGGGATCCTTCGGGCTCTCCATCCAAAGGAATTGCCCGGTCATCCGCAGATGGACGCCCCAATGGCCGGCCTCTGCCCCGGATCGCGTCAGCCGGGCCATCAAATATTTGCCCCGGCGCATCCACTGCTCCACGCTGCAGCCCTCCAGGGCCGAGCAGAACTGCTCCGGGACGGGCGGTGAGGCAATGGCCCGAGCCCGCAAGACCTCAACCCGCTCGATTGTGAAGCCCTGGGTCTGGCGTTCCAGGCCCCGCCGCACCGTTTCCACTTCGGGGAGCTCTGGCACCCGTCGCCCCTGGAGAGATCAGGGCCACAGACTGCCATGGAGCCCGAGACAGCAAAAATCCCCGACCTGCTGCCAGGCCGGGGATCGCTTGGAGAACGTGATCCGTTGGATCAGGCCTTCTCGAGTTCGCTCTCGGCGAAGTTATTGGTGTTGATGCCGCCTTCGGAGCCGCTGACGCCGTTGTAGTTCACCTTCTCGAAGCGCACCACGACGGGGTAACGGATGCCGGAGGTGTCGATGGAGGCAACGGTGCCCACATCGTTGAACCAGTAGGACTCAGGACGCTTAATGCGCACCTTGTCACCGCGGGAGATGGCCATCGCTGCGCTGTAAAGGGGTGGCTGTCATTGGGAATTTACCCGTAGCGGGAGTCCTGGAAGCTGGCCCGTCACGAAACGTGGCACCATCGATCTCCATCGAGCGTTTCCCTATGGCCGAGGCCCCCTCCTTCAGCCTCGACTTGCCAGATCCCGAGAGCGAAAGCATCAGCTCGATGGAGTTCATGGCTCGGATCGAGGAGGCCTGGGCGGTCTGCGACCGGTTCGACCTGCAGACCGAGATCTGGCGCGGCCGGATCCTCGGCAGCGTCCGGGACCGCGAACGCCGCGGTGGCGATGCCCGCGGCGGCGGTTTCCTGCAGTGGTTGCGCGAGCAGGAGATCAGTAAGACCCGGGCCTATGCCCTGATCCAATTGGCGGAATCCGCTGATCAGATGCTTGGCGAGGGGGTTCTGGAGGAGACCAGCGTCAACAACTTCTCCAAGCGGGCCTTCATGGAGACAGCCCAGTCGGACCCCGAGGTGCAGCTCATGATCGGCGAGGCCGCCAATGACGGTCAGCAGATCACCCGCAAACAGGTTCGCCAGCTCACCGACGAGTTCACCGCCGCCACGAGTCCCCTTCTGCCGGAGGAGATTCGGCAACGCACCGCCGAGAACCTGCTGCCGCCGAAGGCCGTCGCGCCTCTCGTGAAGGAGCTCGCCAAGCTCCCCGACGAGCAGCAGGAGGATCTCCGCAAAGTCCTGCGGGATGAACCCGAGCTTGAGCGGGTCAAGGACGTCACCAGCACGGCCCGTTGGCTCAGCAAAGCCTCCGAAGCCGGTCTGGCCGTTCGCGCCTTCCAGCAGGGTGAGCTGGATCTGGACAAGGCCATGCAGGAGGCCCTCCGCCTGGACGCCTTGGGGCTGCTTTCAGATGCCGTCGGCCAAGCCCAAGCTTTGGAATCGGCCGTCCTCAAGCTCCATACCAGCTGGCGCCGACTCAATGGCTTGCAGGAGCGTCTCTGGGTGGAGAGCGGCAGCAGTACGCCCCACCTGCGGGAGCTACTGACGGCTCTGCAAACCCTCAGTGGCAACACCATGCGGGTCTCCCTCGGTGAGCTCGCAGGCGGCAAGCGGGTGCGGCTCCAGTTGGTTGAGGAAGCCCCCGATCAGCTCGATGCTCCGACCATTGCGGTGATGGCCCAGGCCGGCTGAGATCCGGTTGATGAGCGATCCCCTCGACTCCGCCCTGCAGGAGCACTTCGGTTGGTCGGCCTTTCGTCCCGGCCAACGTCCCGTCATCGAAGCGATGCTCGGTGGCCAGGACTGCCTCGCCGTGCTCCCGACGGGGGCGGGGAAATCGCTTTGCTATCAGCTGCCCGCCTTGGTCCGTGAGGGCCTCGTGCTGGTCATCTCACCGCTGGTGGCCTTGATGGAGGACCAGGTGCAGCACCTCCAGCGCCGCGGGATTCCGGCGGCCTGCCTGCACCGGGGCTTGGATGCCGAGCGCCGGCGGGACCTGCTGAAGCGAGTCCGCAGTAACCGGCTGCGCCTGCTCTACCTGGCCCCGGAGCGCCTCCAGGTCGAGGCCACCCGGCGCTTGCTCGAAGAGATCCACGAGGAGGGGAAGTTGGTCGGACTGGCCATCGACGAGGCCCATTGCATCAGCGCCTGGGGCCATGACTTCCGTCCGGACTACCGCCGCTTGGGGCAGTTGCGCCGTCTCTGTCCTGGGGTGCCCGTCGTGGCTCTCAGTGCCACAGCGGCGCCTCGGGTCCGCGCCGATCTGATCCGTCTCTTGGAGCTTCGGCGCCCGCTCATTCAGGTGCGCTCCGCCCGGCGGGACAACCTCTCCTATGTGATGCGCCGCCGTCCCAAGGACCCCTTGCCCCAGGTCCTCAAGGCGGTCGAGGAGGCCCGCGGGGCCGTCTTGATCTATGCCCGTACTCGGCGCTCCGTGGAGAGCTGGGCTAAGCGCTTGAGCGACAACGGGGTTGAGGCCATCGCTTATCACGCCGGCATGGATCCGGAGAGTCGTGCCTTGGCTCTGACCCATTTCCAGGAGCACGAGATGCCGGTCCTGGTGGCCACGGTGGCCTTTGGCATGGGGGTGGATCGACCCGATGTGGGTCTCGTCTTGCACCTCGATCTCCCCTCCAGCGCCGAGGGCTATCTCCAGGAGTCGGGCCGCGCTGGGCGGGATGGTCTCCCGGCCCGCTGCCTGGTCCTCTTCCATCCCGATGACCGCTCCAGCCTGGCTTGGGCCATCCGCTCCTCAGCCGAGGAATCCGGTGACCCCCAGGACCGCACACGGGCGGAACTCTCCCAGCAGCAGCTGCGGCGGATGGAGGCGGTTGCCGAGGGTGCCGGTTGCCGCGAGCAGGCCCTCTTGCTTTCTGTGGGTGAGCTCGTGTCCCCCTGCGGTCGTTGCGATCGCTGTAGCCAGAGCCCCCGCTGGACGGACTGGTCCGATCAAGCGTCCCAAGTGCTCGAACAGCTGGATCAGCGCAGTGGCGTTGACCTGCGCAGCTTGGGTGAGGACCTGGCCAAGGCGGAAGGGGATGAGGTGGACCAGTGGCGTTGGTTGGCGCGGCGTCTGGTGCAGGAGGACCTCATCAGCGAGAGCGATGACGGCAGTCAGCGCCTCTGGCTCAGACCCGCGGGCCGCCGTTTTCTGCGGCAGCCCTGGACGTTGAAGTTGGCGGCCTGATCAGCCGGGCTTGGCCCGGCAGAGATCGGTGATCAGCTTCTGCTCAAAGTCGCTCTGGGGGGCATCCCAGGTCTTCCAGGCCCCGGACTGGCCGGTGGCGTTCAGGCGCTTGGCGTTGCAGTTGATTGCCAGGTACAGGGGTTGCCCTTCGCTGTTCAGGCTCGGCGCCACGTAGCTGCCGCCCATGGACTGCCAATTGGCCCAATCCACCTGAAGGGGGCCATAGCTGCGCCAGTCCGGAGTGCTGCCGGCTGCGGTGTTGCTCGAGGGCTCCGCTTTCGCCACGACTGCCTTCGTGACGGCGGGCTTGGGATCCTCTCGCTTGGCGACTTCCGCCTTGGCGGGCTCAGGCTTCTTCTCAGGCTGGACAGTCGCGGTCGTGGAGGTCGTCGTTGCCGCGACCGTGGTGGCCACGGAGGGCTTGATGGCGACTTCGGTCTTCGTAATTGTGGGCTCCGCTTGTTTCACGGGAGTCGTGGCGGCCACCACGGCGGGCTTGGGCTTTGGCTTCGGTTTGGCCGCCACGGTCACCGCCGGCTTGGGCTTGGGCTTCGCCGCGACGGGTTGGGGCTTCGGCTTGGGCTTGCTGGTGCTGCGCAGGACCAGGGTGCTGCCGGCCATGACCTGGTTGGGGTTGCTGATGCCATTGATGGCAATCAGGCGCTGCATCGAAACGCCGTAGCGGTCGGAGATTGTCGAGAGGCTTTCACCCGGCTGGACCTGGTGGGTCTTGGCGTTCTTGTTCACGGCCACCCGTGGGCGGGCGCTGGCACCCGGCACTTGGATGCGGCTGCCGGCCCAGAGGTCATTGGCGTCCCGAAGGCCATTCAGGCGAACGAGGCGATCGACGCTCGTGCCATAGCGGTCCGCGATTTCCGAGAGGGTCTCACCCGCTTTGACGGTGTAGTTGCCCGAGCCGCTACCGCTGTAGACGTTGCCGGGCACCTTGATGCGGCTGCCCGCCAAGAGGTCATTGGCATCTCGCAGACCGTTCATCTCCATCAGCCGATTGACCGACGTCCCGTAGCGATCGGCGATTTCGGAGAGGGTCTCACCGCGCTTGACCACCACCTCGCCGGCAACCCCCGGAAGGGGGAGCAGAAGGGCCAGGGCTAAGGCAGCTGCAGTGCGGCGGCGCATTGGGTTAAACAACGGTCGACTGGGCGCACCATACGGGGCCTGGAGGCGGGCGCCAGTCCCTCTCCCATAAGGCATGGAAATAGCTTCAGCCCAGCAGTCGACGCATCAAGGGGAGACGTCCGGCGTAGGGGGGGTAGCGGAAGGGCAAATCCAGGGCAAAGGGGCGTCGCAGAACGCTGCGGCGGTGGGAAAAGGTTTCGAATCCCGCTTGGCCGTGATAAGCCCCCATGCCGCTGGCACCGACCCCTCCGAAGGGGAGTTCGGGAACCCCGACCTGCATCACGACATCGTTGAAGCAGACCCCACCGGAGCTGGTCTGCCGGAGCACGGTTTCCTGGTGCTGCATTGAGCGGCTGAAGAGATAGAGCGCGAGGGGTTTGGGACGTTGGTTGATCCACTGGATCGCCTGCTGCACGTCATCCACCTCCAGCACCGGCAGCAGCGGCCCGAAGAGCTCCTCCTGCATCAGTGGGTCCTCGGGATCACGGACCGCGATCACGGTCGGGGCGATGCGCCTCCGCTCTGGGTCGCAGCTTCCCCCCAGCAGGATCTGACCCCGCTCTCGGGCTTGCTCCAGGAGTCCACTGAGCCGCTGGTATTGGGCGGCATTGACGATGGAGGCCAGGTCGCTGGAGTGCAGAGGCTCCTCCCCAAAGCACGCCGTGATGCGCTCCCCCAGGGCCTGGACCAAGGCCGCGCGGATGCTGCGCTCCACCAGGAGATAGTCCGGGGCGATGCAGGTCTGACCGGCATTGAGGCACTTGCCCCAGACCAGTCGGCGGCTGGTGACCTCAAGGTCCGCATCGCTGAGGACCACCGCCGGGCTCTTGCCGCCGAGCTCCAGGGTCACCGGGGTCAGGTGCTGCGCGGCGGCAGCCATCACGACCTTGCCGATGCGCTCACCACCGGTGAAAAAGATGTGGTCAAACCGCTCAGCCAGCAGGGCTTGGGCGGTGTTCCCATCCCCTTGCACGACTTGGACGATCTCCGGCGGGAAGGCCTGCGTGATCAACGCGCTGATCAACGCGGCCGTAGCTAGGGCGTGCTCAGAGGGTTTGAGGATCGCGGTATTCCCGGCTGCCAGAGCGCTCACGAGGGGCTGAAGTGCCAGGTGGAACGGGTAATTCCAGGGGCCAATGATCAGGACACAGCCCAAGGGCTCGGCGATGACCTCAGCCCGTCCCGGCCGTTGGCTCACGGGCACGCTGACCGTCTTGGGGGCCATCCAGCGCCGCAGTCGCTTGCGGCAGAGGTTGATCTCCTGGCGCACCGCGACGACCTCGAAGTAGGCCTCCACATCGGGCTTGCCCAGGTCGCTGGCCAGGGCGGCTAGCACGGCATCACTGTTGGCGCTGAGGGCGGCTTCGAGCCGATCGAGCTGCTCCAGGCGCCATTGCAGGGGTCGGCTCGTGCCGTCGCTGATCAGCTGACGCATCGCGGCGATGGGGGCACTCAGCTGGAGCACGGGACAAGAGAAGCGCTTGGTCACCCTATGGACCGCAGCGGAACCCCCGTGGTCAGGACTTCTCCAGGAAGCCCTTGCTTGGGGTCTTCTCTGCGGTGGTTGTGGTCACCGGAGGGCCTGAAACCTTGGCTTCGATCCAGCGGGAGAAGACATAGATGCCGATGAACATCGGCACGTAAATCACGCCAGCGCTGCGCTGGTCCAAATCCAACTGGCTGACCACGGCGACGCCAGCGCTGCTCAGCGCGAAGTAGATCAAGACTCGGCGCAGAGCGAGCGACTTCAGCATCCGTTGGAGGGCTGTGGGGTCTTCAGCATTTCACGCGCGCGGATTGCTAGGGCTCCCCTGGTCCACAAAACCCGTGTGTTTTCTTCCCTGTGCTCCCTCTGATTGCAAGAGGATTTCACTCAATCAAGGCTTTGTGATTACTAGGCGCAAAAACTGCCGTCTTCTCGGGAAGACGGCAGGTGAGTCAACGGAGGACCAAGACGATTTGGGAGCCGGAAGATGTAGCCCTGAGCGATGAATCCATTTGTCCCCTTAACAGGCACAAAAAAACCGGCTCGAAAGCCGGTGGGATGACAAGTCTGGTGCCGCTTGACTTGTCGGTGTTTTGGAAGCCCTTGACGAGACTTGAACTCGTGACCTCTCCCTTACCAAGGGAGTGCTCTACCGCTGAGCTACAAGGGCATGTGGAAGGTGGGCCGGGTTGGATTTGAACCAACGTAGGCAGAGCCAGCGGATTTACAGTCCGCCCCCATTAACCACTCGGGCACCGACCCGAACCACACCTCAAGAACTTACCAGCCGGTGGGGCCCCTCTAGGCACTCTCCCTACGATCGCCGCAGTGGACCTTGACCTTGGCCGGCTCCGATGCACCTGCTGTTGCTGAACGGCCCCAACCTCAACCTGTTGGGGCAGCGCGAGCCGGGGCTCTACGGCGCCGACACCTTGGAGGCCATCGAGCAGCGCCTGAGCGCTGAAGCCGGCGATCTGGGCGTTGCGCTCACCTGCTTCCAGAGCAACCACGAAGGGGCCCTTGTCGACCGGATCCATCAGGCCCGCGGCCAGGTGGATGGAATCTTGATCAACGCCGGGGCCTTCACCCACACCTCCGTTGCCCTGCGGGACGCTCTGCTGGGGGTCGCGATTCCCTATGTGGAGCTTCACCTGAGCAACGTCCATGCCCGCGAGGCCTTCCGGCATCACTCCTATCTGGCGGATCAGGCGCTAGGGGTGATCAGCGGCTTTGGTCCCGCCAGCTACTCCTTGGCGCTGCAGGGTTTGGTGACCAAGTTGCGGACCGTGTCATGACGGTGGTCCTTCAGAGCCAGACGGCACGGGTGAAATGGTTGGCGGCCCCGAGTTCCCAGGCTTGGTTGGAGCAGGCCGTGGCACGCCCGGATTTGGTCTTGATCGATCACGCCCACTGCGAGCGCAAGGCGGCCGGGGTGGCCGTGCAGTTGATGTTTCGCTACCCCTCCGATGAGCAATTGGGGGAGCAGCTCAGCGCCCTGGCCCGCGAAGAGTTGGAGCACTTTGAGCAGGTCCTGGCCCTGTTGCAGCGCCGCGGCATTCCCTTGAAGACGCTGCCGGCCCCCGCCTATGGCTCCAGCCTGATGGCGCAGGTCCGCAAGGCCGAACCGCAACGGATGCTCGACACCTTCTTGGTGGCGGGCTTGATCGAGGCCCGCAGCCATGAGCGCATGGCCCTGTTGGCGGCCCAGAGCCCGGACCCCGAACTTCAGGCGCTGTACGGCGAGCTGCTCGCCAGTGAGGCGCGGCACTTCGGCCTGTATTGGGTGCTGTGCGAGCAGCGTTTCGGTCGCGAGGTCACCGTGGAGCGGCTTCAGGAGTTGGCGGCTGTCGAAGCCGAGGCCCTGAGTGGCAGCTTGGAGCGTCCCGACCTGGTGCGGATGCACTCGGTGGGAATCGGGATCTAGCTCAGGCGGGGGAAGCGATCCGCGATTGGGTCGCCGCTGAATTGCGCGACCCAACCTTCGGGGTTGTCGAAGAAGCGAATGGCGCAGAAGGAGGGTTCGGCGCCCATGTCGAACCAGTGCTTGGTGCCGGCGGGAACGCTGATCCAGTCATCGGCTTCGCAGAGCACCTGCAGGACTTCCTCGCCGAGATGCAGGCAGAACAGCCCGCGACCTTCGACGAAAAAGCGCACCTCGTCTTCGGCGTGGGTGTGCTCTGAGAGGAACTTCTGGCGGAGTGCTTCGCGATCGGGGTGATCCGGGGTCATCCGGATGGCATCGACGGTGGGATAGCTGCCGCGCGCTTGCACCGCCTGGATCTCTTGGGCATAGGCGGCGAGGACCGCATCGGGGCCGGCTCCGGCGGGGATCTCGGCGCGGGCTGGCCAGCGCTCAAAGCCGATGCCGCGTTCGGCGAGTTCAGCGGCAATGACGGTTGGATCGTTGGTGGTCAGCTTGGGCAGCTGCGCGGCCTCGCCCGTGGCGTCGAACACCTGCAGGTCGCTCATCGCTCATCCCGCTGAGTGGCATCAGCCTAGAAAGGGGCCGACTGAGCCCCCTGTCCATGCGCCCCAGCCCTGCCGCGGCAGTCACCCTGGTGGGGGTTGGTCCCGGTGCCCCCAACCTGTTGACCCTGGCGGCGGTTCAGGCCATCGAGTCCGCGGACGTTGTCGCCTATCCGGTCGCGCGCGCCGACGCCGAGGGCATGGCGGCGCAGATTGCCGCGCCGTGGATCACGGCGGAACAGCGGCGTCTGCCCCTGCTCTTCCCAATGGTGGCTGAGGCCGAGCCGCGGCAGCAGGCCTGGCGTGAGGCCGCCGATGCCCTGGCGGCCGAGGCGGAGCGGGGGCTGGCGGTGGTCTTGCTCTGCGAGGGGGATGCCTCCCTGTTCGCGAGCTGCTCCTACGCCCTGTTGGCCTTGGCCGATCGCCATCCCTCGGTTCCGGTGGCCGTCATTCCAGGCATCACGGCCGCGGCTGCGGCCGCGGCGGCCGCTTCCGGTCAGGGCCTGCCCTGGCCCCTGGCCCTGCAGCAGGAGGGGCTGTTGATTCGACCCACTCCCGAGACCCCCGCTGAGCTCGAGGCTTTGCTGGATTGGGCCGCTGCTCAACAGGCGGTGTTGGCGTTGCTGAAGTTGGGCCGCCGCTGGCGCTGGGTGCAGCCGCAGCTGGAGCGGCGCGGACTGCTTGGCAGCAGCCTGTTCGCCCAACGGGTGGGCTGGCCCGATCAGCTCTTGGCCCGCGCGGATGCGATCACGGCCGATGAGCAGCCTTACTTTTCACTCCTGCTGATCCGTCAGGGTTGGCCTGAGGTTCTGCCCTGAATGCCATGAGCACCATCGACTGGTTCGCCCTGCTGCACCCGGTGCTGGTGATCCTCTTCGTCTATCCCTTGATGGGGGCGACGGTGCGCCTGGGGTTGCTCGTGCGCGAGAAGCGCCTGGGGATCACCAAACAGCCCGAGCCGGTGCCCCAGGAGCACGCGGACCATGGCCTCTGGCTGACGGTGGGCGTGATCGTTGCCGTGCTGATTGCCCTGGTCTATTCCTTCAGCAAGGCCTACCTGGAGGCCGGCGCGGACTTCAGCGGCGGCGTCAGTCGTTTGGCGCTGTTGCTGTTGGTCTCGGCCGGGTCCTTGGTGGCCCTGGCGGCGCTCCTGCGGGTGCGTCGCGCCCTGTGGCGAGCCATCTTTGCGCTGCTCTGCTGGGCCGGCGTTCTGGGTTTGGGCAGTCAGCCTGAGATCTGGCGGCTCTCGGACAACCCCTTCAGCGCTGGCTTCTGGAGCTCCCACTATTGGGCCGGGGTGCTCCTGAGCGGCCTGATGCTGTTCACCCTCTCGGCGCGGCCTGAGATCAAGCGCATCCCTCGGCTGCGGCAGCTGCACATCAGCGCCAACGTGCTGATCCTCCTGTTGTTTGCCGTCCAAGGGGTGAGCGGCACCCGCGACTTCTTGCAGATCGGCGGCCACTAGGCCGAGAGAGCCGCGGCGGTGCGATCCAGCAGCGCCACCGCTTCGGCAGGGGTCGGTGCGCGCATCAGGGCGTGACGCAGCTGGGGTGCTCCGGTGAAGCCGTTGCAGGTCCAGCCCATGTGTTTGCGGGCAATGAGGAGTCCGTGGTCGCCTTTGGCTGCCACGAGGGCTTCCAGCTGTTCTTTGGCCAGCAGCACCCGCTCGAGTGGTGTGGGCTCCTCGGGGATCGACCGGCCGCTGAGGGCCGCATCGATCTGGCCCACCAGCCAAGGGGCCCCCATGCTGCCCCGGCCCACCATCACCCCATCGGCTCCCGTTTGCTCCAGGCAGCGCAGGGCATCGGCGGCGGAATTGACATCGCCATTGGCGATGACCGGGATCGCGAGGGCCCGTTTGACCGCGGCGATGGCCTCCCAATCCGCGCTTCCTTTAAAGGCCTGCTCGCGGGTGCGCCCATGGAGGGTGAGCAATTGGGCCCCGGCGTTCTCGAGCTGCCGGCACCAGGCCACCGGGTTCAGGTCGCTGCCGCACCAGCCCAGCCGGGTCTTCACGGTGACCGGGATCGAGACCGCCGCTGCGACCGTCTCCACAATCCGGCTGGCCAGGTCGGGCTCGCGGATCAGTCCGCTGCCACCACCTTTTTTGGCGATCTTTTTGACCGGGCAGCCCATGTTGATGTCGATCAGGAAAGCCCCGGCGGCTTCCGCCCTGCGGGCGGCATCGGCCATGGATTGCGGCCGGTAATCAAACAGCTGCACCCCGATCGGACCCTGTTCGAGGGCGAGCTCCTCTACCTTTTGCAGGCCATGGCCCAGCTCCAGGCTGGTGGCGTTGACCATCTCGGTGAACAGCAGGGCATCGGGGGCCCAGCGGCGCACCAGACCCCGGAAGATCCGATCACTCACCCCGGCGAGCGGCGACTGCAGGGCGCGGCAGCGCAGCTCCCGCGCTGCCCCACGGCCGGGGAGTTGGAGCGGAGCGCTGGAGAGGGTGGGCGTGATCATGGTGATCCGATTCTCGGACTCCAGGTCGATGCCCGTTCCCTACCCCCTCAGTCGCGAGCTCTTGGAGGCGGTCCTGGAGGACCGCACCAGCGACCGTTTCGTCTGCGAATTGATCTGGCCGCGCCTGGGATACGAGCCCGATGGCGCGGGGATCTGGAGCGCCGGCCCAGAGACGGAGGCCAGCTGGCTGGAGTCCTTCCCCACTGAGCCGCAGTTCATTGCCGAGCGTCCAGCCAGCGTGGCCTTAACCCGATCGGTCCCTAAGCCCTTCAAGCAATTGCTGAAGGAGCAGCTGGGTTTCGGGGGCTACAAGATCGGCGGCCTCTATCCCCGCCGGACCCGCCGGGCGACCGCCGTGAATTGGCTGTTGGCCCACTTGGCGCAGCGGGGCGAGCCCCTGCCCGTCAGCGGGCCGATGCCTTCGCTGTTGGATCAACCGGCCGATCCAGTCCAGGGGCATCCGGGCGATCTGCCGATTGCCTGATCCCCAGCTGGTGGGCAGGCAGCGCCAAGACCCACAGGCCGACGATCAACAGCTCCAAGCTCAGGAGCTGCAGGATCCGGCTGGGACTCCCCTCCCGCATGGTCAGGCCTGGATGCTGACGGGCGTTCCTTTGGGTGTGTTCTCAAACAACCAGCGGGCATGGGGGCTGGGAATGCGGATGCAGCCATGGCTGCGGGGCACGCCAAAGGCTTCGTTGGCCTGCTCCTGCCAAGGAGCCCCATGCATGCAGATCATTCCGTTCTGGGTGATGCACATGGCCCAGGGCACATTCGGGGCGACATAGCCCCGGCCGCGCATGGTCACGCTCCGGTACTTGTCGTAGACCTGGCCCACTCCCATCGGTGTGGGTGTGGCGCCTTTGCCACTGCTCACCAGCACCGTGCGAACGAGCTCTTGTTGTTGGTTGTAGACGTAGAGCTTCTGGTCGGAGAGATCGACCACGATCGAGGCAATCAGTTCCACCATCGCGGGAGACCGCCGTCGGGCGGGGGACAGAACACCCTCCCTCTAGCGAGACTCGCCTGGTCTCGTTTTGAGACTAGCGGAAAGATTTTCGCTTCTGCCGGCCTGTAGGGTCGGAATACGGCAGTTGTTGCGATAACTCTTTGGCGTTGCCCGTCGTTGCCATTATTGGCCGCCCCAACGTGGGCAAATCCACGCTTGTGAACCGCCTTTGCCGCAGTCGCGAGGCCATCGTTCACGACGAACCGGGGGTCACCCGCGACCGCACCTATCAACAGGGCTATTGGCGCGACCGCCATTTCAAGGTGGTCGACACCGGCGGCCTGGTGTTCGACGACGACAGTGAATTTCTGCCGGAGATTCGCGAGCAGGCCAACTTGGCCCTCTCGGAAGCCTCCGTCGCGGTCGTCATCGCCGATGGTCAGCAGGGCTTAACCGCGGCCGACGAGTCCATCGCCGAGTGGCTTCGGGGACACAACGTTCCGGTGCTGCTCGCGGTCAACAAATGCGAGTCGCCCGAGGCGGGTCTTGCCATGGCGGCGGAGTTCTGGAGCCTGGGCCTTGGGGAGCCTTACCCGATTTCCGCGATCCACGGTGCGGGGACCGGCGATCTGCTCGACCGGATGGTGGACCACCTGCCCGCCGCCGAGGAGCTGGAGGGGGAAGAGCCGATCCAAATGGCCATCGTTGGCCGCCCCAACGTGGGTAAGTCCAGCCTGCTCAATGCGGTCTGCGGCGAGAAGCGGGCCATCGTCAGCCCGATTCGGGGCACCACCCGGGACACGATCGACACCTCGATCGAGCGGGAAGGGAAGCCCTGGAAATTGCTGGATACCGCCGGCATTCGCCGTCGCCGTTCCGTCAACTACGGGCCGGAGTACTTCGGTATCAACCGCAGCTTCAAAGCGATAGAGCGCGCCGATGTCTGTGTGCTGGTGATCGATGCCCTCGATGGCGTCACCGAGCAGGATCAGCGCCTGGCGGGCCGCATTGAAGAAGAGGGCCGGGCCTGCGTCGTGGTGGTGAACAAGTGGGACGCCATCGAAAAGGACAGCCACACCATGCCGGCCATGGAAAAGGAGCTGCGGGCCAAGCTCTATTTCCTCGATTGGGCGCCCATGCTCTTCACCTCCGCGCTGACCGGTCAGCGGGTGGAAAGCATCTTTGCGATTGCGGCCGTGGCGGTCGAGCAGCACCGCCGCCGGGTCAGCACGTCCGTGGTCAACGAGGTGCTCCGGGAAGCCGTCAGTTGGCGCTCTCCCCCCACCAGCCGCGGCGGTCGCCAAGGCCGGATCTACTACGGCACCCAGGTGGCTGTGCGGCCTCCGAGCTTCACCCTGTTCGTGAACGACCCGAAGTTGTTTGGGGACACTTACCGTCGCTACGTCGAACGGCAAATCCGTGAGGGTCTGGGCTTTGAGGGGTCGCCGCTCAAGTTGTTCTGGCGCGGCAAGCAGCAGCGCGACGCGGAGCGGGATCTGGCTCGGCAGCAGGCCCGGGGACGCTGATCACCTGATCCCGCGTCAGCCCTGATGGATTGGTTGCGGCAGATCCCCATTGGTCAGTACGTCGATGGGACGAGCAGTTGGCTGCGGCTTCTCGATGCCCGCTTGAAGCTGAGCTGGACGGTGGCCTTTTTGCTTACCCCGATCCTGGCCGGCCCCTGGTGGCGCCTGGCCCTGGTCGGCTTGCTGCTGGTGTTCACGGCGTTCAGTGGTCTGCCCTGGCGCCTCTGGCGCCGCACTCTGCCACTGTTGCTCGTGCTCTCGCTCTTGGTGGGGGGCCTGGCCACCACCCTGCCGACGGGATCACTGGCGCCAGCCTCCTTGAACCGGCCGCCCCAGGAGCTGGAGCTCGGGGCGGAACACCAGGGGATGCGTTGGGAGTTGGTGAGGTTGGGGCCGGTTCAACTGGGCCCGCTGCCCTTGGGGCCATTGGTGGTGACCCGCCGCTCAGCGGAGCTGGGGGTCAACAGCGCCACGCTGCTCTTCACGGTGATTCACAGCGCCAACCTGCTGCTGCTGACGACTCCGCCGGAGGAGTTGGTGTGGGGTTTGAGCTGGTGCATGGCTCCCCTGGCTCGCTTGGGGGTCCCCGTGGAGCGCCTCGGCTTCACCTTGCTGCTGGCTCTCCGGTTCCTGCCGCTGGTGCAGGAGGAGTTTCAGAACCTGCTGCGCTCCCTGGCCACCCGTTCGGTCAACCTGCGGCGCTTGGGCTTTCAGGCGTCGGTCGGGCTGGTGTTGGCCCTGGGCGAGCGCCTGCTGGCCAACGTGTTGTTAAGGGCAGAACAGGGTGCGGAAGCCCTTTTGGCTCGGGGTGGTCAGTGGGTCGCGCCCTCGCAGCTGCTGCGGTCTCGCCTGCGGGCGCCCCTGCTTCAGGCCCTGGGCTGGCTCGGGCTGCTGGCGGTGTTGGCGCTGCGCTGGCGCTTCGGTGCGCTTTGATAGACGGTTGGCCGTCCTAGGCGTGTGAGCAACGAGCGCTACCTCAATCACCCCACCTTTGGTCTGCTGTATCGCGTGGCCGAGGCCGGTGAAGGGCGCGAGCTGTACGCCACCCTCTACGCCCAGCGGATGTTTTTCCTGGTGACCGTGCAGGGCCGCAGCGTCGAATTCGAAGTCATTCCCTTGATGGATGCGCGCCATCTCGCCGAGCAAAACCTCAACCGCGCCCGCCGCGAAGGCCCCGAAGTGCATGCGGGCTGGCGAGAATTATTCGATAAGACCTTCATCTAACGATTGGGCCCCTCCCCTGCTGCAGCCCGTCTTCAGGCCCTGAACGAGCAGTTGCCCGTCCACACCCGCCTGCTGGCGGTGAGCAAGGGGCATCCAGCAAGCAGCATCCGCGCCTTGGCTGAAGCCGGGCAGCGCAGTTTTGGTGAGAGCCGCCTGCAAGAGGCGACGGCCAAGCAGCAGGAGCTGGCCGATCTCGACGGGTTGGATTGGCATTTCATTGGTCGTCTTCAGGCCAACAAGGTGCGGCCAGTCCTCAAGCAATTCAGCGTGGTTCACTCCGTGGATTCCCTGGCCTTGGCCGAGCGGGTCTCACGGATTGCCGGTGAGGAGGGGCTCCGTCCCGCGGTCTTTCTGCAGGTGAAATTGCGCCCAGATCCGAACAAAGGGGGGCTCTCCGCTGATGCATTGGAGCAGGAATGGCCGCGGCTTCAGCAGCTCCCCAACCTGCGGATTGTGGGTCTGATGACCATGGCGCCCCTGGGGTTGGAGGCGCCTCAACGGCAGGTCCTTTTTGCGGAGTGTTCGGCTCTCGCGCAGCGTTTAGGGCTGCCGGAATTGTCGATGGGAATGAGTGGCGATTGGCCCGAGGCGGCTGCCGCCGGGAGCACCTGGGTGCGGGTGGGCTCAGCCCTGTTTGGTCCGAAGCCTTGAAACCAGCAAAAAAGCCAACAATGATTCGCTGAAACCCTTGTCAGCACACGCGTGGGACGCTATCTAAGTCAAAAGCCCAATCCGAGGTTTCACGGTGTCGTTGTTCTCCCGCCTGCGTGCAGTTGTCTCTGGAGACGATTACCTCGACGGTTACGACGATGAGGATCTGGATTACGACCAGGGCGACATGCCTGAAACCAGCGGTTCGACCCCCTCTGGTGCACTCGCGCTGACCAGCGATTTCGATGCCGTTGATCCCTTCGCGGGCAGCAACGTGATCGGCATGCCTGGGATCTCCACCTCGGCGGCGGAAGTCACCTTGATGGAGCCCCGCAGCTTCGACGAGATGCCCCGCGCGATTCAGGCCCTGCGCGAGCGCAAGACCGTGATCCTCAATCTCACGATGATGGAGCCCGACCAGGCTCAGCGTGCGGTGGACTTCGTGGCGGGCGGCACCTTCGCCATCGATGGCCATCAAGAGCGCGTCGGCGAAAGCATCTTCCTGTTCGCCCCCAGCTGCGTCACCGTGACCAGCGCCGGTAGCGAGGAAGCTTCGGCTCCCACCGTCGTCTCCCGCGAGAGCGTTGACGAGCCCCAGGACATCGCCCCCACCCCCGCTTGGGGCCGTGAGTACGGCGCGAACGTCGGTTGAGCACCACCTCCCCCACCACCTTTGGGGTGATTGGCCTGGGCCGTATGGCCCAGGCTTTGCTGTTTCCATGGCTCGAGAGCGGTCTGGTGCAACGCACGGCCGTCCGTGCCGTGGTCGCGTCTGAGGCTTCGGCCCAGCGGCTCCAGGGCGAGAACCTGCGGGTGAGTGTCGATGGCCAAGAGGCCTGGGCCGCTCCCGTGGTTCTGCTGGCGGTCAAACCGCAACAGCTCGACGCCGTGGCGTCCGCAGCACCCGCTCCCGCGCCGGGGACGTTGCCCCTCTTGGTTTCTGTGTTGGCGGGGGTGAAGCTCGAGCGCCTGCAGCGGCTCTTCCCCGGCTGGCGGGTGGTGCGCTCGGTGCCCAACACCCCCTGCTTGGTCCGCGCTGGCCTGACGGCATTGGCCTGGGGCGAGGGTGTGGATGCGCAGCAGAAGCGCTGGTTGCTGGAGCTGTTCGCCCAGGTCGGCGAGGTGCTCGAGCTGCCGGAAACCCAGTTGGATGCCTTTTTGGCGCTGACCTCCTCCGGACCGGCCTTTGTGGCTCTGGTGGCTGAAGCGATGGCCGATGGTGCCGTGGCGTCCGGCCTGCCTCGGGCGCAGGCCCTGCATTTGGCCCATCGCACATTGGCGGGCACGGCGGCGCTGTTGCACGAGCAGCAGCTGCACCCTGGCCAGCTCAAGGACATGGTGACCAGCCCGGGAGGCACCACCATTGCCGGGGTCCGCGCCCTTGAGCGCGCGGGTCTGCGGTCGGCCTTGATCGAGGCTGTTGTTGCGGCCGCTGAGCGCAGCCGCGCCCTGGGCTAGGCCTCTTTTTTCTTGTCCCCCAGGCGGGGCTCGGTGCCCGCAGTGATCCGGCTCAGGTTGCTGCGGTGGCGCCAGATCACCAGCACGGCGCTGACGATCGAGAGGCTGAGGTAGGCCGGACGGACAGCTTCGCCGAGGGAGGCGAAGCGCGCCAGCATCAGCAGCGGCAGGCTCAGGGCGGCGAGCACGCTCGAGAGGGAGACGATGCGGCTGACGCTGATCACCGTCAGGAAGACCCCGAAGCAGGCCAGGCCGACGGGCCAGGTCAGGCCCAGCAGCATCCCCAATCCGGTCGCCACGGCCTTGCCCCCACGCCAGCCCAGCCAGATGGGCCAGATGTGGCCGGCCAATGCTGCCAAACCTGCGGCGACCACCCACCAATCACTCAGGGCGTTGTAGCCATCGGGTTGGAGTAGGGCTTTGGCCAGAAGCACCGCGGCGGTGCCCTTCAGCACATCGATCAGGAACACCACCAAAGCGGGGCCCTTGCCGATTTGGCGCAGGACGTTCGTGGCTCCGGTGGAGCCGGAGCCCAGGGTGCGGATGTCGACGTCTTTGAGCCAACGCCCCGCCAGGTAGCCGCTGGGGAAGGACCCGAGGAGATAGGCCAGCACCAGGGTGAAGAGTGGCGCCATCAAAAAGTCGGTCACAGCAGGTCATCCTCTAGGGCGAGTTCGGTGGGGCTGCCGGCAAAGGCCAGCCAGACTGGGAATTGCAGGATCGGCACTTCGACGGCGGGCTCGGCCGCATCGACGACGATGAAGGGGAGTTCGCCGCGCTCCTCGAGGCGATCGGCCCGCTCAATGAGGGCATCGGCGCGCTCAAAGAGGACGATGCCGCTGCTGGGTCCGAAGTCTTCGCGGTTCAGGCCCAGGCAATCCTGCAGGCCGCGGCGCCATTCCCCGAGTCGCTCCGGCATGCCCGCCAGCACCAAGGTTTGGAAGCGCTCGCCGTAGAGCTCGCCCAGGATCGAGATGGCGGCGGCGGTGGTCAGGGCATTGCGGTTGCGGCTGCCGCAGCTGGGCTGGGCGCCCCGGCCGCCTTGGCCGAGGAACCAGTCCTCGAGGAGGGCCGCGCCGCCGGGCTCCAGGCTCCGGCGCAGCTTCCAGGGATCCGCATAGAAATCGGCCTGCCCTTGGAAGCTCTCGAGGCGATCGCGAATCAGGACTTCGTCATTGCTGAAGAGCCCCGCGGGTGCCTGTGCCGGGGCTTCCACCACGGCGGCGGCTTGCGCTTCGGCGGCGGCCGCTTGATCGAGGGGGGAGGGCTGAACCACAAGCGGTTGCACCACTAGCTCCATCTGTTCGGCGGACACCGCCAGCTCCTGGAGTGCTCCGACCAGATAGTCCTGGAACCCCTTCACCCGCCGGGCGATGGAGTCGGATTGGCCGGCAAAGCTGCTGTTGATTTCCTCCTGGAGGGCATCGCGGCGGCTCGTGAGCTCGCTGATCTCCTGTTGGAGCGCCTCGCGCTGCTGACGCAGTTCGCTGGTGGCGAGCTCCTTCCAGTCGTCGGGCTGGGGTGCTGTGGAGTTGGTGGCGTCTTCGCTCATGGCTGGGCGCTCACGTGACGGTTGAGCTGCTCGCGCAGGCTTGTGGCATCAAACAACACCGGCAGGAAGTGAATGCTCTGCTGTTCACGGAAATAGAACAGCACGGGGACGGGCCCCCAGAACACCGTCCAAGTCAGCCATTCGCTGTAGGGGAAACGGCGCAGGACGGTGTCGCCGCGCCAGACGATCAGGGCATCGCCGCAGAACTGCAAACGCAGGATCTGGCTCTGGATCAGCAGGAAGAGCCCAAAGACGCTCACCAGGGCAGCGGCCCAGAGATTGATCAGTAGGCAGGCCAGGCCCAAGGCGAGGACGCCGATGGGCACCCAGACCCTTGGCGCCAGGATCGCGCCCTGCTCTGGGTTGGGGCCCGCGCCGGTCACGGTTGAAGGGCTCATGAGCCGAAGAGCAATTGGGTCAAGACGACGTCCATCAGGGAGACGGTCACCAAGATCATGACCACTGCACCGGTGGTGCTGGTGCCCACTTCCTTGGGGCCCCCCCGGGTGGTTAAGCCCCAGCCGCAGGCGATGACGGCAATTTGCAGGCCGAAGACCCCGGCCTTCAGCAGCATCGCCGGAAGATCAGAGGGCTGCATCCAGCCCCGCACCGAGGTCCAGAAGACGTCCGGCGGGATGTTGTAGAGGATGGCGCTGCTGACCTGACCCGACCAGATCGCCACCCCGAAGAAGGCCAGGCATTGGACCGGGGTCATCACGACCATCGCCAGCAGGCGCGGAACTACGAGGTACTGGACCGGGTCGGTGCGCAGCATCGTGATCGCATCGATCTGTTCGGTGACTTTCATCGTCCCCAGCTGCGCGGCGTAGGCCGTGGCGACCTTCCCGGTCACCAGGGTGGCGGTGAGGATCGGCGCAATTTCCCGGGCCAATCCCAGGGCAAGAATCCCGCCCACGGTGGATCCGGCCCCTTGTTTGACCAGTTCCGAGGCGGCTTGGATGTTGAACACCGTGCCGGCCGCCAGGCCGGTGATCAGGATGATCAGGAAGCTGCCGGGGCCGGCCTCCATCAATTCCACGATCAGGTCGTTGGGGTTGATCTGGCCCTTGGCCAGGGCCGAGACCGCTTGGCCTCCAATCAGCAAACTCTCGCCCAGGCGAGTGAGCCAGCGGGGGCGAAGCCAGGCGGGGAGGCGACGGGCGGGCATGGAACGTTGAGCTAGCTGGCGGGGGACTGACCTTGAAGGTGGAGGCCCCTCTCCGGCCAGCGGCGCGTCACCACCAAGCCAAGAACCACCAACACTGCGGGAATGATGCCCATGCACAGCCGGATCGCCACCAGGGCACTGGTGGGTTGGGCGGTATTCGCCAGGGCTTCGTCGTAGCCGCTGGCGCTCAGAACCATGCCCAACAGGGCGATCACGGCACTGATGCAGACCTTCTGGGCCAGGACCATCCAGGCGGTGTATTGGCCGGCCGGCTTCTCCGGATCGGCGTCAATGGCATCCGGCAAGAGGGACCAGGGGATCAGATAGGCGGTGGAGGCTCCCACCCCGGCCAGAACGATGGAAAGCAGCAACAGGATCAGCTTGAACAGATTGCTGGCGGCCAGGACTGGCAGGGCCGGGTTCAGTGGCTGCAGCACCATCACCAGCAGGCAGCCGGCAATCCAAAGCAGCCCGCCTTGGCGCAGGGCTTGAAGGCGTCCAGCCCGGTGGGAGACGGTGTTCCAGAGCCAGAGACCCCCGAGGGAGCTGAGCAGGAAGGGCAGCAGGATCAGCTTGCTGAGCCCTTCGGGGACCTGGAGCACCACCGGCAGGAAGAAGAGGGAGACCGCTTGCATCAGCTGCAGGGAGCACCACAGCAGGAGGTAGAGGCCCAACACCATCAGGAAGCGGCCGTTCTGGGCCACCCGCCGGAGCAGCTTGCGGGTTGTGCCTGGGGTGGGTTCTGGCCGTTGGCAGTTGCGCGCAGAAGGCAGCAGGCCCCAGCCGCAGAGCAGGCCGGAGGCGCTGATGATCACGCCGGAGACCAGGCCGACGGGTAAGTACGAGGAGGGGTCACCCAGGTTCCCGACGAGCACCCCAGCGAGCAGGGCCGCGGTGATCGTGGCCAGGATCGAACCGGTGAAGCGCGAGGTGTTGAGCCGGGTGCGCAGGCCGACGTCGGTCGTCAGTTCGGCGGCGAGGGCTGTATAGGGCAGGTTGACGCAGGTGTAGAGGCTGTTGGCGACGACCGAGACCACCAGGAACACCCAGAACTTGGTCCAGACGCTCTCCCAGGGGGGAAGCCACCACATCAGAGCCATCGAGGCCCCCAGGGGAACGGCGCTCCAGAGGATCCAGGGGAGACGGGGGCCGAGCTTGGCGTTGACGGTCTTGTCGCTCAACCAGCCGACGATCGGATCATTGACGGCATCCCAGAGCCGTCCAAGTCCATAGGCCAGACCCGCCAGCCAGGGGGGGAGTCCCGCTGCGACGTAAAAGCGCAGCAGATAGAAACCGATGAGGGAGGCGCCCATGCCGGTGCCCACGTCTCCGAGTCCATAGGCCCAAAGCAAACGCTGCCGAGGGCGGCCGCGCAGATCGGCGGCATCGCTAGGGGCTTGAGGCGTGGCGGCCAAGGACGCTGTCCCGAACGCAGGTCATAATGCTCTAGTCAGCGCGAAAGCCGTTCCGCTGACGCTCAGCACCAGACGCCCTAGTGCGTTTGTACTGCTGCGGGCTTAGTTTAGTGGTAAAACCTCAGCCTTCCAAGCTGATGATGCGGGTTCGATTCCCGCAGCCCGCTTCGTTTAGAAGCAGCTCTGCTCCACCAAGAGCACCAGGCTGCGGCTCTTCAGGACCTGTGCTGGACCGCTCCAGGGCTGAGGTTCTGCCGGCGCAGCATCGGCCTCTCCGGTGTTGACGACCTGGAGCCAACCGCGACCCGCCTTGGGCACTTCGAAGCGCAGGTCCTCGGAGTAGGCGTTCATGCCGCACCAGACCAGGGGGCCGCGTTGGCGATCATTCAGGCTCCAGGCCAGGGTGTGGGACCAGCTGGCCCAGTCCGGTTGCCCGAGTTTGGGGCCATGCCACTGGCGAATCAGGTGTCCTGGTTGATCGAAGCGGGGTGACTTGGCTTCCGCGTGGGGCACCTCCGGGTTGAACAAATCCGCCCAGTGGTGGCGAATTTGAACGAGGCGTTGCAGGAACTGCTTGAGGGCGAGATCGTCAGCATCCGGCGCCCAATGCATCCAGCCGAGGATGTTGTTTTGGCACCAGGTGTTGTTGTTGCCGCCTTGGCTGCGGCGCACCTCATCGCCCATCAGCAGCATCGGCACCCCTGGGGCCAGCAGCAGTGAGGCCAACAGGTTGCGCAGTTGCCGGTTCCGCAGCGCCTGGATTGCGGGGTCACTGCAGGGGCCCTCTGCGCCGTGATTCCAGTTGTTGTTGTGGTTATCCCCGTCGCGGTTGTCCTCGCCGTTGGCCAGGTTGTGTTTGCCGCCGTAGCTGACGAGATCGCTCAGGGTGTAGCCGTCATGGGCGGTGAGGAAGGTGACGCTGCGGCCGAGCGCCGCCGGTTGCCCCCCGAAGAGATCCGGACTGCCGCTCAGCCTTTGTCCCATCGCCCAGCAGCTCTTGTCATCCCCTTTCCAGAAGCGGCGGACGTCATCGCGGAAGCGTCCGTTCCAGCTGCCAATCCGCTTGGCGGGGAAATCAGCGAGTCGGTAGAGCCCGCCGCAGTCCCAGGGCTCACTCACCAACTTCAGATCGGAGAGTTCCGGATCGGCTTCGATCTCTTCAAACAGTGGTGGTTTGTCCAGGGGGGCCAGTTCTTCGCCGCGGCTGAGGGCGATGCCGAGGTCGAAGCGGAAGCCGTCGACACCGAGCTCGAGGGCCCAGCAGCGCATGGATTCGAGGATCAGGCGCCGCACCAGGGGGCGGTTGGCGGCGATGGAGTTGCCGCAGCCGCTGACATCGAGGTAATCCCCCTTGGCGTTCTGGTGGTAGTAGAGGCGGTCGTCGATGCCGCGCCAGCTCAGGGTTGGGCCGGCTTGGTTGCCCTCGCAGGTGTGGTTGTAGACCACATCCACCAGGACCTCAAGACCGGCTTGATGGCAGGCGGTCACCAGTTGGCGCACCTGATGGCGGATCTGCAGGGGATCGTCTCCCTGCTGGTAGCCGTGGTGGGGTGCAAGCCAACTCAAGGGGCTGTAGCCCCAGTAGTTCATCCGCCCTTCCGGCGCGTCATGGGGGTCGAAGGCCATCACGGGCAGCAGTTCGACCGTGGTGATGCCGAGCTCCTTGAGATAAGGAATCAGTTCGATCAGCCCCAGGTAGGTGCCCTGGGCCTCCGGGCTGACGGGGCTGCCCTGTCCGCGGCTGAAGCCCCCCACATGCAGTTCGTAGATGAGGGTCCGCTGCCAGCTGTGGCGCGGCCGCGGTGCAGCGCTGAAATCAAAGCGATCCCGCTCGGTCACCACCCCCTTGAGGCACTTCGCCGTGTTCGGCATGCCTCCGAGGGCATCGGTGCGCTGGTAGACGTCCCACCCCGTGATGGCGCGGGCGCAGGGGTCCAGCAGCAACTTGGAGGGGTTGTAGCCGTGTTGCCCCGGTTGGAGGGGGCCGAAGACCCGGTAGGCGTAGCAGCAGCCAATGCCGACGCCTTCCACCTCGACGTGCCAGATGTCCCCGGAGCGGTGGTGCTGGCTGCTCAGCTCAACGGTGTGCTCGGGTTCGCTGGCGTTCCCATCGCGGAACAGCAACAGCTCGATCCGGCTGGCGCTAGGGGCGGCCAGGGAGAAGTTCACCCCCCTGGAGGTGGCTTGCGCCCCCAGGGGCCAGGGCTGTCCGAGGTGGATCGAAGCCAACGGATCCTGCGGGCTGCTGCCACAAACTAAAGGTGGTCGAGCGGATGCGCCCTGTCATGAGTGAGCAGAAATCCCAGCCGGCTGCATCCGGTTTGGTCTTTGCAGAGCCTTTGCCGGATGGGCGCCCGCCCCGCCAGGTCCTGGAGGATCTCTGGTTGTTTGCCCCCAACCGCGAAACGCTGGGCGGTTCGGCCTGGTGGCTGGAGACCCCGGATTTGGAGGGCTGTTCTGGCCTCCTGATCGATTGTCCGGGTCTGAGCGAGGCGAACTTGGACTTCCTCAAGCAGCGCGGCCCAGGTCGCCTGGTCTTGACCAGCCGGGATGGCCACGGGCGCACGCGTCGCTTCCAAGACGCGTTGGGCTGGCCGGTGTCCCTGCAGGAGCAGGAGGCCTACCTCCTCCCCAACGTGGCGGGACTTGAACCGTTCGGCTCTGAGCACTCCCTCGGCCCCGGTTACCACCTGCGTTGGACCCCTGGCCCCACGCCCGGCAGCGCTGTTCTTCTCGCCGATCGGGCCTTGAACGGCGCGCCCTTGCTGTTCTGCGGGCGGCTTCTCAGCCCTGTGGCTGAAGGTCAAGCCCGTCCCTTGCGTACCCGCCGCTCGTTCCATTGGGGGCGCTGGCTGCGCAGTCTTGAGGCCCTGAAGGACTGGTTGCCGAGCTCCGCTCCGGTCGCTTTGGCGAGCGGGGCTGGCCTCGGGGCCCTGCGCGGCGAGGCCCTCATCGCCGACGCTCAGAAGCAGTTGGAGGCCTTGGATTGGGCGGCTTTAGAGGGCCAGGACCCCCTCTAGAAGACGGCTCGTCCGGGCACAAATGGGCGCAAAAGCGCTGATTTCGGCAGCAAATGTGGCAAAAACGGCATGGGAAAAGGGCTTTTGAGGTTGCCGCTCCTTGCCAACCCCCATACCATTGGCGCGCTGAAACCAGTGGTGGCGGGGCTTTCTCACTCCGCCCTGCTGCTACTGAGCCCAGAGGCTTCCATTCCGATGAACAAAGCTGACCTCGTCAATCTCGTGGCTGCTCGCACCGAGTTGACCAAGACCGACGTGGCCCAGGTGGTCGACGCGGCTATCGACACCATCATCGATTCGGTTGTCGAAGGCAAAAAGGTGTCGATCCTCGGCTTCGGCTCCTTCGAGCCCCGCGAGCGCTCCGCCCGTCAAGGCCTGAACCCCAAGACCGGCCAAAAGATCAAGATCCCCGCGAAGCGCGTGCCTGCTTTCACCGCCGGCAAGCTGTTCAAGGATCGCGTTCAGGGCTGATCACGCCTCATCCACTCGCGATGTAGACCAGAGGGCGGCCTTCGGGCCGCCCTTTTGCATGTCAGGGTTCACGATGACTGACCTGCTTCCGCATCACCTCCGGTCCCTGCAGGCCGAGGTTGCTGATCTGCGGGCATCGTCTCGCCGTGGTCGCTATGCCCCCTCTCCGACGGGGCGGCTGCATCTGGGCAATCTGCGCACGGCCCTGCTGTCCTGGCTGATCACGCGGCTCCAGGGTGGGGAGTGGTTGCTGCGCATCGACGATCTCGATACGCCGCGCAACCGCCCCGGCGCGGAAGCCAGCATCCAAGAGGACCTGCGTTGGCTGGGGTTGCTTTGGGACGGGCCAGTGCTGCGCCAGAGCGAACGCCGTGGTCTCTACGCGACGGTCCTTTCGGCGCTGCGTCGCAGTGGTCAGCTTTACCCCTGCCGCTGCAGCCGCCGGATGTTGGCGGATGTCTCGGCCCCCCATGGCCGATCGGGGGTCTACCCCGGTTTCTGCAGATCCCTGGCTCCCCGTTGGGGCCTGGAGGATGAACGCCTGCCGAGTTGGCGGCTTCGCCTTGAGCCGGGCCGGCTCCGCTGGCAGGAAGAGCTGGGTCCTGAGGGTTGCTTAGACGGCCCTCAGGAGGTGGGCGACGTGGTCTTGCGCCGGGCGGATGGCTTCTTGGCCTATCACCTGGCGACCGCGGTCGATGAGTGGGCTCTCGGCATCGCTGATGTTGTGCGCGGCCTCGATCTCTGGCCGGCCACCGGACCGCAGGTCGCTGTTCTCGAGCGCCTGGGCCTTGAGCCGCCCCGCTATTGGCACCTGCCCCTCTGGATGGACGGCCAGGGCCAGCGCCTCTCCAAGCGCGATGGCGGCCAGGGTCTTGCCGACTGGCAGGCCGAGGGACTGGGGCCCAATGCCGTGATTGGTCGCCTGGCCGCTTCCCTGGATCTGGTTCCAGAGGGCGCTGAGCTCAGTGCTCAGGAGCTTCTGCAGCAGTGCCAGTTGGAGCCCTTACGGCAGCGCTTGATCCAGCCCAGGGCGGAGTCTTAAGGATCCCTTTGGGATCGAATTCACTTGTTGCGACCAGAGTGAGTCCATCACCAGGAGCGGCCCATGGCCAGGTCCGAGGAGCGGGGAAACAAAACCGGGAAACAGGGCGCTCAGCCCTGTTCCTGTTGTGGCGGCAGCGGGATTCAGCGCAGCCAAACCGCCGGGTATCGCACGTGTTTGCAGTGCGTTGGTCAGGGCACAGTCCTGGTGATCAACGCTTCGTCTTCTGCCGCCAGATGAAGAACGCCGTCGTGGCCACAACCGCCAACAAGGGGGTGGCGGTCAGCAGGAGCAGAGCGAGGGAGGTCCAGTCGGTGTACATCGCGGCCAAGGCGCAAGCGGCGCCCATCCTCTCAGGCGCTCTGTTCGTTTTGAACTGTTGCTTGGCCTTGGCTTCTGCCCAGGCTGGTGTGGTCTTTGACGACTGTCAGCCAACGCCAGATGGGGGGGTGACCTGCAACACCCGGCCGACCGGAAACACGCTGCTGGATGACGAGGCGGCCCGCTACGGCCTGTTCAACGAAGCCAGTCCCGGCTGGGCTGAATACGACCCGTATCAGGGCTACGACGACATGTTCGGCGGCAACGAGACCTGATCAGTCCCAGCTCGGCAGCTGACGAAACCGTTCAAGGTTTGGCTGGATCAAGAGGGGCTCCGTAGGATCCGCCCCACCTCGAGTTCGCTGAGCCAGCCCCCGATGGAGCTCACCTACCGCCCCCGCCGCCTGCGCCGTTCTCCTGCCCTGCGGGCCATGGTTCGGGAGAACTCCCTCAGCCCGGCTGACTTCATCTATCCCCTCTTTGTCCACGAGGGGGCCAGCAATGAGCCGATCGGGGCCATGCCGGGTTGCCAGCGCTGGAGCCTCGACGGGCTGGTGCAGGAAGTCGGTCGCGCCTGGGACCTCGGGATCCGCTGCGTGGTCCTCTTCCCCAAGGTGGCCGATGGACTGAAGACCGAGGACGGCGCTGAGTGCTTCAACGAGGGGGGCCTGATTCCTCGCGCGATCCGCCGCCTGAAGGAAGTCCATCCCGAGATGGCGATCATGACCGACGTCGCCCTGGATCCCTATTCCTGCGATGGCCATGACGGGATCGTCAGCGGCGAAGGGGTCGTGCTCAACGACGAAACCGTGGCCCTGCTCTGCAAGCAGGCCGTGGCTCAGGCCCGAGCCGGTGCCGATCTGATCGGTCCCAGCGACATGATGGACGGGCGGGTCGGCGCCATCCGCGAAGCCCTCGATGAGGAAGGCTTCGAGCATGTCGGCATCATTAGCTATACGGCGAAATACGCCTCGGCGTATTACGGCCCCTTCCGCGAAGCCCTGGATTCCGCCCCCCGTGCGGTGGCCAGTAAGCCCATCCCGAAGGACAAGTCCACCTACCAGATGGATCCGGCCAACGCCCGCGAGGCCATCACCGAGGCCCAGCTCGATGAGCAAGAGGGCGCCGACATCATGATGGTCAAGCCAGGCCTGGCTTATCTCGACATTATTCACCGTCTCCGCGAGGAGAGTGAGTTGCCGATCGCGGCCTACAACGTCAGTGGCGAGTACGCCATGGTCAAGGCGGCCGCTGAGAAGGGTTGGATCGATGAGCGCGCGGTGGTGCTCGAAACCCTGCTCTGCTTCAAGCGCGCCGGCGCGGACCTGATCCTCACGTATCACGCCTGTGATGCGGCTGAGTGGATGCGCCAGGGCTGAAGAGCCCCCCATCAACGGTTGAGAGTGCGGCCAGCTCACAATGGGTTGGTCGACCCGTATCCCATGTCCTGTAACCATCGCCTTGGCCATGTCGCCCTGCGGGTGCAGGACATGGAGCGGGCCAAGCGCTTTTATCTCGACTTGGGTCTGCGGCTGACCTGGGAAGCCGACGACTGGTGCTACGTCCAGTGGTCGACCGGTGAGGGCATTGCGCTGCTCAGCCCCGACTACAAGGCGGCTGGCCCCCACTTCGCCTTTCACGTCCAGAACCGCTCCGAAGTGGACCAGGTGCGCGAGCAGCTGCTGGCCAAGGGGCACACCTGTGGTCCGGTCCATGACCACCGCGATGGCACGGCTTCCTTCTATATGCAGGATCCCGAGGGCAATTGGCTGGAGATGCTCTACGAGCCCGCGGGTGGGCTGCCCTCCAATATCGGAGCTGAGCCGATTCCTTTGACCTACTCGTGACGGCTGAGCTGCACGCGCCAATCCAACAGGAGGCCCTGGAGCTGCTGGAGTGGCCGCGGCTGGCTCAACACGTCTCCAGCTTCGCCAGCACCGCTGCGGGCCTTGGCGTGGCGGCCCGGCTGCCCTTGGCCTCGACCCGTCAGCAGAGCGTGGGCTGGCTGGCCGAGACGACCGAACTGCTGGCGCTCGACGGCCTGGTTGAAGGCGGCCTGAGCTTTCAGGGTGCCGCGGACCTGGATCACACCCTGCAGCTCTGCGCCAAGGGGGGCGTGGCCAGTGGTGATGATCTCTTGGCTGTGGCGACCACCCTGGCGGCGGCCCGGCGCCTACGCCGTCAGATCGATGACCCCGAGCTCCGGCCGGTGACGACGGCCCTGGTGGAGCCCCTGCGGACCCTGCCGGAGCTGGAGCAGCGCCTGCGCTTTTGCATTGAGGATGGGGGGCGTGTGGCGGATCGTGCCAGTCCGCCCCTCTCTGGCTTGCGCCGTCAATTGGCGTCGGTGCGGATGGAACGCCGCGATCGCCTCAATGAGCTGATTCGCCGCTATGCCGCGCTGCTCCAGGACACCGTGGTGGCCGAGCGCAATGGCCGGCCGGTCCTGGCGGTGAAGGCCGGTGCCGGCAGTCAGTTGCCCGGTCTGGTGCACGACAGCTCCGCCTCCGGGAACACCGTCTTCATTGAGCCCCAGGCGGTGATTCCCCTGGGCAACCGCATTCGCCAACTCGAAGGTGAGCAGCGCGAGGCCGAGCGGGCGGTGCTCCAGGACCTCAGCGGCCTGGTGGGCGACGAACAGCCGGCGCTCGAGCACCTTCAGCAGGTCCTGATCCAGTTGGATCTCGCCCTGGCCCGGGCCCGCTACGGCGCCTGGCTGGGGGCGGTGCGTCCCGAGCTGGAGGCGGACCCCCTGGCGCCTCTCCAGCTGGAGGGACTGCGCCATCCCCTCCTGCTCTGGCAGGAGCGTCGCCAAGGCGGACAGGCGGTGGTTCCCGTCAGCGTTCGCGTGGAGAGCAGCCTGCGGGTCGTGGCAATCACCGGTCCCAACACCGGCGGCAAGACCGTGACCCTCAAGAGCGTGGGCTTGGCGGTCTTGATGGCTCGGGCCGGCCTCTTTGTGCCCTGCAAGGGGTCACCGCGGCTGCCCTGGTGCCAGCAGGTTCTCGCGGACATCGGCGATGAGCAGTCCCTGCAGCAGAACCTCTCCACCTTCAGTGGCCATGTGCGGCGGATCGCCCGGATCCTTGAGGCGCTGCCCGCCGCTGGCAGTGATCTGGCCACCCAGGCCGGTGCCCAACTGGTGCTCCTTGATGAGGTGGGGGCTGGCACCGATCCCACCGAGGGCACGGCGCTGGCCATCGCCCTGCTCAAGCAGTTGGCCGATCGGGCGCGGTTGACCATCGCTACGACCCACTTCGGGGAGCTCAAGGCGCTTAAGTACGACGACCCGCGCTTCGAGAACGCCTCCGTCGCCTTCGACGTTGAGAGCCTCTCGCCGACCTACCACCTGCAATGGGGAATCCCGGGGCGCAGCAATGCCTTGGCCATTGCCACGCGACTGGGGTTGGACGGCAGCGTCCTCAAGGACGCCCAGGCCCTGCTCGCTCCCCGTGGTGAGGGGGAGCTGAATCAAGTGATTGCCGGATTGGAGAGCCAACGGCAACGGCAGCAGGATGCGGCGGAAGAGGCGGCCTCTCTGCTGGCCCGCACGGAGCTGTTGCACGAGGAGCTGCTGCAGCGCTGGCAGCAGCAGAAGGAGCAGAGCGCCGAGCTGCAGGAGCAACGCCGTCAGCAACTGGAGCGCTCGATCCGCGATGGCCAAAAGGAGGTGCGCCGCATCATTCGCCGTCTGCGCCATGGCCGCGGCAGCGACACCGGCGAACTGGGCGAATCCGCCCGCCGCGCCGGCCAGCAGCTCAAGCAGCTGGAGCAGCAGCATCGCCCGATGCCCGAGCGCCGGGACCACAAGGGTTGGCTCCCCAAGGTTGGCGATCGCGTTCGCGTCCTCTCCCTGGGCAAGGCCGCTGAGGTTCTCTCCCTCAGTGAAGACGGCCGGGAGCTCAGCGTCCGCTGCGGGGTGATGCGCCTCAACCTGGAGCTGTCCGCCATTGAGGGGCTGCAGGGCGAGAAGCCCGCGCCACCGGAGACCCAGGTGGCGATCCGCAGTCGCCGCAATCCCGCCAGCCGGGGCCCGGAGGTCCGGACCGAGCGCAACACCATTGATGTGCGGGGCATGCGGGTGCACGAAGCCGAGGCCGCCGTGGAGGAACACCTGCGCGGCGCCAATGGGCCGGTGTGGGTGATCCACGGCATCGGGACCGGCAAGCTCAAGCGCGGGCTGCGGGAGTGGCTCTCCAGCGTTCCCTATGTGGAGCGGGTTAGCGACGCCGCCCAGGGCGATGGCGGCCAGGGCTGCAGTGTGATCTGGGTGAAGTGACGCCCTAGCCCAGGGACGGCAGCACGGGCTCGGGGCCCGAGCTGGGTTCGGCGATCGGCTCGGGCGCCATTGGGATCGCCTCGCCGTTCGCGTCAAAGAAGCGCCAGCCCTTGGGATCGATCTCCAGGTGAACCGTTTCCCCTGGGGTGAGCTGCTCGCCCGGATCGGCCCGCAGCTGGACCAGGTGGCTTCCCTCCTCGAGGCGGCAGGTGAGCAGTTGCTCATTGCCGAGCCCCTCCACATGGCAGACCTCGGCGGGCAGGTTGCGGTTGGTGGCCGGGGCTAAGCGCAGGTGTTCCGCCCGCAGGCCGCCGGTGAGGGTCTCAATCCCCCCAGCCTCCTGCCAGTGCATCAGGGCATCTCCGCTGGGGCCCTCCGGGAGGAAACGCCGGCTGCCGAGCTGCAGCTGACCTTTGCCGGCAACGGTGATGGGCAACAGGTTCATCGCTGGGCTGCCGATGAATTGGGCCACAAACAAGTTGCTCGGCCACTGGTAGAGCTCCGCCGGGGTCCCGAGCTGTTGCAGGGAGCCGCGGTTCAAGACGGCGATCCGGTGGCCCATGGTCATGGCCTCCACCTGGTCATGGGTCACATAGACCGTCGTGGTTCCCAGTCGGCGCTGCAGTTCGACGATCTGGGCCCGGGTCCCCGTCCGTAATTTGGCGTCCAGGTTGCTCAGGGGTTCATCCATCAGAAAGACGGACGGCTGGCGGGCGATGGCGCGCCCGAGGGCAACCCGTTGTTTTTGGCCGCCGGAGAGTTCCTTGGGCATCCGGTCCAGCAGATGCTCGAGCTCCAGCGTGCTGGCGACCTCCTGGATGCGCGCTTCGATCCGTTGCTCCCGGCTGGAGGGAACCCGGAGGGCCTCGGGCAGGGCCCGTCCGGCACGGTGCAGGCTGTCCTGGAGCTGTTGGACGCTCGTGCGCTGCCGCTGCCGCCGCAGGCCAAAGCCAATGTTGTCCGCCACGCTCAAGTGGGGATAGAGGGCGTAGCTCTGGAAGACCATCGCCACATCCCGTTGGGACGGGCGCAGATGGGTCACCCGGCGTCCACCAACGATGATCTCGCCGCCGCTGGGGCTCTCGAGGCCTGCTAACAGCCGCAGCAGGGTGCTCTTGCCGCAGCCGGAGGGTCCCACCAGGACCAAGAACTCGCCATCACGGATCGAGAGATCCAGCTGGCGCAGGACCTCAACCGCTGCACTGCCTCGCCGTGGGGGGTAGGTCTTGCTGACCTGCTGGAAGCGAACCTCTGCCAAGAACCGGCCTCACGGCGGCCCGATCTTAGGGTTGGTCAAATGCAATTCATTGATCAGGCCCGGATCTCACTGCAGGCAGGACGCGGCGGCGATGGAATAGCCGCTTTTCGCCGTGAGAAATACGTTCCCGCCGGCGGCCCTTCCGGAGGTGACGGTGGCCGGGGTGGGGATGTCTGGCTAGAGGCCGACTCCAACCTCCAAACCCTGCTGGATTTCAAGTACAAGCGCCTCTTTGCCGCTGACGATGGTCGGCGTGGAGGGCCCAACAAGGCCACCGGCGCCAGTGGGTCCCCCCTGGTGATCAAGGTCCCCTGTGGCACGGAGGTCCGTGATTCAAGAACCCACATCCTCTTGGGGGATCTCACTGAGAAGGGCGAGCGTCTGTTGGTTGCCGTCGGCGGCCGCGGCGGATTGGGCAATGCCCACTACCTGAGTAACCGCAACCGCGCTCCGGAGAAATTCACCGAGGGACGCGATGGGGAGGAGTGGCTGCTCCAGCTCGAGCTGAAGTTGTTGGCCGAGGTGGGAATCATTGGCCTGCCCAATGCCGGCAAGAGCACCTTGATCTCTGTGCTCTCCTCGGCGCGGCCCAAGATTGCCGATTACCCCTTCACCACCCTGGTTCCCAACCTCGGGGTCGTGCGTCGCCCCAGCGGAGATGGCACGGTCTTTGCGGATATTCCTGGGTTGATTGCCGGGGCCGCCCAGGGTGCGGGCCTCGGCCATGACTTCCTGCGTCACATCCAGCGCACCCGCCTGCTGATCCACCTGGTGGATGCCAGCTCAGAGGATGTCCTGAACGACTTCAAGGTGGTGCAGCAGGAGCTGGCCGCCTATGGCAATGGCCTTGATGAGCGGCCCTGCCTGGTGGCGCTCAACAAAACCGAATTGCTCTTGGATGAGGAGTTGGAGGAGCGGATTCAGCTGATCAGCGACCACTGCGGCCAATCGGTGCTGGATGTCTCCGCTGCTACCTCGAAAAACTTGGATCAGCTCTTGTCCAGAGTCTGGAAAGAGCTGGGGGTGTGAGCCAGGCAGAGCTGGCTCACGGCTGAGGGTTCAGTCGTCGTAGACGAGGCACTCAGGGGCGTCGGGGTTCAGGTCGCAGAACACTTCCAGGGGAGAGGGGTCTTTCTGCTCGCCGGGATGGTGGGTCTTGTATTCCTCGAGGTCCTTCACTTCGTCCTGAAGGTGGCGGACCTTGGGTTGATCACCAGCAGCTTTAGCCGCTTCGATCTCAGTTTTGTCCTTAGCGATGTGCTCGTCGATCGTGTTCATGCAATGAGGCCGGAGAGATCAGGCTGCTCGACGTCGGCCACACCATACGGGCTATGTGGCGGATGCGGAGCCATTTGTGATGGCCTTCTGATTCGTCTTTCGCTTTTTTTCGCGGCCAGAGGGGAGGGCTGTGGCTAGCAGAGGGCTAGTTAGGGAATTCGAGATGGCGCGGATCACGCAGCGACACGATCGTCACTTCATGGATGAGGCCGGTCGTCTCTTCTGGATCAATGGACCTGACCATCACTGCTATCTCTCGGAGCAGAGGCAGTGGCGTGAGGGCCTGAGCTTTGAGGACACCCTCGAGTGGAAGCAGTGCTCCCCAACCGGTTTGGTGAGCCAGCGCTTTCATTCCTTGCAGGCGGCCTGTGAGGCCTTTGAACACAACCAGATCCAGTGGACCTTGGATCTCTATCTGCGGCATATGGGCGATGAAATGGCCCTGCAGCGCAGCCTCAGTGACTACAAGCCCACGTCCATGAAAGAGGCCGAGGCGCGCTCGGGTCGTTGCCGCCAGCAACCCTGGTTGGGTCAAGGTGCCCCACGGATGCAGTGCGAGCTGAGTGCCAAGCCAGGACGCAGTGCTGCGGAGCTGCCGCCCCACGCCCATCGCCGTCGCCGCAGCAGCGCGACTACCCCGGCATCTCACTGAGTTCGAGCCAGCGTTCTTCCCCCGTGGCAATGGTCTGGAGGAGGCTCGAGAGCTCCTCGCTCAGGAGTTCGAGGGCGGCGTAATCACTGCCGCCTGTTGCCAGCAGGCTTTCCAGTTCGTCCTTGCGGGCTTCCCAGAGGGGCAGGTTCGTATCGAGCTGCTCGAGTTCCCGGTTTTCCTTGAAGCTGCGGCGTCTGGCCTTGGCCGGTTTCGCCTTCGGTTCAGGGTCTGGCTTGCTGGGCGCCGGTTCCGGTGTGGCGGCTGCTGGTCGGTTGCTGGATTGCCGCTCGAGGTAACTGCTGTAGTTCCCCTCAAAGCGCTCCAGCTGGCCGTCCTCGAAGCTGAAGAGTCGATCGACGGTCCGATCGAGGAAGTAGCGGTCGTGGGAGACCACGACGACACAGCCGCGGAAGTCCTCCAGGAAATCCTCGAGCACGGTCAGGGTCTGGACGTCGAGGTCGTTGGTGGGTTCGTCCAGCAGCAGGACATTGGGGGCCTCGATCAGCAGGCGACAGAGGTGCAACCGCCGCCGTTCGCCGCCGGAGAGCTTGCTCACCGGTTGGTGTTGCTGGGCCGGAGGAAAGAGGAAGCGCTCGAGCAGCTGGGACGCACTCAAGGTGGAGCCGTCGACTTCGACGGTGCTCGCGGCCTCCTTGACGACGTCAATCACCTTGCGCTCCCGGCCGGCCGCATCGATCTGATCGAGCACGGTGTGGCTGTGCTGGTCGAAGTAGGCCAGCTTCACGGTGGAGCCCAGTTCGACGCGCCCCCCTTGGGGTTCCCGCCGACCGGCAATCAGGTCCAGCAGTGTCGACTTGCCGGAGCCATTGGGCCCGATGATCCCGATCCGATCCTCCGGGCTGAAGTCGTAGCTGAAGTCACGTAAGAGCGGCGTTTGGCCTGCGCTTTGGGCCTCCGCGCTGGCCCAGACCAGCACGTCTTCGGCTTCGATCGCCCGCTTCCCCAGCCGCCGTTGGTTGCTGGTCAGGCTCAGGTCCCCCTTGGTCTGGCGCTTGGGGGCCTCCTGCATCGCTTCGATCCGTTGGATCCGTGCTTTCTGTTTGGTGCTGCGCGCCTTCGGTCCGCGCTTGAGCCACTCCAGCTCGCGCCGCAGAACACCCTTGAATTTCGCTTCAGTCGCGGCGGTCGCTGCTTCCTCCTCGGCCTTGCGGGCCAGGTAGTAGGCGTAGTTGCCGCTGTAGTTGCGGGCCTCGCCGCGATCCACCTCGACGATCCGGTTGGTCACCTGATCGAGGACGTAGCGGTCGTGGGTGATCAGCACCAGAGAGCCGCTGAAGCGCTGCAGGTAGCCCTGGAGCCACTGGATGCAGTCGGCATCGAGATGGTTGGTGGGCTCGTCCAGCAGCAAGACATCCGGGTCAGCCACCAGGGCGGCGGCTAGGGCAAGGCGTTTGCGGTACCCACCGGAGAGGTCGCCGACCCGGCATTGGGTGTCGCCGATGCCGAGCCGTTGCAGCACTTCGCGGATTTGCTGCTCCAAGCCCCAGGCTTGGCTTTGGTCCATCCGTCCGTTGAGTTGGCCCAGTTCGGCCAGGAGGGGCCCATCGTCCTCGCCCCGTTCGTGGGCGCTGGCGAGGGCCTCACTGACCTCGGTGTAGCGCCGCAGCAGTTGCATCTTCTCGCCGCTGTCGGCGAAGACCTGCTCGAGCACGGTTCGCTCCGGATCCATCTCCGGCTCTTGGCTCACCAGGACGATGCGCGCTTGGGGGAGCACCCGGCGGCTGCCTCTGCCCGTGGGCTCAAGACCGGCCAGGACGCGCATCAGGGTGGACTTCCCGGCGCCGTTGGGGCCAATCAGGCCCAGGCGTTCCCGTTCGCCGATGTGGAGGGTCAGCCCGTCGAAGAGGGTGCGGATGCCGAAGTCCTTGCGGACATCCACCAGGCTGATCAGGCTCACAGGTTGGGGGAGTGCCGCTGCGCTTCCAGATAAGCAAACACGCTCTTGTCGCCCACATCGGCCGCGGCATCCATCGGGAATTTCCGCAGGGTCAGCACCAGCAGCAGGGCGGCTTCGATCGCCAGCAACGTGGCCGTGACTTCGATGCTCAGCAGGCCGCTCAGTCGCCCCAGCAGAGCGATCGGCAGGAGCAGCGTGACGCCGATCGCCTCAGGGCGACGGAAGCAGAAGAATTCCTTGAAGCCGATGCCTGCGAGGGCCGCGAAGAAGGGGCCCACCGCCCAGATCCAGCGGCCGTCGCTGGTCAGCGCCGTGGCCATGCCCTGGGGGCCGGCGCTGATCAGCAGGCCCAGAAAGCCAACACAGCCCAGCAGCCAGAACAGTTGCAAGGCGCGGTGCAGCGGACGCAGATAGATGTGAATCCAGCGCAGGGCCAGACCGACCCCCGCCGCCAGGGGGAGGAGCCAGGGCCAGATCCAGGTGCCCCCCAGCTGCTGCCACTGGAGCAAGAGCGCCGCTTGGGCCAGTGCCGCCGTGAAGAGGGCGAGGCGGTAGCCGAGCACTTCGCGGCGGTCCGTCGCCGTAATGCTGTAGGGGCCATAGACCCCTTTAAAGACCCGATCGGCGGTGGCGCTCATGCTCAGGCGGCTCCTTGAACCAGTGTGCTCAGGGCGGGCCCCGCGGGCACGATCCCCGAGGGATTGAGGGGGAACAAGGCACCGAAGTAGTCCTCGCGCCAGGCCTGCTCGCAGCAGGTCTCGGCCACCCCCGCGAGGGCGAAGAAGCGTTGCCGCCAGCGCCAGAGCCCGGGGAAGTGCCAGAGCGGCTGGCGGCTGACCCCAAAGAGGGGGGCGTAGACCAACTCCAGGCGAATCAAGGTGGGAAACAGCTGGACATCCGCCAGGGATGGGGCCCTGCCGCACAGCCAGGGGGATGCATCTGGCCTCGAGAGCAGGGCTTCCGCCTCGGCCAGGGTTTCAAAGAGGGCGGCTTCAGCACGGTCGTAGGCCCCCTGGTTGCGGGCAAAGCCGCAGCGGTAGACCCCGTCATTGATGTTGTGCTGGAAGCGCTCACGCCACTCCCCGATGGCCTGGGCCTGGCTCTCGGGCGCCAGGTCCAGCACGCCAGGGGGCGCGGGCCACTCGTTCAGCAGTTCCATCAGCCGGGCGCTTTCGCCAACGACGACCGCTCCAGAGCCGCTGTCCACCAGGACGGGCACGGTGGCCCGTTGGTTGGGATCGGCGCCGGCGGCGCGGTAGAGCTCCTGCAGGGTCTCGCAGCCCCGAAAGGGGGTGCTGAAGCGCCAGCGCCCCGCCTTGGGATCGGGCTCGACCACCAGCAGATCAATGCTCTGCTGCAGCTGACGGAGCTGCCAGACGAGCCAGGCGCGGTGGGCCCAAGGGCAGCTGCGGCCGACGATCAGCACGTGGGCGCCTGGCGTTCCGGCCGAGCGGGGCAGCTCGGGTTTGAGCACAAACGCCCCGGCTGGTCGTCTGTAGTTCCCCTCGGGATCGGCGGGTCCGAGGCCGCCCATGAGTTGCAGCCACTGCCAATGCCAGCCGGTTCGGGCCGCCGCCACCACGGCAGGGGGGATGGCCATGGACGTTCAGAACACTTCTGCCAGGCTGGCGCAGCTGCGCGCTGGAGAACAGAGGATGGGGCGGGCTCAGGTCTTGGTGGTGGCGGGCACCCATGGCAACGAGCGCAATGCTCCGGCCTTGCTGAAGCGTTGGCGGAGCGAGCCCCAGGCCCTACATCGCTCGGAGCTTCCCGTGGCCTTGGTGCTGGGGAATCCGGCGGCCCATCAGGCGAATCGCCGCTACATCGACCGCGATCTCAACCGTTGCTTCGCGCCGGATCTGCTGGCCAATCCATCGCTCCAGCCGTTGGAGCTGCAGCGGGCTCGGGAGTTGCTGGCGGAGTTATCGCCGCAAGGCTCTAACCCCTGTGCGGTGGCCATCGACCTGCACAGCACCACGAGCGGCATGGGGAATTCATTGGTGCTCTACGGACGTCGCCCTGCCGATTTGGCCTTGGCGGCAGGGATCCAAGCGAGGCTCGGTCTGCCGATCTACCTGCATGAAGCGGATGCCGCACAGACCGGCTTCTTGGTGGAGCGTTGGCCCTGTGGTCTCGTGATCGAAGTGGGGCCCGTGGCCCAGGGGCTGCTCAGCGCCCCGATCCAGCAGCAAACCCAATTGGCTCTGGAGGCCACCTTGGCGGTGTTGGCCGAGGCCGCCTCGGGGACGCTGCGGCTCCCCGCAGGACTGCAGGTGTACCGCCATTGCGGCAGCGTTGATCTGCCCCGGGATGGCACGGGAGAGGCCATCGCCTGCGTCCATCCGGCCTTGGAGCGGCGTGACTGGAGGCCGCTTCAGCTGGGGCAACCTCTGTTTTGGCAACCCGGCGATCAGCCCTGTCCAGAGGCCTGGCGCTTCGATCCGGAGGCCATGGGCTTTGCGGCCGAGGCCTGTTGGCCTGTCTTTATTAATGAGGCGGCCTATGGGGAGAAGGGCATCGCCTTCAGCCTTTGCCGCCGCGAGCGCTGGGCTACCGAGGGGTCTTGGTTACCGGCCCTGCAGGCGTTGATGGCGGCTTAGCCGCAGGCCCAGGTGCCCTGCTCTTTGGTGCAGGGCAGGTCGCTGGTGCTGCCGTCAGCCCAGTAGATCCGCAACCGGTCATCAGCGCTGTCGGTCCGGAAGGTCAGGGATTTGACCGGTCCAGCCGGTGCTTTGCCAGTGGGATCGCTGGTGTCCACCCCGCCTGGGGAGGCTTGCCGTTGCTCGAGCTGCTGAACCCGCAGCTCGAGGCGATTGAGCCGATCGGTATCCGCGGCGTTGTTGCGCTGTTCTCCCCCCTGGCAGCCCGCCAGCAACAGACCGGCAGCAAGCAGCAGCAGGGGAAGGCGCATGGCGCTGAGGGCGTGACAGGCGACTCCTAGCAGCGGTTTTGGGGCTTGGCTACCCGCCTGGATGAGGACGCTGCGCAAAATCGCTTTACAAAGCGCGCAAACTTCCTTTACATTTGCTCGGGCAGCCCGCTTGGGCCGCCCTAACTACCGCTCTGACGGCTAGTCCGTTGAGCCTTTCTTTCCCGTACTCATGACGACCACCATCCAGCAGCGCCAAGGCGCTTCTGCGTGGAACCAGTTCTGCGAGTGGGTCACCAGCACCGACAACCGCCTCTATGTGGGTTGGTTCGGCGTTCTGATGATTCCCTGCCTGCTGGCCGCCACCATCTGCTTCATCGTTGCGTTCATCGCAGCACCCCCCGTCGACATCGACGGCATCCGTGAGCCTGTTGCTGGCTCCCTGATCTACGGAAACAACATCATCTCTGGTGCTGTTATCCCCTCCAGCAACGCCATCGGCCTGCACTTCTATCCCATCTGGGAAGCCGCCAGCCTCGACGAGTGGCTGTACAACGGCGGTCCTTTCCAGCTGGTTGTTTTCCACTTCCTCATCGGCATCTACGCCTACATGGGTCGTGAGTGGGAACTCTCCTACCGCCTCGGCATGCGCCCCTGGATCTGCGTTGCTTACAGCGCACCCGTGGCTGCTGCTTCCGCAGTGTTCCTGGTGTATCCCTTCGGTCAGGGCTCCTTCTCGGACGCCATGCCCCTGGGCATCTCCGGCACCTTCAACTACATGCTGGTGTTCCAGGCTGAGCACAACATCCTGATGCACCCCTTCCACATGCTTGGTGTGGCTGGTGTGTTCGGTGGTTCCCTGTTCTCCGCCATGCACGGCTCCCTGGTGACCTCCTCCCTGGTGCGTGAAACCACCGAGAGCGAGTCCCAGAACTACGGCTACAAGTTCGGCCAAGAGGAAGAGACCTACAACATCGTGGCTGCCCACGGTTACTTCGGTCGCCTGATCTTCCAATACGCCTCCTTCAACAACAGCCGCAGCCTGCACTTCTTCCTGGCTGCCTGGCCTGTGGTTGGTATCTGGTTCACCGCCCTGGGCGTTAGCACCATGGCGTTCAACCTGAACGGCTTCAACTTCAACCAGTCGATCCTGGATTCCCAGGGTCGTGTGCTGAACACCTGGGCTGACGTGCTGAACCGCGCCAACCTCGGTATGGAAGTGATGCACGAGCGCAACGCTCACAACTTCCCCCTCGACCTGGCTGCTGCTGAGTCCACCCCCGTGGCTCTGACTGCTCCCGCCATCGGCTGAGGCTGAACCCCAAGATTCAGCTTCTTCTCGAACTTCGAGGAGTGTTGAATCAAAAGCCCCCGCTTTCGCGGGGGCTTTTTGTTGTTTGGGCGCAGATTCCCCAAAAAAACAGAACGAGGACGCTGCGGATCCAAAGCGTGGTCATGGTGAGCGAACCTCAGCTGCCCGTTCGCGGATGACGACCTCAGCCCGCCAGACCCACAGCCGCGCTCCCCAGAACCCGAACAGCCGCAGTCCGGGACGCCTGGCCGCAGCGGATGCCAAGCGCCCGCTCTCTTCCACCATGACGGGTGCGGAATTTCTGGTGAAGGCCCTCGAGGCCCATGGTGTGACCCATGTCTTCGGTATTCCGGGCGCCAAGGTCGACAGCGTCTTCACGGCCCTGCTGGATTCGCCCATCGAGTTGGTGCTCTGCCGCCATGAGCAGAACGCGGCCTTCATGGCCCAAGCCTTCGGGCGGCTGACCGGCCGCATCGGGGTCTGCCTGGCCACCTCAGGTCCCGGGGTGACCAATCTGGTGACGGGGTTGGCGACCGCGACCACGGAAGGGGACCCGGTGTTAGCGATCGGAGGCGAAGTGCCCCTCGACGATCGCTTTAAGCAGACCCATCAGTCCCTGGATGCCATCAGCCTGATGGCCCCGGTGACGCGCTTTGCCCAGTCGGCCCTCTCCATTCACGACTTGCCGGAGGTCCTCGGGAATGCGATTCGGGCGGCCGAGCAGGGGCGGCCCGGTGCGGCCTTCCTGGGGCTTCCCAAGGATGTGGGCCTGGCTGAGATCGATGCCGATCCAGCGGCAGGTTGGGGACAGCCAACCCTCCAGGGCCCCTGTCATCCCCGGGCGCTGAGCCGGGCCGCTGAGCTCTTGCAGCGACTGCAACGCCCCCTGCTCCTGCTGGGAATGCAGGCCTCAGCCCCCCCGCTGAGTGAGGCACTGAAGGCCTATGTCCGCCGGAGCGGTCTCTCCTATTGCGCCACCTTCCAAGGTCCCGGAGGCTGGGTGGCCCCTGGGCAGTACGTGGGGCGGGTGGGCCTCTTTCGTAACCAGCCGGCAGATGCCCTGCTAAATGCGGCTGATGGGGTGATCTGCATCGGCTTTGACCCTGTCGAATACGACCCGAGCCTCTGGAACACCGCTCAGCGGCGCGTCATCGTCAACGTCGATGTGCAAGCCGCGGATCAGGACCGGGCCTTCTTGCCCCAGGTGGAACTGATTGGGGATCTGCAGGAGACCTTGACCGCCTTGGCCAGCTTGCCGTCGCCGACGGTGGCCTCGGACTTCCGCCAACTGCAGGAAGCCTCTGCCGCCGAGGTCCAGGCGACAGCCGCAGAAGGCCTCTCCATGGGTGGAGCGGCACCGGTGCATCCCCTGCGTTTGGTCCATGAGATCAGTGCGGTGGTCACGCCGGAGACCACGCTCTGCCTGGATGTGGGATCCCACTACATCTGGATGAACCGCTACGCCCAGGCGGAGCGGGCACGCCAGGTGCTGGTCAGCAATGGTCAGCAGACCCTCGGTGTGGCCCTGCCTTGGGCGATGGCCGCCGGCATGGTGCGACCGGGGTCCCCGGTGATCTCGGTGTCAGGGGATGGGGGCTTCCTCTTTACCGCGACCGAACTGGAGACGGCGGTGCGGATGGGGAGCCGCTTTGTGCACGTGATCTGGAACAGTCACTCGTACAACATGGTTGAGTTCCAGGAGCAGGCGCACTACGGCCGCGTCTCGGGAATTCAGCTGGGCGACTACGA
Source organism: Synechococcus sp. LTW-R (assembly GCF_014217875.1). NCBI lineage: Bacteria > Bacillati > Cyanobacteriota > Cyanophyceae > Synechococcales > Synechococcaceae > Synechococcus > Synechococcus sp. LTW-R. Next base: position 2,255,332 of record NZ_CP059060.1, read on the forward strand.
CGTGGTCAAGTTCGCCGAGGCCTTTGGAGCTAAGGGCTACGCGATCGCGAACGCAGATGAGTTGGGCCCCGTTCTGCGGGAGGCGCTTCAACAGCCCGTGCCGGTCCTGATCAACGTGCCGGTGGATTACTCGGAGAACCTGCGGCTGATGCAGGAAGTCCATCAGCAATTCATTCACTGAGCCGGCGATGAGTACGCAGCATGCGAGCGGTCATCACCTGAACGTCTCCCTCGGGGATGGCCTCTGGGACGCTCTGCACGTTCTGGCAGACCGCACCGGTGAGAGCGTCAGCCACATCGTCCGCCGCTCCCTCGCGGACACCCTGGACTTGGATCACCACACAATCTATCAGGTCTCCACATCCGGAGCCCTGGTCCAGGGGGTCTATCAGGGGTGTGTCCGGGTGGCTGATATCAAGCGCCACGGGGATTTCGGGCTCGGCACCTTCGATGGTCTCGACGGCGAAGGGATCATGCTCGACGGCACCTGCTGGCAGGCCCGCAGTGACGGATCGGTGCGGGTCGCTCCTGAGGAAGCCTTGGCTCCCTTTTGGGCGACGACGTTTTTCGCAGCGGACCGCACCGCCACGTTGCCGTCGGTGGCCAGTTGGGAGGATCTCACCGCGCAATTGGATGCGCTGCGCCGCAGTGACAACCTCTTCTGCGCGATTCGGGTGGAGGGCACGTTTGAGCGGATCCACTACCGCGTGGCCTGCAAGAGCGCCCATGGCACGGATCTGGTGACGGCCACCAGCCACCAGGCGGAGTTCAGTCAGCAGGGCATCCGCGGAAGTCTGGTGGGGTTCTGGACCCCCAGCTATGCCCGCACGATCAATGTGCCTGGCTATCACCTCCATCTCCTGAGCGCTGACCACCAATACGGTGGTCACATCCTCGATTTAGAGGCCAAGGAGCTGACCGTGCAGCTGCATATGGACAACCACGTCCATCTGGCCTTGCCGGAAACACCGGCTTTTTTGGAGGCTGACCTGAAGGGGGATCCCGCCGAGGCCCTAGCCAGGGCGGAGAGCAAACACAGCTGACCCCTGGGCCAGGGTCGCGCTGAGGGCCGTGTCCACACTCAAGGTCCGCTCCCCCAGATGGACGGGGCGGGCACCGTTGGCTTGGGCGAGCTCCAGCTCGAAGGGGACAAAGCCCCCCTCCGGCCCGACCATGACCAGTGCGGGTGTGCCCGCGAACGCTCCGAGGGGCTGTTGGGCGGCCATGTCGGTGATCAGGCAGGGGCGTTCCCCGGCCAGTCCCGGCAGCTCGTCTTCGATGAAGGGTCTGAAGCGTGGGTGGAGGTGCACCTGCGGGGCGATGGTGTCCCGTGCGCGCTCCATGCCGGCGAGCAGTGCGTCCTCCACCTTGCGGGCCTGGAGCAGGGGGCTCTGCCAGTAGCTCTTCTCGACCCGCGCGCTGTTGATCAGGTGGAGGTGGCTGATCCCGAATTCAGCGCATTGGCGCAGGATGCGGCGCAGCATCTTGGGCCTGGGCAGAGCCAACACCAAATCGAAAGGGTGGCGTCGGGGTGGGGCTTCGGTGAGGACCGTGCTCAGCACCACGCCATGGGCGTCGAGGGATTCGATCAGGCCCTGACCGCAGGCACCTCCAAGGCGGCCCACTCGAAGGGTGTCCCCTGCACTGGCGCGAAGCACCTTGCGGATGTGGGTGGCCCGCTGGTCTTTGAGCAGCACGCGCTGCTCGTCGATCCAGTCCTCCGGTTTCAGCAGGACGATGTTCATGGCCGATCAGCAGCCGATGTCTTCGGCCCAGAGCTCAGGCTTCTGCTCTTGCATGGTGCGCATCAACTGCTCGCAGCCTGGATCATCGAGGCAGTTCACCTCGATGCCGGCCTGTTCGAGCCAGGCCTCAGCCCCTTGAAAGGTCGTGCGTTCGCCGATGACGATCCGCCGAAAGCCCAGCAAAACGGCGGTGCCCGCGCACATCGGACAGGGCGAGAGGGTGGTGACCAGGGTCAGCTCACGCCAGTCCCGGCGACGGCCGGCGTTGCGGATGCACTGGGTTTCGCCGTGGCTCGTGGGATCACCGTTTTGGACCCGTTGGTTGTGCCCCCGGGCCACGATCGTTCCATCCTCTTGGGCCAGGACGGCGCCAATCGGAATGCCCCCTTCACTCCAGCCCCGTTCGGCTTCGGTGCGGGCCGCATCGACAAGACGTTGCATCGTGCTGCGATCGATCACATCTCCGTGCCGTTGGCTCAAGCATGGCGACGGGATCGCGCTTTGGCTGTTGGCATGACGCAGGACAACCTCACCCAGTGGGATCCGGCCAGCCACGGCGTGGCTGAGATCGTTGCGGCCCTGGATCTGCAACCCCACCCGGAAGGGGGGTGGTATCGCGAGACCTTCCGCAGTGCCCTGAAGGTGCGCCGCGCTGATGGTGCTCAGCGTGATGCCTTTACCCAGATTCTTTTCCTACTGGGGCCAGGGGAGATCAGTCGCTGGCATCGGGTCCACCATGCCGATGAGAGTTGGTGCTGCCTTGTTGGCGATCCCTTGGCGCTTCTGATGCTGGGGTCTGGGCCGGAGGGGCTCCAGGAGTGGCGCCTGCAGCCAGGGTCAGCCCAGAGCCTCGTCGTCCCGGCGGGTGTCTGGCAGGCGGCGCGGGCGTTGGGGCGTTGGAGTCTGATGACCTGCGCGGTGGCCCCTGGTTTTGACTTCGCTGACTTTCAACTCCTCAGCGAACTTTCAGTCGCTGAACATCCACCAGCTGCGCTGCCTGAGTATCGGTAGGGCACAGCAGACTGGTTGTCGATCACGCACAGTCAGCGACCAAGAGGTCTTTCTGTGACTGCTTTTTTGCCTCTCGTTTGAGAGTTCCAGGGGCTGCAAAGCCGGAGATCGGACTTGAACCGACGACCTACTGATTACGAATCAGTTGCTCTACCACTGAGCTACACCGGCAGACCAGTGAAATTAGCATTCTGGCCTCGATGCAAGCGCTGTCCGGATGCCCCCTGAATCCCGTCCCCCCTTGGATCCGGCCATGAAGGCTCGGCTGCTTCAGGAGGCCCGCACTCCATGGCGTGGCTTGCGCCGGGGGCTCTGGCTGGCCTTCACCGCTTCCGCTGGGGTGGGCCTGGCCACGATGGCGATGCGCTCAGCCGGTGGAGAGGTGGTCCAGGCCTCTGACCTCTTGATTCAGGTTTCGGCCCTAGCCCTCTTCGGGCTTCTCCTCTGGCGCGACCGCTCCCCCAGCGTCGACGACTGACGCGTCTTCGCTCTCGTCCTGAGGTGCTTCGGCCGTGGTCTCGTCCGGGGCTGAGTCGTCTTGGGCGATCACCTCGGAACTGACCTCTTCAGCCTCGGGCTCTGCGTCGGCTTCTGGTTCTGGGTCAGAGACTTCGGCTTCCTCTGGCGATGCCTCGACGTCGTCTGAGACAACGGCTTCGGCGCTGGCCGCGTGGGCTTCGTTTTCCTCAACGGCTTCAGGCTTAGCCTGCAGAGGCTCGGCAGCGGGTTCAGGAGATTCCTCGGCGACGGTCTCCGTCTCAGCCGGGGAGGCGGTCTGCTCCGGTTCTGAGGCAACAGTCTCGGGTTGCTGCTGTTCCTCTTGCGGTGCTGGAGCGACGGGCGCCGAGGGTTCCGCAAAGGCCAGCGGGGCCAGCAGCAAGAGCGGAAGCCCAGCGTTGAGGCGTTGCTCGGCTGCCTGGACTTGGGTCAGGGGCAGGGTTTGATCCACCAGAGCGGCGGGCCGGGTGAGCATCCAGATCGCCTGGATCACCTGGGCCCATTGCCACTGGATCAGTACTAAGACGGGGATGCAGAGCAGGAGCACCACCAACCGTGGACTGCTCGAGAGGGGAGACCAGGCCCAGGCCATCCCGGCATGGCTGTCGGCCCACCAGGTCAAAGGCAGAAGTAGTGCAGCACCCAGGGCAATGAGAACCTTCAGGGGCAGTGCGGTCTGCAGTGCGCTCAGACGAAACTGCTCCGGACGTCGACCGCGCAGGGGTACCTGCAGGATCAGCAAGGACCAGAGGTCAGGCGGCAGTCTCCAGAACAAAACGGCACTGCCCAGGGCGCCGATCGCCCAGGTGAGGAGGCGTTCGAAACCCGGGAAGGGGCCAGGGTCTGCTCCTGCAAAGAGCAGGAACAACAGCAGGATCTCCAGCGGCAAGGCCGCGAGCCCGAGTAGCTGGAGCCACAGGAGGGGTTCGCGTCTTGCCGGATTCACGATCAGTTGCTGAGGGTGCGTCGCTGAGTGACCAGTTTGAACGCTTCCACCCGATCGCCTTCCGCCCAGTTGGCAAAACGATCACAGCCGATGCCGCATTCGAAGCCGGTGGCGACTTCCTTGACATCGTCCTTGGCGCGGCGCAGGGAGTCGAGGTCGCCCTCGAACACCTTCTCCTTGCCACGCCAGACCCGCACCTTGCAGTTGCGCTGCAGTTTGCCGTTGGTGACGTAGCAGCCGGCCACGGCGCTCTTGCCGATCGTGAAGATCGCGCGCACTTCGGCTTCGCCGAGGGGCTCTTCCACCAGCTCGGGCTCCAGCAGGCCTTCCATGGCCATCTGAATGTCCTCAAGCAGTTTGTAGATGACGTCGTAATCGCGCACATCCACGCCGGTGGCATCGGCGGCACGCTTCGCGCCAGGCGCCATTGAGGTGTTGAAGCCGACGATCACAGCACCGGAAGCGGCGGCCAGGTCGACGTCGGTCTCGGTGACTTCGCCCGGTGCGGAGAGCAGAACACGGACCTGAACCTCTTCTTGAGGCAGTTGTTCCAAGGAGCCGAGGATGGCCTCGACGGAACCTTGAACGTCGGCCTTGAGGATGAGGTTGAGTTCCTTGAGTTCGCCTTCGCTGGCCTGGCCAGACATGGAGGCCAGGGACACCCGGCGGGAGGCCATTTGTTGGGCCAGGCGGGTCGCACGGGCTTCGGTGGCGCGGTCGCCGACGACAGCACGGGCTGTTTTTTCGTCGGTGTAGACCTCGAACTCATCACCGGCCGTGGGTACTTCGCTGAAGCCCAGGGCTTCCACGGCGTAGGAGGGGCCGGCCTCTTTGACGCGCTTGCCGTTGTCATCGACCATGGCGCGAACCTTGCCCAGGATCGGGCCAGCGGCCAGCACGTCGCCGGTGCGCAGGGTTCCGTTCTGGATCAACAGGGTCGCCACAGGGCCCTTCGCCTTGTCGAGGTGAGCCTCGATCACGGTGCCGCGGGCCATGCGATCGGGGTTGGCCTGCAGGTCTTCCACTTCGGTGACCAGCAGGATCATCTCCAGCAGCTTGTCGATGTTCTCGCCCTTGATGGCGCTCACCGGAACCATCACGGTGTTGCCACCCCAGTCCTCGGCGACGAGCTCGTGGGAAGAGAGCTCCTGCTTGACGCGATCGGGAGAGGCGCCTTCCTTGTCGATCTTGTTGATCGCCACCACGATCGGCACCTTGGCCGCCCGGGCGTGGCTGATGGCTTCCAGGGTTTGGGGACGGACGCCGTCATCGGCGGCAACCACCAGCACGGCCACGTCGGTCACCTTGGTGCCGCGGGCCCGCATGGCAGTGAATGCCTCGTGGCCGGGAGTGTCGAGGAAGGTGATCTTCCGCTGTTCCCCGGCGTGGGGCACTTCGACCTGATAAGCACCAATGTGCTGGGTGATGCCACCGGCTTCGCCGGCGGTGACCCGGGTTTTGCGGATCGAGTCCAGCAGGCTGGTTTTGCCGTGGTCGACGTGGCCCATGACGGTGACCACGGGTGGGCGACGGATCAGGTGAGCCAGGTCGCTCTCTTCGATCATCTCGACCGTTTTCGCGGCCGCTTCCTCGACGTCGTCTTCGAGCACCGGCACGCCGAATTCCTTGGACACCGTCTCGATCGCGGGGAGATCGAGGGTCTGGGTCACCGTGGCGATGATGCCCTTGAAGAAGAGGCTCTTGATGATCTCGGAGCTCTCGACGCCCAGCTTGTCCGCGAGCTCCTGCACCGTGAGGTTGCCTTCCGGCACCACGAGCATTTCGGGCCGCTGTTGCTTGGCTTCCCGTGCGGCGCGCAGCTCCATGGCGCGGCGGCGCTGACGCTGACGGGCGGTTTCCTTGCGGCGCTTGCGAGCGACAACGGTCGGCTTGGGTTGAGCCGAGCCGGCGCTGCGGGGCTTCGCCGGACGCGCCAGGGAAGCCTGCAGCACCACCGCATCGGTGTCGCCGGCGTAGCCACCGGTTTGTGCCGCCAGGGAATCGTCGTTTTCGCCAATGATGTGAACGCGCTGGCGCTGCTTCTGGGGCGAGCGGCTGCGCAGTGCATCCAGGCGGGCGCTGTCGTCCCAGTCGGGGCGGCGAGGGCGTCCACCACCCGGGGGCATCGGGGCGCGGAAATTGGGGCGACGGGGCGCCGAGGGGGGTGTTGCTGAAGGACGGTTGGCGTCACCGGCGCCCGCACCCGGGGCACCGGCGGGGGCACCGGGACGGCGCGGGGGCGGCGCGCTGGGACGGGCACCAGGCTTATGGAGCTGCATGAGCTCGCCAGGGGCCACCGGCTTGCGCATCCCGGGCATGCCAGGACGGGTCGGGGGGGCAGGACGGTTCCCGCCGCCGGCGGGGCCGCCAACATCGCGACGAATGGGCTTGCCGACTAGCTCCACCTGAGGACGGGTGGGCTTCGCGGGCTTGCCGCCTTGTCCCATGCGGGTCGGGGCGGGTGCGCCAGGGCGCGTCGGCATCCCGGGGCGTTGGCTCAGGGCCGGACGGCCGGAGGGTGTGGCGGGACGGGCACCACCTTGACCACCTTGGGGTCGGCTGACCAATTGGGGACGTCCACCGCCTGCGGGGCGCGTGGGCGCGCCGGGACGCTGGGGGCTACCTGCTGCAGGGCGAGAGACAGGCGGAGCGGGCTTGCGGGCCGGTGGTGCGCCTGCGGGGGTCTTGGAGACGATCGCCGGTGCCGGGCGGCTGGGTGCCGGAGCAGCGGGACGGCTTGGTGGCGCACTGGCCGCTGGTTTGGCCACAGGCTTCGCCGCGGCGGGCCTGGCCGGAGGGGCAGAGGGGGCGGCAGGGCGGCTCGGGGGTGCACTGGCTGCCGGTTTCGCAGCGGGCTTGGCCGCGGGTTGAGTGGCGGGCTTGGCCGCAGCAGCAGGTTTGGCAGCCTGAGCGGCGGCAGGACGGCTCGGGGGGGCGCTGGGCGAAGCCGGACGAGCTGGGGCAGCGGGCTTGGCGGCCTGGGGCTGGGGCCGAGGAGCGGGGGCCGCAGCAGCAGGTTTCGCTGGAGCCGGGCTTGCCGCGGCGGGCTTCCCAGGAGCGGCCGGCGCTGCGGGGGCGGCTTTCTTCACCGAAAGGATGGCTTTTTTGGGTTCGGCCGCTGCCGGAGCAGGTTTGCTGCCGTTCCCGCCACCTTTGATCAGGCTGCGAATCTGCGCTGCCTCGTCATCGCTGATGGAGCTGCTGTGGCTCTTCGCTGCGATCGACAGTTTCTCGGCGGCATCGAGCACGTCCTTGTTCTCAAGGCCCAAGTCCTTGGACAGCTCGTAAATCCTGACTTTGCCGCTGCTGGTCATTCAGTGCTCCAAGTGGTCGGGGGCAACACGTGCCACCGGGCCATCACCCACAGTGAGGCCACTATTTATCTTGCCTCAGCGCCTGATTAAGAGGTGGCATTCAGGCGCTGTTCCAAGGCCGCGTAGATGGAATCTGACACTTGGCACCGGAGTGCCTTCTGCAGACGTTTGCGGCGTTTGGCTTCCTCAAAACAGCTCTCGGTCGGACAGAGGTAGGCCGATCGGCCCATGCCCTCGTCCAGAGCCATTCCGCCCTCGGCCAGGCGGATGACCCGCAGCAGTTGCTGGCGATCCAGCAGCGCTCGGCAGGTCACACAACGCCTGAGGACGGGCTGCTGCTTCACCGGGCTCCTTCCTCGTCGCTGCCCTCTTCAACAGCCTCTTCGACGGCTTCTTCAGCGACGTCGGCGTTGGCTTCTTCGGTGGCCTCGGCTTCTGCGACGGGCTCTTGCTCGTAGGCCGCCTCGTCGTAGTTGGCCTGCTCGCCGTACTCCTCCTCGTCCTCGGGCAGGGGATAGAGCTCGCGCAGACGGGCATCTTCCTCAGCGCGCAGGGCGTGCTCCGCCTCCATCCGGGCTTCGGCTTCGGCCTGGAGCGCTTCCTCTTCTTGGCGCATCGCGATCAGCTCAGCGACCTTCTCGTCCTCGGACGTCTGGTCGTACTCGGTGCTGTTTTTGATGTCGATCTTCCAGCCGGTCAAGCGAGCGGCAAGGCGCACGTTTTGACCTTCGCGGCCGATGGCCAGGCTGAGTTGATCGGGCGGAACCAGCACGTGGGCGTGCTGCCCCTCCGGATCCACGAGCCGCACCGCTTCAACACGGGCAGGGCTGAGGGAGTTGGCGATGTACTGACCGGGGTCGTGGGACCAGCGGATGACGTCGATTTTTTCGCCCCGCAGCTCGTTGACGACCTGCTGAATGCGGGAGCCGCGGGCACCGATGCAGGCGCCCACCGGGTCCACCTCACGCTCGACGCTGTCGACGGCCACCTTGGTGCGGGGACCCACCGAGCGCGACGGCGGGTTAGCTTCACGGGCGACGGCAACGATGCGGACTGACCCCTCCTGGATCTCGGGGACCTCGTTTTCGAAGAGGTAGACCACCAGACCGGCGTTGGAGCGGCTGACAAACAGCTGGGGACCGCGGCGGGGGATTTCGCTGACTTCCTTCAGGAAGACCTTGAAGGTGGCGTTGGCCCGGTAGTTGTCATTGGGCAGTTGGTCGCGGCGGGGGAGTTCGGCCTCCACCTCGGGGCGGCCGAGGCCGCTGCTCACGGCCATGATCACGCTCTGACGCTCGAAGCGGATCACGCGAGCGGTCAGGACGGGATCCTCGAGGTCGGCAAATTCCTCCTGGATCATGCGCCGCTGTTGGTCCCGCAGCTTCTGGGCGAGAACCTGCTTGGTCGTGGCGGCTGCCATCCGACCGAAGTCTTCTTTTTCAGGGGTGACGTCCAGCACCACCGTGTCGCCGGCCTGGGCGTCTTCAGCCACCTGCATCACCTCGGCCAGGGCGATCTGGTGGTCTTCGCTCTCGACTTCCTCCACGATGATCTTGGAGGCCAGCACCCGATAGCCCTCCTCATCGAGATCCAGGGCGACATCGAAGTTGGAGAAGTAGTCCTCCTCGAAGGGGTCTTCGCTGATCCCCAGGTAGAGGGTGCGCCGATAACGCTCGTAACCCTTCAGCAGGGCTTCACGCAGAGCCGCTTCCACCACCGCAGGGGGCAGCTTTTTCTCTTCGCTGATGTCCTCGATCAGGTTGGAGAGACCGGGGAGCAGGACCAGTGCCATGGCAGGTGGTTGGGTGCGGGATGGAGAGGGGGGGAAAGGGCTTAGCCCTCTTTGGGAGTGACGAGCTTCACGCTGATCACGTCGGAGCGCGGGATGCGAACAGTGCGTCCGCGGACATTGAGGAGAACGTTCTCCCCATCGCGTTCGAGCAGGAGGCCCTCACGCTCGCTGTCGCCCCCCGATTTGGCGTCGCGGTAGCGGATGGAGACCGGGAAGCCGCGGAAACTGCGGAAGTCACGGTCCTCGCTCAGCTCCTCGCTGACACCCGGACTGCTGATTTCAAGGACATAGGCGTCCTCGAGCAGACCGCTGTTCTCGATGGCGTCGCCCAGCACTCCGCTGAAGGTGGCGCAGTTGTCCAGGCTGACGTCTCCGCCATCGGCAAGACGCAGCTGGACCAGCAGCGTCATCGGGATCCGATGGGTCAGCAGTTCAAGGCCGCAGACCTGGAATCCAGCAGCTTCCGCGACCTGGCAAGCCAGGCTTTGGAGGTCAGGGAGCAGGGGATGCGGCAAAGCCTGGAGAGGGAACAGGGGAACGGGCAACCCGTCCGGCACCTGCAGTGATCTGCTGTCTGGCTGATCAGTGGCTCCCATGGAGTCATCACTGTTCAGTCAGAGGTGCCCGCCGGGCACATCAAAAGATTACGCGATCGTCCTCGGGGCGTCAGGCACCCGTACGGCCAAGGTCTGCCACTGGGGGTTCCATGTAGGCATCGCCCGGTTGGGTTTCTCCACGCAGGCTGGGGTCCTGGTTCAGACACTGACGCTTTTGTTCGTCGGTGCGGAGGTACTGGCAAACGCGGGCGTAGAGCTTGGAGCGGGTGGAGGGTTGCCCCTGGCTGAAGTGCACCTGCTCGAGCCCACCCACGAGCCCTTGAATCTCCACCTGGCAGAGGGCGCAGCGTTGACGGGTGCCCGGTGGAACGGAGGCCATGCCAGCTCTATCAAGAAGGGGCAACTTAGGGCGAACGAACCGCTCGGTTGGTGTGCCTGGCCTCCTTCAGTTCAGTGATCCCCACCTCTTGGCGGATCCCGATGGCCTCTGCCGGGGTCGCCCCTCGATGGCCACCCTCGTCTATGGCCTTCGGCAGGCCCTGACGCAGATCAATCGGCGACCGGATCTCCTCTTGATCACCGGTGACCTCTGCCAGGACGAGAGCTGGGGTGGCTACCGGCGTCTGCTGGACGCGCTGGATCAGGTGGAGGCGCTTCGGCAAGTCCCCCTGGCCTTGACCCCCGGCAACCATGACCACCAAGCCTTGCTGCGTGCGGCCTTGGGGCGGCGGGCGGTGATTGCTCCGGCGGCCCTGGATGTTGGTGGGTGGACCCTGCTCGTGCTCTCCAGTCACCGCAGCGGTTGTGTTGCGGGTTTCCTCGATCCGCGGCAGTTGGATTGGCTCGAAGGGCAGCTGCGGGCGGCCCGTCAGCCCGTGGTTGTGGCCCTTCACCACCCCCCTCTGGCCATCGGTGACCCCGGCTTGGATCCCATCGCCCTGCAGGAGCCAGACCCCTTTCTGGGATGCCTGCGGCGCAGCCCAGCGCTGAAGGCCGTTCTGTTCGGCCACGTCCATCAGCACTGGCAGGGCGAGCTGCAGCGCACCGGTGGAGGCCCCCCGATCTCTCTCTGGGCCTGCCCCTCCTCGTTGGCCGCGTTCGCGGCGGTTCAGCCCTGCCCCCTTGAGCACTCGGATTGGCCCGGAGCCCGTTGGCTCGACCTGCAGGAGTCCGGAGCGGTGGTCTCCACCCTGCTGCGCTGGTCCCCCCTGGAATCTGCCTAGCCTTGGCGGACTTGGGGTTGACGCGGATCGTGGTGCGCTTGCTGCTGGCCCTGGCGCTCGTTCTTTTGGCGTGGCTGCCGGCGGCTCCGGTCCGGGCTGAGTTCGGCGGGACCTCGAACCACAGCTTCGTCTCGGCGGCCGTGAAGCGGGTGGGTCCTGCGGTCGTGCGGATCGATACCGAGAGAACCGTTCCCCGCCTTGGGCTGGATCCCTCCTTTAGTGACCCCCTGCTGCGGGAAATGTTTGGTGATCAGATCCCGAATAGCCGCGAACGCGGCCAGGGCTCCGGGATCGTGATCGATGGCCAGGGCATGGTCCTGACCAATGCCCACGTGGTCGATGGTGCCGAACGGGTTGAGGTGACCCTGGCCAGCGGAGAAGAACTCGAGGGCTCGGTGCTGGGCATTGACCCCGTGACCGATCTGGCGGTGGTCCGGATCGCGAAGACTCCTGGCCTGAAGGCGGCTCCCCTCGGCGATTCCAGTGCGCTGGACGTCGGGGATTGGGCGATCGCCTTGGGGACGCCCTACGGCCTCGAGCGGACCGTCACCCTGGGCATCGTCAGCAGCCTGCACCGCAACATCACCAGCCTGGGCTTTTCCGATAAACGCCTGGAGTTGATTCAGACCGATGCGGCGATTAACCCGGGCAATTCTGGAGGGCCCCTCATCAATGCCAGCGGCGAGGTCATTGGCATCAACACCCTGGTGCGTTCAGGCCCTGGGGCCGGACTGGGCTTTGCAATCCCGATCAACTTGGCGAAGGGCGTCGCGGCCCAACTGAGCCAAGGGGACTCCGTGGTGCATCCCTACTTGGGCCTGCAGCTGGTTCCCTTGAACCCGCGCTTAGCCCGCGACAACAACGCGGACCCGAATGCGTTGTTGCAGCTTCCTGAGCGAGATGGGGCGCTGGTGCAACGGGTGATTCCTGATAGTCCCGCTGACAGGGCCGGCCTACGGCGCGGAGACCTGCTGGTTCAGGCGGCGGAACAACAGGTCAGTGACCCTGGGGAGCTCTTGCGCCTGGTGGAGGCCTCCAAGATTGGTGATGACCTGCCGATCCGTGTGTTGCGGGGTGACGAACAGATTGATCTCGCGATCCGTCCTGAGGCGCTGCCGCATTCCTGAGGCCTGAGCTACGGTCTCGGCTCAGAGAAAACGGCGTGATGGCGGATCTGCAGGATCAAATGAAACAGGCGGTGGCGGCGGCTGCCACCGAGCAGATCCAGTGCGGAATGGTGGTGGGCCTGGGTTCGGGCTCAACGGCAGCCCTGATGATTCAGGCCCTCGGCGCCAAGCTCAAGAGCGGTGAGCTGCGGGACATCGTTGGCGTCACGACCTCCTTCCAAGGCGAGGTGCTGGCGGCCGAGTTGGGCATCCCGCTGCAGAGCCTGAATGCGGTCGATCGCATCGATTTGGCGATCGATGGCGCCGATGAGGTTGATCCCTTCTTCCAGCTGATCAAGGGCGGTGGCGCCTGCCACGTTCAGGAAAAGCTGGTGGCGGTTCGTGCCAAGCGCTTCGTGGTGGTTGTGGACTCCACCAAGCTTGTGGACACCCTCAACCTGGGTTTCCTGCTGCCGGTTGAGGTGATGCCCGGTGCCTGGCGTCAGGTGCAAGGTCAGCTGCGGGAGATGGGTGGTGATGCCCAGCTCCGCATGGCGGTCAAGAAGGCCGGTCCGGTGGTCACCGACCAGGGCAACCTGGTGCTGGACGTCAAGTTCAGCGGCGGCATTGGCGATCCCGTCAGCCTGGAGAAGGAGATCAACAACCTCCCCGGCGTGCTCGAGAACGGTCTGTTCGTGAACATCACCGACCAGGTGCTGGTGGGTGAGATCAACGACGGCGTCGCTGGCGTTCGCGACCTGGTTAAGCGCTGATCCAGGCTTCCAAGACCTCGGCCAATTGGCGATTGAGTTGATCGCAGCGCTTCCTCAGGTTGGCGCGGATGGCTTCCGGGGCTTGCACCCATGGCCCTGGCGACGTCAGATCGCTTTGGCCGTGGCGGATGAGAGCGTCGACCCCTTCGGGGGTTGTTTCCAGATGAAATTGCAGCCCGAGCGCTCGTCCGCGTCGGAAGGCTTGATGGGGGCAGGGTTCTGTACGGGCCAAGCTCTCGCAGTGCTCCGGCAGGTCGAAGCGATCCCCATGCCAGTGAAAGACCTCGCTTCCGGACTGGATGGGTAAAGCCCCAGCCTCGACCTCCAGGGGCCACCAGCCAATCTCACGGCTCGGGCCAGGGCGCACTTCGGCTCCAAGGGCCGAGGCCATGAGCTGGGCCCCCAGGCAGATCCCCAGCAGGGGCAGGTCTTTGTTCATGACCTGCTGCAGTAGCTCGCGCTCAGGGCCGAGCCACGGGTAGGACCGGGTGTCATGAACGCCCATCGGACCGCCCATCACCACCAGCGCTTCGAATTCTCTCAGGGACGGGAGGGGTTGCCCTTCAAACAAGGCGCAGGTTTCGACGCTGTGTCCATGGGCGCTGAGCCATGGGGCAATGGCTCCAGGTCCCTCGAAGGGGACGTGCTGCAGGACTGTGACGCGCACAGCCTCAACCCAGTCTCCGGCGGACCGACTCCGCGTGGCTGTGGAGTCCCTCGCTGTCAGCCAGGGTGCCAACGGCAGCGCCGGTGGCCTCAAGGGCCTGCCGGTTGAATTGAATCAAGCTCGTGTGGCGCATGAAGGTCTCCACGCAGAGCGCTCCAGCAAACCGAGCCGTGCCCGACGTCGGCAGGGTGTGGTTCGGGCCGGCGAGGTAGTCGCCCACGGCCTCCGGGGTCCAGGCCCCCATGAAGATCGCTCCGGCCTGTTGGATCTGTTCGGCCAGGGGCTCAGGCTGCTCCACCTGCAGTTCCAGGTGCTCGGGGGCAAAGCGGTCGCTGAGCTTCGCGGCCTCGTCCAGGTCGCCGCAGACCACGATCAAACCCCAGTCGTTGAGGGCCTGGCGGGTGATGGCGGCGCGGGGATGTCCCTGCAGCTGCTGCTCAATCGCGCCGGGAATGGCCTGCGCGAGCTCCTCGCTGGTGGTCAGCAGGATGGCCGCCGCCAGGGGGTCGTGCTCCGCTTGAGCCAGGAGATCGGCCGCGACATGCTCGGGGTTGGCGCTGGCATCGGCAATCACCAGCACTTCGCTGGGGCCCGCCAGGGAATCGATCGCGACCCGCCCATAGACCGCTTTTTTGGCCAAGGTCACATAGAGATTGCCCGGACCACTAATGACGTCCACCCGCGGGATGGATTCCGTGCCGTAGGCCAGCGCTCCGATGGCTTGGGCGCCACCGACCCGATAGATCTCGTCGATGCCCGCAAGGTGCGCGGCGGCCAGGACGGTGGTGTTGATGCGTCCGTCGGGACCGGGCGGGGTGACCATGACCACCCGCGGCACTCCAGCCACCTTCGCGGGAACGGCGTTCATCAGCACCGTGCTCGGGTAGCTGGCACGGCCTCCGGGCACGTACAGACCGGCACGCTCCACCGGCCGCCAGCGCCGGCCTAGGCGTTCGCCATGCTCGCCCGTGATGGCAAGGTCGTTGGGGCGTTGACGTTCGTGGAAGTCCAGGATCCGGCGGTGGGCCAGGGCCAGGGCCTCCTGCAGGTCTGGGGGCGTGGCAACCCAAGCCGCCTCGATCTCCTCTTGAGGGATGCGAAGGGGATCGGGGCGCACCCCGTCAAACCGCTCAGTCAGTTCAAAGAGCGCGGCATCGCCCTGCGAATGCACCTGCTCCAGGATCGCCTCAACCCGCTGGGCGACCTCGCGGCTTTGACCGCTTCCGGTGCGCTCGGCGATGGCCTCCAGCCGTTGCCCGGCCTGATGGGCGTCCCGCAGCAGCTCAATCTGCAGTTGCGGGACGGACTCGGCACGGCTTGGAGGGGAGCTGGCGGTCACGAAACCGTGGTGCGGCGGTGACTCTTCAAGCTAGTTGCTCGGCCCTTGGGAAGTGGTCCCCGGCCAGGGGGTAAGCTTGTCGACTGCTGAATCAGCGCCTTACCGTCTGTGGCCAATAACAAGTCGTCGAAGAAACGCATTGAGATTGCTGAGCGCAATCGCCTGCACAACCGCACCTACAAGTCTGCGGTGCGCACCCTGGTGAAGCGTTGCTTCGCCGCTTGCACCGCCTACAGCCAGGAGCCCGGCGATGCCGCCAAGCAAGCTGTTCAGTCGAGCATGAGTGCTGCTTTCAGCAAGATCGACAAGGCCGTCAAGGTCGGTGTGCTCCACCGCAACAACGGTGCACACCAGAAATCTCGCTTGAGCGCCGCTGTCAAGAGCGCCATCGAGCCCGCAGCGAAGGCCTGATTTTTTAGGTTGGATCCAAGGTCACCCTTGGATCCATGGCAGTTGCCGTCGCTCTTGAGAGCCTCCCGGCTCCTCTGATTGATAGTCACTGCCACATCGTCTTTCGAAATTTCGACGAAGACTTGGAGGAGGTTGCTCAGCGCTGGCGGGATGTCGGCGTCGGGCGCCTCCTTCATGCATGTGTGGAGCCTTCGGAGATCCCAGCGATCCGAGCGCTCGCCGATCGCTTCCCGGAGCTGCGTTACTCCGTCGGTGTTCACCCGCTTGACCCAGAGCATTGGGCGGCCGACACACAGCAGGTGTTGCGCGAGGCGGCTCAGGCGGACCCCCGGGTTGTGGCGATTGGTGAGCTCGGTCTCGATCTTTTCCGCGACAAAAATCTCGACCAGCAGCTGGCGATGCTGCGTCCCCAGCTCGACCTGGCGGTGGAGCTGGATCTCCCGGTGATCATTCACTGCCGCGATGCCGCCGAGCCGATGCTCAGCGAGTTGCGCGACCGCGCTGAACGGGGTGCCTGTCCCAAGGGCGTGATGCATTGCTGGAGTGGAACTCCGGAGGAGATGCAGGGCTTTCTGGAACTGGGCCTCTACATCAGCTTCAGCGGCAACGTGACCTTTCCGAAGGCCACCGATACCCACGCCTGTGCCCAAGCGGTCCCCGCCGACCGCTTCCTGGTCGAGACCGACTGCCCATTCTTGGCCCCCGTGCCGCGACGGGGGAAGCGAAACGAGCCGTCCTATGTGATGGCCGTAGCAGAGCGGGTCGCGGAGCTCCGTCAGGAGCCGCTCCAAACGGTCGCCTTACAGACCACCCACAACGCCTGTGCGCTGTTTGGACCCGCTCTTCACAATGTATGATGTTTCATTGGCCTGGCAGCGAGTCGTGATTTATCCGTGCTCGTTGCAGCCCGAAAGCGCTCACCGGGGATCTGGTGAGTTAGCCCATGACCAGTGGTGCGTTGTCTTTCCGGTGCGAGTTGTCGTTCCCTGCGGTTTTCAAGCGATCTGAATAGGCGCCTCAGCTGGCCAGTCGTCCCGTTTGGGGCGGCTGGCTCTGTCGTCTGTGTGGTGGTGTCGCGCTGACATCCCCCTTTCGTCTCGATCACTGCTTGGTTTCGAAACCGCTCTCCAGGCCCTCCGTTCCGTTTCACCCGTTCCTGCAGGTTCACCGCATGAGCAGCGCGATTCAGGTCGCCAAGACCGCCACTTACCTCCCCGATCTGGTGGAGGTGCAGCGCGCGAGCTTCAAATGGTTTCTGGAGAAGGGCCTGATCGAGGAGCTGGAGAGCTTCTCCCCGATCACCGACTACACCGGCAAGCTTGAGCTGCACTTCATCGGTAGCGAGTACCGCCTGAAGCGCCCTCGCCACGATGTGGAAGAGGCGAAGCGCCGTGACGCGACCTTCGCGTCTCAGATGTACGTGACCTGCCGCCTGGTCAACAAGGAGACCGGCGAGATCAAGGAGCAGGAAGTGTTCATCGGGGAACTGCCCCTGATGACCGAGCGCGGCACCTTCATCATCAATGGCGCCGAGCGCGTGATCGTCAACCAGATCGTGCGTTCCCCCGGCGTCTATTTCAAGGACGAGCAGGACAAGAACGGCCGCAAGACCTTTAACGCCAGCCTGATCCCCAACCGCGGTGCATGGCTGAAGTTTGAAACCGACAAGAACGATCTGCTGCACGTTCGTGTCGACAAAACCCGCAAGATCAACGCCCATGTGTTGATGCGGGCCATCGGCCTGTCCGATAACGACGTTCTCGACAAGCTGCGTCACCCCGAGTACTACCAGAAGTCCATCGAGGCCGCGAACGACGAAGGCATTGCCTCGGAAGACCAGGCCCTGCTGGAGCTCTACAAAAAGTTGCGTCCGGGTGAACCCCCCTCTGTGAGCGGTGGTCAAACCTTGCTGCACAGCCGCTTCTTCGACCCCAAGCGCTACGACCTGGGTCGGGTTGGTCGCTACAAGATCAACAAGAAGCTGCGCCTGGCCATCCCTGATGCGACGCGCACCCTCACCCCTGAGGACGTGCTCAGCGCGATCGACTACCTGATCAACCTTGAGCTCGACGTGGGTGGCGCCACCCTCGATGACATCGACCACCTCGGTAATCGCCGCGTTCGCTCCGTGGGCGAATTGCTGCAGAACCAGGTGCGCGTTGGTCTGAACCGCCTCGAGCGGATCATCAAAGAGCGCATGACCGTTGGTGAGACCGAGAGTCTGACCCCCGCGCAGCTGGTGAACCCCAAGCCCCTGGTGGCTGCAATCAAGGAGTTCTTTGGCTCCAGCCAGCTGAGCCAGTTCATGGACCAGACGAACCCTCTGGCTGAGCTGACCCACAAGCGCCGTATCAGCGCCCTCGGCCCAGGTGGTCTGACCCGTGAGCGCGCCGGCTTTGCCGTTCGCGACATCCACCCCTCCCACTACGGCCGGATCTGCCCGATCGAGACCCCTGAAGGCCCGAACGCTGGTCTAATTGGCTCCCTGGCCACCCACGCCCGCGTCAACGAGTACGGCTTCATCGAGACCCCGTTCTGGAAGGTCGAAGACGGCATCGTTCTGAAGCAGGGTGACCCCCTCTACCTCTCGGCTGATCTCGAAGACGAGTGCCGCGTTGCCCCGGGTGACGTCGCCACCGACGCCGATGGCCGGATCAAGGCCGATCTGGTCCCTGTGCGTTACCGCCAGGACTTTGAGACCGTGCCCCCCGAGCAGGTCGACTACGTGCAGCTCTCACCGGTTCAGGTGATCTCCGTGGCGACCTCGCTGATCCCCTTCCTTGAGCACGACGACGCCAACCGGGCCCTGATGGGTTCGAACATGCAGCGTCAGGCCGTGCCTCTGCTGCGCCCTGAGCGTCCCCTGGTCGGCACCGGCCTGGAGACCCAGGTTGCCCGCGACTCGGGCATGGTGCCCATCACCACCGTCAACGGCACGGTGACCTTCGTCGATGCCACCGCGATCGTCATCCGTGACGAAGAGGGCAACGACCACACCCACTACCTGCAGAAGTACCAGCGTTCCAACCAGGACACCTGCCTGAACCACCGCCCGATCGTCAAGCTCGGCGACCAGGTCATCGCCGGTCAGGTCCTGGCTAATGGCTCGGCTTGTGAGGGTGGCGAAATCGCCCTGGGTCAGAACGTTCTGATCGCCTACATGCCCTGGGAGGGCTACAACTACGAGGACGCGATCCTGGTGTCCGAGCGCCTGGTGCGCGACGACCTCTACACCTCGGTGCACATCGAGAAGTACGAGATCGAAGCCCGTCAGACCAAGCTGGGTCCTGAGGAGATCACCCGCGAGATCCCGAACGTTGCCGAGGAGAGCCTGGGCAACCTCGACGAGATGGGCATCATCCGCATCGGCGCCTACGTCGAAAGCGGCGACATCCTGGTGGGCAAGGTGACCCCGAAGGGTGAGTCGGATCAGCCCCCTGAAGAGAAGCTGCTGCGCGCGATTTTCGGTGAGAAGGCCCGCGATGTTCGCGACAACTCCCTGCGCGTTCCCAGCACCGAGCGTGGCCGGGTGGTCGACGTTCGGATCTATACCCGCGAGCAGGGCGATGAGCTGCCGCCCGGCGCAAACATGGTCGTCCGGGTCTATGTGGCCCAGCGCCGCAAGATCCAGGTCGGCGACAAGATGGCCGGCCGCCACGGCAACAAGGGCATCATCAGCCGCATTCTTCCCCTGGAGGATATGCCCTACCTGCCCGACGGCACACCGATCGACATCGTTCTGAACCCCCTGGGCGTGCCCAGCCGGATGAACGTCGGACAGGTGTTCGAGTGCTTGATGGGTTGGGCGGCATCCCACCTGGACTGCCGGGTCAAGGTGGTGCCCTTCGACGAAATGCACGGCCCTGAGACCTCGAAGAACACCGTTCAGGCCTACCTCGAGGCGGCCAAGTCCCAGCCCGGTAAGGACTGGGTCTACAACCCCGATAACCCCGGCAAGATCCAGTTGATCGACGGCCGGACCGGCGAGGCCTTCGACCAGCCCGTGACCGTGGGTTATGCCCACATCCTCAAGCTGGTTCACCTGGTGGACGACAAGATCCACGCCCGCTCCACTGGCCCCTACTCCCTCGTTACCCAGCAGCCCCTGGGTGGTAAGGCGCAGCAGGGCGGTCAGCGTCTGGGTGAGATGGAGGTGTGGGCCCTCGAGGCCTATGGCGCCGCCTACACCCTGCAGGAACTGCTCACCGTCAAGTCCGACGACATGCAGGGCCGCAACGAGGCGCTCAACGCCATCGTCAAGGGCAAGCCGATCCCCCGCCCGGGTACCCCCGAGTCCTTCAAGGTGCTCATGCGCGAGCTCCAGTCCCTGGGTCTCGACATCGCGGTGTACACCGATGCCGGCGAGGAAGTCGACCTGATGCAGGACGTCAATCCCCGCCGCAGCACCCCCAACCGGCCCACCTACGAATCCCTCGGCGTCGCGGATTACGACGACGACTGATTGCTGATCAACCCGGCCCACCCAACTGGGTGACCGTCAGATCCCTTCGTTCCTTCAGATCTCCGCGCGCTCTTAGGTCATGACCAACAGCAATCTCCGCACCGAAAACCACTTCGATTACGTCAAGATCACGCTCGCTTCCCCCGAGCGGGTCATGCAGTGGGGGCAGCGCACGCTGCCCAACGGTCAGGTGGTGGGCGAGGTCACCAAGCCCGAAACCATCAACTACCGCACCCTGAAGCCCGAGATGGACGGGCTTTTCTGCGAGAAGATTTTTGGCCCCTCCAAAGACTGGGAATGCCACTGCGGTAAGTACAAGCGGGTGCGCCACCGCGGCATCGTCTGCGAGCGCTGCGGTGTGGAGGTCACGGAAAGCCGGGTGCGTCGTCACCGGATGGGCTTCATCAAGCTCGCCGCTCCGGTGTCCCACGTCTGGTACCTGAAGGGCATCCCCAGCTACGTGGCCATCCTGCTGGACATGCCCCTGCGGGATGTCGAGCAGATTGTTTACTTCAACTGCTACGTGGTGCTCGACCAGGGCGACCACAAGGACCTGACCTACAAGCAGCTGCTCACTGAAGACGAGTGGCTGGAGATCGAAGACGAGATCTACGCCGAAGACTCCGAGATCGAGAACGAGCCCACCGTGGGTATTGGCGCTGAGGCGCTCAAGCAACTGCTCGAGGACCTCGATCTCCCCGTGGTGGCCGAACAGCTCCGCGAAGAGATCGCCGGTTCCAAGGGTCAGAAGCGCGCCAAGTTGATCAAGCGCCTGCGCGTGATCGACAACTTCATCGCCACCGGTGCCCGTCCCGAGTGGATGGTCCTGGATGTCATCCCGGTCATCCCCCCCGACCTGCGCCCGATGGTGCAGCTCGACGGCGGTCGCTTTGCCACCTCC
The DNA here is from genome assembly GCF_014217875.1 of Synechococcus sp. LTW-R. Classification (NCBI taxonomy): domain Bacteria; kingdom Bacillati; phylum Cyanobacteriota; class Cyanophyceae; order Synechococcales; family Synechococcaceae; genus Synechococcus; species Synechococcus sp. LTW-R. The sequence continues at coordinate 2,276,077 of NZ_CP059060.1, forward strand.
GACCTCAACGACCTCTACCGCCGTGTGATCAACCGGAACAACCGGTTGGCCCGTCTGCAAGAGATCCTCGCCCCCGAAATCATCGTCCGTAACGAGAAGCGGATGCTCCAGGAGGCCGTTGATGCCCTGATCGACAACGGGCGCCGTGGTCGCACCGTGGTGGGTGCCAACAACCGTCCGCTCAAGTCACTGAGCGACATCATTGAGGGTAAGCAGGGTCGCTTCCGTCAGAACCTCCTCGGTAAGCGCGTCGACTACTCCGGTCGTTCCGTGATCGTGGTGGGTCCGAAGCTGAAGATGCACCAGTGCGGTCTGCCCAAGGAGATGGCGATCGAGCTGTTCCAGCCGTTCGTGATCCATCGCCTGATTCGTCAGAACATCGTCAACAACATCAAGGCCGCGAAGAAGCTGATTCAGCGCGCCGACGATGAGGTGATGCAGGTGCTGCAGGAGGTGATCGATGGTCACCCGATCATGCTGAACCGTGCACCAACCCTGCACCGTCTCGGCATTCAGGCCTTCGAACCCAAGCTGGTGGATGGCCGCGCCATTCAGTTGCACCCCCTGGTCTGCCCCGCCTTCAACGCTGACTTTGACGGTGACCAGATGGCCGTCCACGTCCCGCTGGCGATTGAGGCCCAGACCGAGGCCCGCATGTTGATGCTGGCGAGCAACAACATCCTGTCCCCTGCAACGGGTGATCCGATCATCACGCCTTCTCAGGACATGGTGTTGGGTGCCTATTACCTGACCGCCGAGCAGCCGGCGAGCAATAAGCCTGAATTTGGCGACCGCAGCCGTACCTTCGCGGGCCTGCGTGACGTGCTGAATGCCTTCGAGGACAAGCACCTGACCATGCACGACTGGGTGTGGGTGCGCTTCAACGGTGAGGTCGATACCGAAGGTGAGGCCAAGGAGCCTGTGCAGCAGGAGACCCTCAGCGATGGCACTCGGATTGAACAGTGGAGGTTCCGTCGTGATCGCCTCGATGAGGACGGTGCTCTGATCAGCCGTTATCTGTTGACCACCGTTGGACGCGTGGTGATGAACAGCACGATCATCGACGCGGTGGCAGCCGCCTGAGATCCCGGACGTTTTCAACCCCTAACTCCCTTTCTTCGCGCGCAGCCATGACCGCCACCCCCTCCAAAAAGACCAGCAAGAAGTCCAGCAAGAAGGCCGCAAAGGCTGAGGCTCCAGCACCCGCAAACGCTCCCTTGAGCAAAGCGGCTCCGACGTTCCGTAACCGGACGATCGACAAGAAGCAGCTGCGGAACTTGATGGCTTGGGCCTACAAGAACCACGGCACCGCCGCCACCGCTTCCCTGGCGGACGAGCTCAAGGATCTCGGCTTCCACTACGCCACCCAGGCCGCCGTCTCCATCTCCGTGGATGACCTGCGCATCCCTGGCGAAAAGGCTCGTTTGCTCGAAGAAGCCGAGCAACAAATCACGGATACCGAGGAGCGCTATCGCCTGGGTGAGATCACCGAGGTGGAACGTCACACCAAGGTGATCGACACCTGGACGGAAACCAACGAGCGTTTGGTCGAAGAAGTCAAAAAGAACTTCAACGAGAACGACCCGCTCAACTCGGTCTGGATGATGGCCAACTCTGGGGCCCGGGGAAACATGTCCCAGGTGCGTCAGCTGGTCGGTATGCGCGGTCTGATGGCGAACCCGCAAGGGGAAATCATTGACCTTCCGATTCGCACCAACTTCCGCGAAGGCCTGACGGTTACCGAGTACGTCATCTCCTCCTACGGCGCCCGTAAGGGTCTGGTGGACACCGCACTGCGTACGGCGGACTCCGGCTACCTGACCCGTCGTCTGGTGGACGTCGCCCAAGACGTCATCGTGCGTGAGGACGACTGCGGCACCACCCGCGGCATCCCCATCAACGCCGATGACAAAGGCCGCTATGCCGCCAAGCTTGTCGGCCGCCTGGCTGCCGAGCCCGTTCTCGATGGCGAAGGCAACCTGATCGTCGACCGTGACGGTGAAATCGATGCGGTGATCACCGGCCAAATCGAAGCCGCCGGTGTGCAGACCGTTGTGGTCCGTTCACCCCTGACCTGCGAAGCCGCCCGTTCGGTCTGCCGGAAGTGCTACGGCTGGGCCCTGGCCCACAACCAGCTGGTGGACCTGGGTGAAGCCGTCGGCATCGTCGCGGCCCAGTCCATCGGTGAGCCTGGTACCCAGCTCACCATGCGGACCTTCCACACCGGTGGTGTGTCCACCGCCGAAACGGGTGTGGTCCGCTCCCAGGTCGCCGGCACGGTTGAGTTCGGCGCCAAGGCTCGCGTTCGCCCCTTCCGCACCCCCCACGGTGTGGAGGCCCAGATCGCTGAGACCGACTTCCCGCTGACCCTGAAGCCCAGCGGCAGCGGCAAGACCCAGAAGCTCTCCATCACCGCCGGCTCTCTGCTGTTCGTTGCCGACGCAGCCGAGGTGGCCGCCGACACGATGCTGGCCCAGATCTCTTCCGGCGCGGCCGTGAAGAAGAGCGTGGAGAAGGCCACCAAGGACGTCATCTGCGACCTGGCTGGCCAGGTTCGCTACGAGGACGCGATTCAGCCCAAGGAGGTCACTGACCGCCAAGGCAACAGCACTTTCAAGGCCCAGCGTCTCGGCCGAATGTGGGTGTACAGCGGCGACGTCTACAACCTGCCGCCCAACGCCCAGCCGGTGGTCGCGGGCAACACCAAGGTCACCACCGGTGAAGTGCTGGCCGAAAGCCGCCTCGTGAGCGAATACGGCGGTGCCGTTCGCCTGCGTGAGAGCGCTGGCGACTCCCGCGAGGTCCAGATCGTCACCACGAGCCTGACCCTGAAGGACTGCAAGCTGCTGGGTGAATCCACCCATGCCGGTGAGCTCTGGCACCTCGAGGGCAAGGACAACATTCGTTATCGCCTCAACACCCACCCCGGCACCAAGATCGGTAACGGTGAGGTGATTGCTGAACTCGCCGACGACCGCTTCCGCACTCAGACCGGCGGCATCGTCAAGTTCGCCCCTGGCCTGGCCATCAAGAAGGCCCGTAGCGCCAAGAACGGCTACGAGGTCAACAAGGGCGGCACCCTGCTCTGGATCCCCCAGGAGACCCACGAAATCAACAAGGACATCTCCCTGTTGATGATCGAAGACGGTCAGTGGATCGAGGCCGGCACCGAGGTCGTGAAGGACATCTTCAGCCAGACCGCGGGCATCGTCTCCGTGACCCAGAAGAACGACATTCTCCGCGAGATCATCGTTCGCTCGGGTCAGCTTCACCACGTCTCTGACGCCAAGACCGTTGCCCGCTACAGCGACGGCAAGATGGTCAACCCCGGCGAGGAAATCGCCAAGGGTCTGAAGGCTGAGGCCATGGTCTTCGTTGAGGCCGTGGAGACCTCCGACGGCGGCGCGCTTCTGCTGCGTCCGGTGGAGGAGTACCGCATTCCCGACGAGGCCCACCTGCCGGATCTCGGCAGTGTCACTCAGAAGAACGGTCCCAGCCTAGGCCTGAAGGCCACCCAACGTCTGGCCTTCAAGGACGGCGAACTGATCAAGAGTGTGGAGGGTGTGGAGCTGCTGCGTACACAGCTGATCCTCGAAACCTTCGACACCACCCCCCAAATGACGGTGGACGTCGAGGCGGTCCCCGACAAGCGCGCTAAGACCATTGAGCGCCTCCAGCTAGTCATCCTCGAGAGCCTGCTGGTCCGCCGCGACACCCTCTCCGACGCCAGCCATGGCTCCACCCACACCGAGCTCTCCGTCAATGACGGTGACAGCGTGAAGGCTGGTGATGTGGTCGCCACCACCCAGATCCTTTGTAAGGAAGACGGTCTGGTGCAGGTCCCCGCCGTGATTGAAGGCGAGCCGGTCCGTCGTCTGATCGTCGAGCGCGAGAGCGACACCCGCACCATCGACCTGGGTTCGGCCAAGGCTCAGGTCAAGGCCGGTCAACGCCTCGTTGACGGCGACCAACTGGCGAAGGGTCTGCCCGCACCCTGCTGCGGTCAGGTGGAAAGCGTGGATGGCAGCACCGTCACCATCCGTCTGGGTCGTCCCTACATGGTGTCCCCGGACTCTGTCCTCCACGTTCGCGATGGCGAGCTGGTGCAGCGTGGTGACTCCCTGGCTCTGCTGGTGTTCGAGCGCCAGAAGACCGGTGACATCGTTCAGGGTCTGCCCCGTATTGAGGAACTGCTCGAAGCCCGTCGTCCCCGTGAATCCGCTGTGCTCTGCCGTAAGGCCGGCACCGTCGAGATCAAGCAGGGCGATGATGACGACTCCGTCAACGTGACGGTGATCGAAGGTGATGACTCCATCGGTGAGTACCCGATCCTTCTGGGCCGCACCGTGATGGTCAGCGATGGCCAGCAGGTCACCGCCGGCGAACTGCTGACCGACGGTCCGATCAACCCCCACGAGCTGCTGGAGTGCTTCTTCGAAGACCTGCGCAGCCGCAAGCCGACCCTGGAAGCGGCGATGGAGGCGATCTCCAGGCTCCAGTTCCGCCTGGTGCAGGAAGTTCAGAACGTCTACAAGTCCCAGGGCGTGACCATCGACGACAAGCACATCGAAGTGATTGTTCGTCAGATGACCAGCAAGGTCCGGATCGAGGACGCTGGCGACACCACCCTGCTGCCCGGTGAGTTGATCGAGCTTCGCCAGGTGGAGCAGGTCAACAGCGCCATGGCCATCACCGGTGGTGCCCCCTCTGAGTTCACCCCGGTGCTGCTGGGCATCACCAAGGCGTCCCTCAACACCGACAGCTTCATCTCCGCGGCCTCTTTCCAGGAGACCACCCGCGTGCTGACCGAAGCCGCCATCGAGGGCAAGAGCGACTGGCTCCGCGGCCTCAAGGAGAACGTGATCATCGGTCGCCTGATCCCTGCAGGCACCGGCTTCAGCGGCTTCGAAGAGGAGCTGCGCGCCGAGGCGGGTCCCCACCCGGACATCCTCGACGAGGACGCGATGAACTATCGCCGTCTGCAGAACCTGCGCCCCGACTACACCGTCGACATGCCGGCTGCCCCCAAGGCAGCTGATGCCGGCGCGATCCTCGACGATCCCTCCGAGGCCGATCTCGATGCCACCCGCAGCCGCCACGGCATCGAGGCCAGCACCAGCACCACCGCCGCCTTCACCCGCCCCACGGTGGAAGAAGGCCTGGAAGAGGAGCTGATCGCTGACCCGGAGGCCGTTCAGGGCCTGCAGAATGAGGGTCTGCTCGCCGACGAGTCATGATCCAGCCCAAGCTCGTCCCCCAGCGCCGGCTGCCGCGCTACGGCTTCCACACCCACACCGAACGACTGAACGGTCGTGTCGCGATGCTCGGCTTCTTTGCCCTGCTCGCCGTGGAGTACAAGCTGGGGCATGCGCTGCTGGCTTGGGGTTGATGCCCCAGGCCGCGACGCCACCGGAAGAGGCCCGTCCCCTCCTGGGGATGGGCCTCTCTGCTTTGGAGCAGTGGGCTAAGCAGCATGGTCAGGCCGCCTTCCGTGGCCGCCAGCTGCATGACTGGCTCTACGCCAAGGGGGCGCGCTCCCTTGACCAGGTGTCGGTCTTGCCTAAGGCCTTCCGCGATGCCTTGAGTGCGCAACCGCCGTCGGGCGCCTTCGATTGGATGGGGCGTTCGCGGGAGATCCACCGCAGCATCGCCAGCGATGGCACCACCAAGTTGCTGCTGGGCACCCACGACCATCTGAGCATCGAGACCGTCGGCATTCCCGCCGAGGGTCGCCTGACCGTCTGCGTCAGCAGTCAGGTGGGCTGTCCCATGGCCTGTCGCTTCTGCGCCACTGGCAAAGGGGGCCTGCAACGCTCCTTGGCCGTCCACGAAATCGTGGATCAGGTGCTGAGCGTGCGGGAGGTCATGGACCAGCGCCCGAGCCACGTGGTGTTCATGGGCATGGGTGAACCCCTGCTCAATGTGGAGTCGGTTCTCGACGCGATTGATTGCCTCTGCACGGACCTGGGCATGGCCCAGCGGCAGATCACGGTGAGCACGGTCGGTGTTCCCCGCACGTTGCCGCGGTTGGCGGAGTTGGCCCTGGAACGCCTCGGCCGCGCCCAGTTCACCCTGGCCGTGAGCCTGCATGCGCCGGATCAGCGGTTACGAGAAGAGCTGATCCCCACGGCCCATGCCTATCCGATCGAGGCCTTGCTGGAGGACTGCCGCCGCTACGTCGAGATCACCGGCCGGCGGGTCAGTTTTGAGTACATCCTCCTTGGCGGTCTCAACGATCAACCGCGCCATGCGGCGGCCCTGGCCCAGCTGCTGCGCGGCTTCCAGAGCCATGTGAACTTGATTCCCTACAACCCAATCCAGGAAGAAGAGTTCCAGCGCCCCACGCCCCAAGCCGTGGAAGCCTTCCGCCGGGCCCTGATGGACCGACATGTGGCCGTCAGCGTGCGCGCCAGCCGCGGTTTGGATGCCGATGCCGCCTGCGGCCAGCTGCGGCGGCGCCTCGAAGGAAGCCTCGAGCCTGCGTAGCCGTTGCCGAACAACTGAGGGAGACTGCCCTGCAGTGAAGGGCGGCCATGAGCAACGTCGATTGGGCGATCGTCATCGGTTATCTGGTGGCGAGCCTGTTCGTTGGCCTCTGGCTGGCCCGCCGCAACACCAGTGAGGCGGACTACTTCGTCGCGGGCCGTCAACTGAAGGGTTGGTTGGCGGGGGCCTCGATGGCGGCCACGACCTTCTCGATCGATACGCCTCTGTATGTGGCCGGTCTGGTGGGAGTACGCGGTCTCGCCGGCAACTGGGAGTGGTGGAGTTTCGGTGTGGCCCATGTCGCCATGGCCGTCGTCTTCGCTCCCCTCTGGAGACGCAGTGGGGTTCTGACCGACGCGGCCCTGACGGAATTGCGCTACGGCGGCCCCACCGCCGCCTGGTTGCGGGGCATCAAGGCGTTTTTGTTCGCCCTGCCGATCAACTGCATCGGCCTGGGCTATGCCTTTTTGGCCATGGCCAAGGTCAGTGAGGCCCTGGGTCTGGCCCCGACCCCCCAGGCGAAGGTGACCCTCCTGGCCATCGTCGCCCTGCTGGTCTTGATCTACACGGCGGCCGGCGGACTCTGGGCCGTGGTCGTCACGGACATGCTGCAGCTGGTTCTGGCGTTGCTCGGTGCGATCGCCGTCGCGGTGGCAGCGGTCCATGCGGCCGGCGGTATGGATGCCCTGCTCGAGAGCATCCGCGGTCTGGCCCGGCCGGAGCTGTTGTCTCTGGTGCCCTGGCAGGTCGAGGGGGGACGGCTGCAGTGGCTCGACGGGGCTGGGATTTCGATCGCCACCTTCAGTTCCTACTTGGCCTTGCAGTGGTGGAGCTTCCGCCGCAGTGATGGCGGCGGTGAATTCATTCAGCGTTTGCTCGCCACCCGCGATGAGCGGGAAGCCCGCACCGCCGGCTGGGTCTTTCTGGCCGTGAACTACGTCCTGCGCAGCTGGCCCTGGATCGTGGTGGCGCTTGCCGCGGTGGTGCTGCTGCCCGATCAGACCGACTGGGAGCAGAGCTATCCGCTGCTCGCGGTTCAGCTCTTGCCTCCGGTGGCCTTGGGCCTGGTCGTGGTCTCCCTGGTGGCGGCCTTCATGAGCACGGTGAGCACCTCGGTGAATTGGGGTGCCAGCTACCTCACCCATGACCTCTATCAGCGTTTTGTTCGCCCCCAGGCCAGCGAGAAGGAGTTGCTCCTGGTCGGTCAGCTGGCCTCGGTGCTGCTCGTGATCTTCGGGGTGCTCACCGCCCTGATCAGCAGCAGCATCGGCACGGTCTTCCGGCTGGTGATCGCCATGGGCACCGGCCCCGGCGTGGTCCTGGTGCTGCGCTGGTTCTGGTGGCGCGTCAATGCCGCCGCTGAATTGGCCGCCTTGCTCGGGGGCTTCTTGATCGGCTTCTCCACCTCCGTGGTGCCTGTCTTGCGCATCGAGGACTACGGCGTGCGCCTCCTGGTCACCACGCTGCTCACGGCCGGGCTCTGGCTGATCGCGATGTTGGCGACCCCGCCGGAATCGCCGGAGGTGCTCGAGCGCTTTGTGCGGCAGGTTCGCCCCCCCGGTCCGGGTTGGACCCAGTGGCGTCGTCGCACGGGTGTCATCGCTGATGAAACCCTGCCGGGTCTGATGCTCCTGCTGGTCGCTGGTTGTGCCCTGTTGTTTGGTGCCCTGCTCGGCATTGGCGGCTTCCTGCTGAAGCTGCAGCTCTGGGGGTGGAGCGGTTTGATCTTGGCGGTGGTGGGGGTATTGCTGCTTCGCCGGGGCAGCGGTCGCGTGCCGGCGGAGGGATGATGGCTGGACCGCTCAGCCCACGCCGTGCAATTTCTTCGCTCCACCCTGCTGCCAGCTGCGATTGTCCTGCTGTTTGGTTTGGCCCTCTTCGCGGTGAGTGCCCGCATCTGGCTCCCCGGCGATATGGCAGCCCCGGCGCCGGTTGGTTGATCGACTGAGCTGGGAACAGGGGCCACTACGATTGGCCCATGGCAGCCTCCCCTCTCGAGTCTCCTAAAGGCTCGTCAGACCTGGATTTCGACTCCGAGTTGCTGGAGCGGGAACTCGCTGAAGAGGATCTTGGCGACCCTCTCGATGAGCTGGATTCCGGAGAAGCCTCACCAGCTGCTGCAGCGGCCGAATGCGACCTGGGGTTGCGTCTGCTGGAGGGTGGCCACGATGAGCAGATGCAGGGGCTCCGAATTTTCTGCGAGCACAGAGATCCTCGAGCCCCTGAGAAGCTTCTGCCGCTGCTTGATGCCAGTTGTCCGATTCTTCGGATGAGCGTCGTTTACGCCCTCGGGCGGAACCCCGCGGTGCAGGCGCTGACGCCTCTGCTGCAGCTGCTTCAAAACGACAGCAATGGCTACGTGCGCAAGGCCGTGGCCTGGAGCCTGAGTAGCTATCCAGACGCTCCAATCATGAATCCGCTGATTAAGGCGCTGGAGACCGATATCTCTGCCGTTCGGCTTTGGGCGGCCAGCTCCTTGGCCGATGCGGGCTCCACCGGCTTGGCGAAGGCTGACCAGGCTGCCGGCCAGCTCCTGTTGGCTCTCAAAATTGATAGCGAGCCGGTGGTTCGTAGCAACAGCGCCTGGTCCCTGGGGCGTCTGTATGCCGACTTGGTGGAGCCCCGCCAGAAAGAGGTGGTGGAGGCGCTCTTGAACGCCATGCTCAATGACGCTGATTTGGCCGTCCGTGACGAGGCCCGAATGGCCCTCGAACAGCTTGAGGACCCGCTGGTCCTGGAGCGCTTGCAAACCCTCGTGGATGAGGGACTGCTGGCATAAGCGGCCGGCCCAGTCACTAGCCTGCTCCCGCGGCTAGCATCACCGGACCTGCCCGAGACTCGGGATGGCCCAGCAGACGATTCGTTTTCGCATTCGGCCCGACGGCCGCGTCGAAGAGGTCGTTGAGGGCATCGCTGGTCACGGCTGTGAGCAGCTCACCGAGCGGATTGAGGAGAAGTTGGGCGTTGTTCAACAGCGCCAGCCCACCTCCGAAGCCTTCCAGGGCCAAACCACTGCCGTCCAGCCCGAGCAGACCCTTTCGTCCCAGTTCTCCTGATGTCGCACTTCAGCACCGTCAAAACAGAACTGCGCGATCGCTCCGCTCTGATTGATGCCCTGAAAGATCTCGGCCATACCCCCACCGAGGGTGAGTGCCAGGTTCGTGGCTACCGCGGCCAGACCGTGACCGCTGAGCTGTCCGTCCCCACCGAGGGTGCCGGCGACCTGGGCTTCCGTTGGAACGCGGCCTCCGGGAGCTACGAGCTCGTGACCGACCTCGATCTCTGGAGTCAGCCGATTCCCGTTGAGCGGTTCCTCTCGAAACTGACCCAGCGCTACGCCCTGCGCAGCATCCTGGCCGCCTCGGCGCAAGAGGGTTTCCAAGTGGCGGAAGAGCGCCAAGAGCAAGACGGCACGATTGAGCTCGTCGTCACCCGCTGGGACGGCTGAACGTCACGCCAGCGTGGGGATCGATCCCTCCATTGCCTTTTCGGCCGCGGCGGCACCGGCCCTTGAGCGCAGCGGCCATGAGCCGGTGCTCGGTGGAGCCCTGCGTCAACAGGCGGTCTGGGTCGACGAAGCCGTCTGTATTGGCTGCCGCTACTGCGCCCATGTGGCTGGCAACACCTTTGTGGTGGAAGCCGAGTGGGGCCGCTCCCGGGCCATCCGCCAGGACGGTGACAGCACGGAGACGATCCAAGAGGCCATCGACACCTGTCCGGTCGATTGCATCCATTGGGTGAGTTACGAGGAGCTGCCTGAGCTGCAGCACCAGACCCTGCAGCAGGAACTGCAACCCCTGGGCTTGCCGACACCGGTCCGCAGCCGGCGCACCTTCCCCAGGCGGGAGCCCCATTGATGCTTCCGACCCGGCGGTTTGGTCGCAGCGAACTGGCGATGCCTGTGTTGTCCCTTGGCGGGATGCGCTTTCAGCAGAGCTGGTCCGATTTGGCCCCGGATCAGATCACGGCCGCGAGCCAGGCCAACCTGCGGGCCACCCTCTCGGCGGCCGTGGCCCACGGGTTTCACCATGTCGAGACGGCCCGCCATTACGGCAGCTCAGAACGGCAGCTTGGCTGGTTGTTGCCCCAGGTCCCCGATGCCGAGCGGATCCTGCAGACCAAGGTCCCGCCCCAGGACGATCCGGCGGCCTTTGAAGCGGAGCTGGCGCTGAGCTTTGAGCGCCTCGCCGTGGATCGGGTGGATTGCTTGGCGATCCATGGCATCAACCTTTCCGAGCACCTGCAGGCCACCCTCAAACCGGGGGGCTGCTTGGCCGTGGCGCGGCGCTGGCAGCGGGATGGGCGCGTCGGCTGCATCGGCTTCTCCACCCACGGCCCCCTTGCCTTGATCGAAGAGGCCATCGCCAGTGATGCCTTCGACTACGTCAATCTCCATTGGTATTTCATTCGCCAGGACAACGCCCCGGCCATTGCGGCGGCCCAAGCCCATGACATGGGGGTTTTTGTGATCAGTCCTACCGACAAGGGTGGGCACCTCCACAGCCCCTCCGAGCGTCTGCTGGAGCTCTGCGCACCGCTGCACCCGATCGTCTTCAACGACCTGTTCTGCCTGAGCCAGCCCGGGGTTCACACCATCAGCGTTGGTGCCGCCCGGCCGGAGGATTTGGCCTTGCATCTGGAGGCGGTGCAGCTGCTCCCTGAGGCCGCGGCGCTGTTGCCTCCGATTGTGAGTTGTTTGGAGGAGGCACGTCGCACCGCCCTCGGCGAGGCCTGGCTGAGCAGCTGGCAGCAGGGGTTACCCCGTTGGCAGGACACGCCGGGGCAGATCAATCTCCCCACCCTGCTGTGGCTGCACAACCTGTTGGAGGCCTGGGATCTCCAGAGCTATGCCAAAGCCCGTTACGGCCTACTGGGGGCCGCGAGCCACTGGTTCCCCGGGGCCAATGCCGATGCCCTGGATCAGGGCGTCAGCGAGGCGGAACTGACGGCGGTGCTCCAGGCCAGCCCCTGGCGCGACCAGATTCCCGGCATCCTGCGCAGCCTGCGGGAGCGGGTGGGCGGCAGCCCCACCAAGCGCCTGATGCAGAACGACTAGCCCCCCAGGGGGAACTTGCTGGGGATCCCCACCGCCCGGGGGTAGGTCTTGGGGCAGGCCTCGTTCGGGCTCAGCACGATTGCTGTGCGCTGGCCGCGCTCCGCGGGGAGCTCCTGCTGGCGGCAGGAGAGCACACGCGCCTTCAGCTGAGCGGTCGCCTTCTCGAGTTGGCGCTGGTCCTCCGGGCTCCACTGCCCGCGATAGAGCAGGGCTTGTCCGCCCGAGGCCACCAGGGGCACGAGGTATTCCGCCACCACCGGGGCGGCGGCCACGGCGCGGGCCATGGCCAGGTCGAATTGGCCGCGGCAGCGTTTTTGGCGCCCGGTCAGCTCAATCCGCTCGCAGCGCAGCTCCACCCGCTCCCCCAAGCCAAGGCTCTGGGCCATCGCTTCGACGGCCTGGGTTTTGCGCCCGACGGAATCCACCAGGGTGAGTTGCGCCTGGGGGAAGGCAATCGCCACGGCCAGGCCAGGGAAGCCGCCGCCCGTGCCCACATCAATGCAGCGCAGTGGGGCCTCGGGGTTCTGCTGCAACTGGGGCACCAGGGGCCAGAGGCTGTCAAAGATCTGGGCGACCCAGAAGTCATCGCCCTCCACCAAGCGCGTCAGGTTGACCCGGCTATTCCAGTCGCGCAGGACGTCCTGGAGTTGGACGAAGCGCTGCAGCTGCTCGTCGCTGGGTCTCCAGTGCAAGGCCTCCCATAGTGCGTCTGCTGGAGCTGGCATCCCCTGGGCTGATCTCGTCACACTCTCTAGGATCCTCCCCAACCGGTGTCCTGCGTTGGCGGCTGCCAATCATTACGAGCTGCTGGAGGTGCCCAGCGAGGCGTCCACCCAGGAGTTGCGGCAGGCCTTTCGCAGCCTGAGCAAGCGCTACCACCCGGACACCACGGCCCTGCCCGAGGACGAGGCCCGGGAGGCCTTCCGCCGGCTCCAGCAGGCCTACCTCACCCTCAGTGATCCTGAGCGTCGTCGCAGTTACGACGCCACCCTGCGGGCCACCTCACGGGTGGCGGTGACTCCGCCGTCCCTGCGGACCGCGCCGAAGCCCGTTCCCGTTCGCCGCGCCCTCTCCGGTGGCGAGTGGTTCGCCTTGTTGCTCTTGGCTCTGGCGGTGGCCTTCAGCCTGGTGCTTGGTGTCGGCTTGGCCTGGTCCCGCGGGGCCGAGTTCCTCAAGCCCCCCAGCTGGGTCGCCGCTGGTGGGCAAACTGAAGCCTCAACTCTGCTTGTGGATGGTGGATCTGCCGTCGCCCCAGACCCCGCTGTACAACCATCCACTGCCGGTGCTGGAGCGTTGGCTGGCTGAGCTCGGCGGACGGCAGCGCGGTCACCATTCCTGTGAATGGGATCTCACCACCGTCGCCTGGAGTGCCGAGCTGGTTTTGGGTTCGGAGGAACTCACCGTGCGCTGGGGGCAGGCGGCGGCGGCCGTGGAGCGTCACTTTCCCTATGGCCTCACCCGCGCGGATGTCGAGGCGGCGATCTTGGCGGGCCCCTAGAGCTGCCGCTTGCAGATCTCGCTTTGCTCTTCGCTGAGGGTTGAGAAGGGGCCGCAGTTCACCCAGCGCACGAACGACAGCTCGATGTCGGTGAAGAGCACCAGGATCCCGGCGCAGAGGGCGGCAACGGCCGTGATGACCGCGAGCGAGGAGGGTTTCATGGGCGGCGCCTGACCCCCTTGAGCTTATGGACGAGATCCAGGGCCTGCCACTGCCCTTGCAGGGTCGTGGCATCGAGCTGGGCCAGGCGCGGCAGGCAGCCCAGTACAGGGATTCCCGAGATGGCCTCAAGGGTGGCGGCGTTGTTTGGATGGGGCTCCCCGTTCAGCAGGATCCCCAGCAGCGGCAGGTCCCGGCGCCGGAGGGCCTCAATCGAGAGCAGCGTGTGGTTCAAGGTGCCCAGGCCTGAGCGGGCCACCAACAGCACGGGCAGGTTCCAGCGTTGCAACTGCTCGATCTGAAGCCAATCCAGCCGCAGGGGCACCAGGAGGCCACCGGCGGTCTCGACCACCAACGGCCCCTCCACGGCGGGGAGAGCGAGCTCTTCGCTGGCAATGGGCGGGCTGCCCCCGGGTTCCAGCTCAGCGGCCCAATGGGGGGAGACCGGAGCCTGGAAGCGGTAGGCCTCCGGCAGGACCCGGGCTTCGGGGAGCTCCAGCCAGCGCTGCACCCGTTCCCGATCGCCCTCGCCGTTCTCCAGGCCGCACTGCACGGGCTTCCAATAAGTCGCGTTCAGGCCCTGCACGACGAGGGCGCTGACCACGGTCTTGCCGACATCGGTGTCGGTGCCGCAGATCACTAACCGCTGCTGCGGGCCGAGGGGAGCTTGGGTCATCGCTTCTGTCCCAATAGCAGCAGTACTTCCCAAACGATGGCCTGCTCGGGGCCCGGCCAGGCGCGCAGCAGGCGCCGCAGTTGGCCTGGATTGAGTTGGGGACTGCGGCTGGCCTGGGCGCCAATCGCTTTGATCTGCTGCAGGAACCAGAGCCCGCCGCGGTTGGGGCGGCTGAAGCGCAACACCTGGGCTTCGTTGAGTTCCAGCCGTTCCTGGGCACAGGCGATCAAGCCGGCCGCGCGGGGCAGCTCCAGGGCCGTGCAGGGCACCCCCGCCCGCTCTGCCGCCTGGTGCCAGAGGGGAAAGCTGCCCGAGGTGGGCAGCCCCAGGATGAGCCAGCCCCCGGCCTGCAGTTGGTCACACCACTGGCCGAGCTGGCGCTCCGGTTGGTCGAGCCATTGCAGGGCAAAGCTCGAGGCCAGGCCTGCGGGCTGCTCCAGACCGGGAGGCAGCCCTTGATTCAGGTCCCACTGGATCTGGGGGGCGTGGTCGCCCGCCCCCTGCTCGAGCAGGGCGGAGCAGGCGTCCACCCGCAGCCACGGTCCCTGGTCGAGGCTGGCGGCGAGGGAGCGGCTCAACAACCCCGTTCCGGCGCCCAAATCCGCGAGGGGACCCTGGGGAAAGTGCAGTCGATGGCGGGCGCTCAGGTTGGCCAGGCGTTGGGCGACCGCGGCCTGCAGCCTGGCCCGGCTGGGGTAGCGCTGCGCCCCTTCGCTGAAGCAGCCCCGGACCGCCTCGCTGAACCCCGGTGCCGGCGAATCAGGCCTGGGCATCGGCAATCCAGTCGAGGACGGCGTCCGGCAGGGCGGGATCGATCAGGGAATGGCCCAGGGCGCTGCGGCTCCAGACCGTGGCCTCGGGGAGGGCCTGCTTGAGCTCCTCCCGGCTGCTGGCGCTGACGATCTGGTCTTGGCCGCCCTCGACGATCAGGACGGGGATGCCGCTGGGGAAGCCAGCCGGTAGGCCGCTCGTGGAACCCAGCTGCTCGAGGTCCTCCAGCAGGCGCTTGCGGCCGTCGGGGCTGACGCCCTGCCCGAGGGGGCCCTCCGGTAGCAGCGCTCGGGACTGGGGGTTGGCCGCCTGCTGCAGGAAATCCCGCAGTTGTTCTTGCTCTTCACCGGCCCTGATGCGCCGGCCCATGGCCCGAAGGGCGGCGTTGACGGCTCGCCCCTCCCGGCCCTCGGGGACAAAGCGCGTGAAGCTCGCCAACAGGACGGCGCCGGTCGCCTCACGCCAGAGGGCCTCCCCCAGGAGATGGGGACCAAAGGAATGACCAATCACCACCCGCCGCTCGCTGCCGGAGTCCCAGCTGGGCTGCTGGGGGGCTTCCTGGCCGTAGCCCCGTTCGCCGCAGCAGAAGGACCAGCCCCGGTCAGCCGCCGCCCTGCTCCAGGGGGCCCAGCCGCGATGATCCCCCGCCCAGCCGTGCATGCCGATCAGTTGGATGCCGCTCATGGTGTCCCCAGGGCCTGGATCAGCCGAGACAAGGTGCCGGTGGGGCAATCGTGGCGAAGCACGAGCCGCAGCCGCGCTGTCCCATCCGGAACGGTGGGCGGGCGGATGGCCACGCTCAACAGCCCGGCTTGCTCGAGTTGCGCTTGGAGGGTCAAGGCGCGTTGATCGTCCCCCACC
This sequence comes from Synechococcus sp. LTW-R, assembly GCF_014217875.1. NCBI lineage: Bacteria > Bacillati > Cyanobacteriota > Cyanophyceae > Synechococcales > Synechococcaceae > Synechococcus > Synechococcus sp. LTW-R. Next base: position 2,291,584 of record NZ_CP059060.1, read on the forward strand.
ATCAGCGGCAGGATCGGCCCGCGCCCCCCCGGCCTCGGCCAGCCAGCGGCCTCCAGTGCGTTGCGCCAGCGTTCTGCGCGCTTCAACAGCGCCCGCCGTTCCGGCTCCCGTTCCTGAATGGCCCGGAGACCTGCAGCGGCGGCAGCCACAAGCGGCGGGGCCAGGGCCGTGCTGTAGCGGAAGGGCCCGGAATGCTGCAGCAGCCAGTCCCCCACCGTGGCGTTGCCCGCCAGGAAGGCACCGCCGCTGCCGAAGGCCTTCCCGAAGGTGCCGCTGATCAGGCTGATCTCCGCAATCCCGTAGCCCAGGCCCCGGCCCCCGTCGCCGAGGACCCCCAGGCTGTGGGCTTCATCCAGCAGCAGCGCGGCCCCATGGTTGGCGCAGAGCTCGGCCATGGCGGCCACATCGGGGGAGCTGCCCTCCATGGAGAACAGGCTTTCGCTGAGCACGAGCAGCCTGCGCTGGGGTGCGTCGCGCCGAGCCCGCACGAGCAGCGCCTCCAGGTCCGCCAGGTCGTTGTGCTGGAAGCGCCGCAATTTGGCGCCGCTGGCCTGGATGCCTACCAGGAGCGAGTGGTGAATCAGCCGATCGGCGAGGACCCAGGTGTGGCGGTCCGCCAGGGCCTGGACGGCGGCGATGTTGGCCTGAAATCCACTCGGATAGAGCAGCACCCGCTCGCGTCCGAGCCAGTCGCCGAGGGCTTGCTCCAGCTCCGCGTGGATCGGCCGTGTGCCACTGATGAGGCGGGAGGCCCCGGCTCCTACGCCGACGGCTTCGATGGCGGCGCTGGCGGCCCGTTGCAGGGCGGGATCGCGGCTCAGCCCCAGGTAGTCGTTGCTGGCCAGATCCAGCAGGGGACGCTCCTCTCCCGCAAAGGCGGCCTGGCCCGCAGGTGCCAGGCTGCGCAGACGGCGGCGGCGGGCGGCGGGCAGCGCCTGCAGGTCAGCGGCCAGGGGTGCCAATGGATCGGCTGCGTCCATCGCCCCAGCTCGGCCCTCGGGTGAATGTCCTCAGTTTGCCCGTTTGGCTGGAGCCCATAGGATCTGCTAATGCCCAGCAGCAGCCCAACGGCCCAGTCTTCAGAGGTGCCGCCCCTCGAGCAGCTGTTCCCCTTCAGCCTCGATGACTTTCAGCTGGAGGCGATTGAGGCCCTGAATCAGGGCCACTCGGTGGTGGTGAGTGCTCCCACCGGCTCGGGCAAGACCTTGATTGGTGAGTACGCCATTCACCGCGCCCTGGCCCACGGTCAGAAGGTCTTCTACACAACGCCGCTCAAGGCCCTCTCGAACCAGAAGCTGCGGGACTTCCGCGAGCAGTTCGGGGCGGAACGCGTCGGTCTGATGACCGGGGACCTCACCGTGAATCGGGAGGCCTCCATCGTCGTGATGACCACGGAGATCTTCCGGAACATGCTCTACGCCGAGGCTGAGGCGGGCGATGACCCCTTGGCCGACGTGGAGGCCGTGGTGCTCGACGAGTGCCACTACATGAACGACTCCCAGCGCGGGACGGTCTGGGAGGAATCGATCATTCATTGCCCGCCGGTTGTGCAGCTGGTGGCCCTCTCGGCGACGGTGGCCAATGCCGGGCAGCTGACCGATTGGATCGAGGCGGTCCACGGGCCGACCCGGCTCGTCATGAGCGACTTCCGGCCGGTGCCGCTGCAGTTCAGCTTCTGCAGCGCCAAGGGCCTCCATCCCCTGCTCAACGACGAGGGAACAGGGCTTCACCCGAACTGCAAGGTCTGGCGCGCCCCCAAAGGCCGCAACCGCCGCGGACCGAAAACCCCGAGACCCCCGCAACCCGAGGCCCCACCGTTGGGCTTCGTGGTCGCGCAGATGGCGGAGCGGGAGATGCTCCCGGCCATCTATTTCATCTTCAGCAGACGCGGCTGCGACAAGGCCGTGCGCGATCTGGGCAAGGTCTGCCTCGTGACCCCCCAGGAGCAAGCCCGGATTCAAGAGCGCCTGGATGCCTTCGTGGCGGCCACTCCGGAGGCGGTGCGGGATGGGGGCCATGACGATGCCCTGTTGCGCGGCATCGCGGCCCACCACGCCGGAGTGTTGCCGGCCTGGAAGGAGTTGATCGAGGAGCTCTTCCAGCAGGGTCTCGTGAAGGTGGTCTTCGCGACTGAGACCCTGGCGGCCGGCATCAACATGCCCGCGCGCAGCACCGTGATCTCCGCGCTCTCCAAGCGAACGGAGCGGGGGCACCGTCCCTTGATGGGCAGCGAGTTCCTGCAGATGGCCGGCCGGGCGGGTCGCCGCGGTCTCGACTCCCAGGGCTATGTCGTCACCGTCCAGAGCCGTTTTGAGGGTGTTCGCGAGGCCGGCCAGCTCGCCACGAGCCCAGCGGACCCCCTGGTCAGCCAGTTCACCCCCAGCTACGGCATGGTGTTGAACCTGCTGCAGCGCTACGAGCTCGCCAAGGCCAAGGAGCTGGTGGAGCGCAGCTTTGGCCGCTACCTGGCCACCCTGGATCTCAGCGAGGACGAGGCCCGCATCAGCGAGCTTCGTGAGCAGCTCGGCGACCTCAGCGACAACGTCGAGAACGTCGATTGGGAGGACTTCGAGGACTACGAGAAGCAGCGCGGTCGCCTGCGGGAGGAGCGCCGTCTGCTGCGGATCCTGCAGCAGCAGGCTGAGGAAACCCTGGCCCATGAATTGACCCTGGCCCTCCGCTTTGCCAGCGAGGGAACCCTGGTCAGCCTTAAGGCCCCGGTACTGCGCGGCCGAGTCACCCCCGCGGTGATCGTGGAGAAGCAGCAGGGTTCAGGTCAGTTCCCGCTGCTCTGTTGCCTCACCGACGAGAACGTCTGGGTGCTCGTCCCCTGCAGTGCGGTGGTCAGCCTGCACGCCGAGCTCACCTGCCTGCAGGTCAAGGATGTCGCTGTGCCTGAGCTGCATCGGGCGGGGGAGCTGCGCCATGGCGACCAGGCCAGCGGCGGTCTGGCTCTGGCCGTCGGGCACATGGCCCGGCGCCACGACATGGTCACGCCCCAGTACGACCTGGCCGGCGAGGTGCAGGCCCAGGCGCATCTGGTGCGTGAGTTGGAGCTGGCCCTGGAGCTGCATCCCGCCCATGGCGCCGGCGATCGCAAAAAGCTGCGCAAGCAGCGCTTCCGCATGGAGGAGTTGGAGGCGGAGATCGCGGAGCGGCAGCGCGTCCTGCATTTCCGCGCCAATCGCCATTGGGAGACCTTCCTGGCCCTGATCGACATCCTGCGCTTCTTCGGTTGCCTTGATGGCGACGAGGGTTTGGATCCAAGCGAGGTGGGCCGGACCGTGGCGGCCCTGCGCGGCGACAACGAGCTCTGGTTGGGCTTGGCGCTGATGAGCGGCCACCTCGATGAACTCGAGCCCGCCGACCTGGCCGCCTTGCTCGAGGCGATCTCCACGGAGGTCAACCGCCCGGATCTCTGGAGTGGCTACCCGCCGCCGCCGGCTGCCGATGAAGCCATGCACGACCTGCGCGGGATTCGCCGTGAACTGCAGCGGCAACAGGAGGCCGGCAAGGTCGTGATGCCGGTCTGGTTTGAAGGGGAACTGATGGGCCTGGTCCATGCCTGGGCCAAGGGCGTGAGTTGGAGCGACCTGATCGCCAACACCTCCCTCGATGAGGGTGATGTGGTGCGGATCATGCGCCGCACCGTGGACCTCCTGGCCCAGATTCCCTACTGCGAGGCCATCAGCGAACAGCTGCGCACCAATGCCCGGGCCGCCCTGAAAGCAATCAACCGCTTCCCGGTGCGCGAACCGATTGATGGGGGCATGGCCGATGGCGAAGGGGCGAACCCCGCCATCGCCCGCCAAGGCGAAGCAGCGGCGCTTAATTCCGCGGCCTGAGCACCAGCCACACGATCAGAAGAAGCCCGGCGGTGCTGCCCACCGTGTACAGCCAGTCGGCGTAGGGCGTCCAGAACAGGGCGAAAGCTGCAGTCATGGGCGTGGGTAGCGTGGCCGCGTGATGAATCCGTCCCGCATCCGCATCCTGGCGGTGGGCAAGTTGCGCAAGAGCTGGGTGCTCGAGGGGGCGTCCACCTTCCTCAAACGGCTGCCGGGATTGCAGGTCCTGGAGCTCCGGGATGCCGGGATGGCCAAGGAGGCTGAGGCCATCCTGGCGGCCTTGAAGCCCGACGAGCGCTTGGTGATCCTCACTGAAGAGGGCCAAACGTTGGATTCGGTGGCGTTGGCCCAGCGCTTAGAGGGATCCGGCTCGGAGCGCCTGGCCTTTGTGATCGGCGGCGCCGAAGGCATTGACCCGGCCCTCAAAGCCCGCGCCAGTTGGCGCCTGAGCCTCTCGCCCATGACCTTCCCGCACGAACTCGCCCGGTTACTCCTGCTGGAGCAGCTCTACCGGGCGATGACGATTCAGCAGGGCGGGCCGTATCACAAGCCCTAGGGGAGGCGGATCAGATCCCGAGGCGCTTCCAGATCACATCCAGGTTGGCCTGGTGCAGATCGGTGGAGAAGCAGTCCGCCAGTTGTTCGGCATTGAGGCGCGAGGTCACCTCGGCGTCCGCCTCCAGGTTGGCCCGGAAGTTACCGCCGTCGGTGTTCCAGGCGGTGTGGGCGTTGCGCTGCACGATCCGGTAGGCGTCTTCGCGGCTGATGCCGGCTTCCACCAGGGCCAGCAGTACACGCTGGCTGAAGACCACCCCGCCGTAGACGTTCATGTTGCGGGCCATGTTGCCGGGGTAGACCCCGAGGCCCTTCACGACCGAAGTCATCTCACGCAGCATGAAGTGCAGGGTGACCGAGCAGTCGGGCAGCATCATCCGCTCGACGGAGCTGTGGCTGATGTCCCGCTCGTGCCAGAGGGCACAGTTCTCGAGGGCCGCCACGACGTAGCTGCGCAGCACACGGGCGAGACCGCTGATCCGCTCGCTGCGAATCGGGTTGCGCTTGTGGGGCATGGCGGAGCTGCCCTTCTGCCCCTTGGCGAAGTTCTCCTCGACCTCGAGGACATCGGTGCGCTGCAGGTTGCGGATCTCCGTGGAGAAGCGCTCCAGGGCGGCGCCCACCAGGGCGAGGGTCTGGATGTATTCCGCGTGGCGATCGCGAGAGATCACCTGAGTGCTGGCGGTGTCGGGCACCAGGCCGAGCTTGGCGCAGGCGATCTCCTCCACCCGGGGGTCGGTGTTGGCGTAGGTGCCCATGGCACCGGAGATTTGGCCGACGCTGACCGCGGTTTCCAGGTGCTCCAGGCGCTCCTGGTTGCGCACCACTTCGGCCAACCAGCCCGCGACCTTGAAGCCAAAGGTGATCGGTTCACCATGGATGGCGTGGGAGCGGCCGATCATCACCGTGGCCTTGTGCTCCCGAGCCAGCAACCGCAGGGCGTCGGCCAACAGATCGAGTTCCTGGCGCAGCAGCTTGACCGAGGCCTTCATCTGTAGGGCCACACCGGTGTCGAGGACATCGGAGCTGGTCATCCCCACGTGGATGTGGCGACCGGCGTCACCCACGTGTTCGTTGACGTTGGTGAGGAAGGCGATCACGTCATGGCGTACCTCGGCCTCGATCTCGAGGATCCGCTCGACGCTGAAGCTGGCTTTCTCTTTAATCGTGGCGACGGCCTCTGCCGGGACGCGGCCCAGTTCGCAGTTGGCTTCGGTGGCGGCAATTTCCACGTCCAGCCAGCTTTGGAATTTCGCCTGCTCGCTCCAGATGGCGCCCATCTCGGGCAGGGTGTAACGCTCGATCAAGGCCGCGCCTGGCTCACATCAAGACCAATGTATGGAATGGCCTTTCGGGGCCCTAGGCGACGCTGGTTAGCTTGTGGTGCTCGACCTCCCACTGCACGAGGGGCCCCCAGGCCTGTTGCTGGACCCAGCAGCGCCCTCCGCGGCAGCGCAGCAGCTGGAACGGAGGCAGATCGGAGGGCTGATTGCGCACTTTCACAAAGCTGCCCGGTTGCAGCAGCTCGACCACCTTCGGCTGATGGGAGTTGGGTGTACGGGCCACGGCGGTCCCCCGCGTTTGAGACATCCTCACGAGTGTTCCCAGGGAACCTTGATCAGCACCGGTTTTTATTCGGTTTCGCTTTGAGCTTTGTGATCAAACGGGCGTGCGGCACGATGCAGAGGTGCTGGGCCGCTGCCCGATGGGTCGAAAGCGACGCTTGGATTTGCAGTTGGTGGAGTTGGGGCTGGTGGCCTCCCGCCAGCAGGCGCAGCAGCTGATCCGCGCCGGCAAGGTCCGCAGTGGTGATCGAATCCTCGATAAGCCTGGTCTGGAGGTCCTGCCGGAGTTAGAGCTCCAGGTGGAGCAGCCCCAGCGCTTTGTCTCCCGGGGCGGTGAAAAGTTGTTGGCGGCCGTGGAGGCCTTCCCATTGGCCCTCGATCAGCGGGTCTGCCTCGATGGCGGGATCTCAACGGGTGGATTCACCGATTGCTTGCTCCAGCACGGGGCGGCCCGGGTCTACGGCGTGGACGTGGGCTACGGCCAAACCGCCTGGAGCCTGCGCACCGATGAGCGCTTGGTGCTGAAGGAGCGCACGAACCTGCGCCACCTCCAACCGGAGGACCTTTATGGGGAGGGGGATGTCTGGCCTGATCTGGCCGTGGCGGACGTGTCCTTTATCCGATTGGCCCTGGTGCTTCCAGCCTTGGGTCGCTTGCTGCAGAGCGAGCGCCGCGAAGCGGTCCTCTTGGTGAAGCCCCAATTTGAGGTGGGGAAAGAGCGTGTCGGCAAAGGCGGTGTGGTGCGGGACCCCCTGGCCCACGCCGATGCCATTGCTGGGGTGATCGAGGCCGCCGAAGCCGAGGGTTGGCGCGGCTGTGGGGTGGTCGCCTCACCCATCACCGGGCCCGCCGGGAATCATGAGTACCTGCTCTGGCTGCGGGCCGGAGCCTGGGAGGCGCAAGAGAAAACCTCCGAAGCGACGCCCGACGGGGAGGGCATTCGGAGGTTGGTTGAGCTGACGTTGGCGAGCTAGCTCAAATGGCGCTGTTGTCCTTGTCGCCGGTGCGGATCCGCACCACGGACTCCACGGGGCTGATGAAGATCTTGCCGTCGCCGATTTCGCCAGTGCGGGCGGCGTCCTGGATGGCGTTCACCACGGTGTCGACGCGGGCGTCATCCACCACGATCTCGAGCTTGAGTTTCTGCAGAAACTCAACGGTGAATTCAGAGCCGCGGTAGCGCTCGACTTGGCCCTTCTGGCGACCAAAGCCGCGCACTTCGCTCACGGTCATGCCAACGATGCCGGCGTTCACCAGGGCCAGCTTCACGTCTTCGAGCTTGAAGGGGCGAATGATGGCCTCGATTTTTTTCATGGCTCTGGGCTGGATTGGGTGAATTCTCTCAGGAAAATTCGATGAGCGAGGTTTTTTGAGGACCCTCTGAAGCCATTACGGCGCAGCTCCCAGGCGGTTGATGTGACCGTTGCTACAGCCGTGGTCGAAGGGCTGCGATGCGTAGCATCCAAAATCAGGACGAGCGCTTGGATGACTGCGACCGCAACAACCCGTACCCCCCTCTACGGCGAGCGCGCCATTGCTGAGGCAGAGTTGATCTGCTTCGACAACCCCCGGCCGGAGCGGCCCTACGAGGTCTCCATCACCCTGCCGGAATTCACCTGCAAGTGCCCGTTCTCGGGGTACCCCGATTTCGCGACCCTCCGCCTGATCTATCAACCCGGTCCGCGGGTGATGGAGCTCAAGGCGATCAAGCTCTACGTGAACAGCTACCGCGACCAGTCGATCTCCCATGAGGAGGTCACCAACCGCATCCTGGATGACTTCGTGGCGGCCTGCGCTCCGGTCTGGATGCAGTTGGAGGCCGATTTCAACCCCCGCGGCAATGTCCACACGGTGATCCGGGCCAGCCACGGCACCCGTCAGCCCTGCTGAACCTCAGCGATCAGCAGCGGCAGTTCGTTGGCGAGGGCGGTCAGGTTGCGGTTGCAGAGGCCGGCCACGTGCAGCTTCTGGTTGCCGGCTTCGGCGATCGCCCAGATCTGACGCGTTGCGATCAGGCTCAGGGCGCCGCCGGCCAGGGCGATGGCAAATCCGCCGTAGACCAGGGGAACACCCGGGTCCCGTTTGAGCAGGATGCCACTGGCCGGGATGACCCCCGCGATCCGGAGCGGGATCCCTTCGACCTCAACGGCTTCCCCGCCGGGGATGAGGTTGGCCAGGATCTCGGCCTCGGCCGAATAGGCCGTCACTGGACCCTGCTCACTGGAGAGGGCCAGCAGCACCGGGTTACTGCCATCGGGTCGCGTCGGCAAGACGATCCCCCAGACCTGTTCCCCGAGTTGGGGGAAGCTCTGGAGCGGGAGCTCAAGGATCGGGCTTTTGCCGAGTTGCACCTGCAGGGCGGAGAGGGCCCAATCCGCCTGGTAAAGGGTCATGCCGCGGTAACGCAGCGGATGGTTGACGCTGATCTCGGCGTTGGAGGCCTCCTGGCCCTGGCCGGGGGTCAATTTGAGGAGGGAGCTGAATTGCTCCGGCCGTCCCGCCGGGTCCCGCTCCACGCCAAAGCGCTCCAGGCTGACGCTGACCTGGGTTTCACCGCGGCTGTTCAGCAGCTCCAGTTCATTCCCGGGGGCGAGAAAGCGTTCCATCCGCTGGCCGCCTAGGGAGCCCCAGGCGGCACCGACCATCAGCACGACCAGTCCAGCGTGGACAAGGAGGGGGCCGACTCGTCCCAGTACACCCTTGCGGGCGGCCAGGCGGTCCCCGTGGGGTTGCAGTTCCCAGCCCTGGGATTGGAGCAGTCCCTCAAGCCGCGACAGGCTGGCGTTGGGGTCGCTGACGCTGATGGTCTCGGCCAGGGTCAGCTTGCTCAGCTGTCTGGGCGTTTGGTAGTCGATCCAGCGCAGGGCGGCCTGCAGCGCCGGCCACTGGCGGCGCCAGCTGCACAGGATCAGGGCGAGGCCCAGCCAGGCCAGCAGAGCCAGGAACCAGCTGCTCGAATAGACGTGATCGAGCTGGAGCGACAGGATCGCGTCGCCATCGAAGAGGCCCAGCCAGGGCTCCGCGTCGTAGACCCGGCGGTAGAGCGCGGCGGCTTCCTTCTGGGGCACAAAGGTGCCCAGTCCGCTGGCCGCGGCGATCAGGATCAAGAGGCCGATGGCCACCCGCAGGTCGGAGATCCAGGCGATCAGTCGCTTCATCAGGGGGTAGAAGAGCCGGAGGGAGGGTGTTGGCGGAACAGGAGGTTCAGGTCCAGCGGGCCAAGAGGGTCAGGCAGCCGGTCACGAGCAGAACGACCCCGCTGATGGGCGGGACCCATTGGCCAACGGAGCGCAGAGCGAGCAGTCGGGGTGCCCAGGCTGCGGCGGTGCCGGCCAGCAGCAGCGGCATGACCTGGCCCGCCGCGAAGGCCGTGAGCAAGACGGCCCCGGTCAGGGGGGTGCCCGATTGGGCGATCCAGGCCAGCAAAACCGCCAGGACAGGAGTGGTGCAGGGGGACGCGGCCAGGCCGAAGGCGAGCCCCGCGGCGATCGGGGCGAGGGCCGGCGGGACCCGCTGACGCCATTGCTCTGGGTCGGGGCCCGCCGGAAGCTGCAGCGGCACCAGGCCGAGCAGATTCAGGCCCATCAGGACCGCGAGGAGGGCCACCAGGGTTGGAACCACGCCGGGGACCTGGCCATAGATCCGGCCCAAGGCGCCACTGCCGAGGCCGAGGAGGACCAGGGAGCCGACGATGCCGCTGCAGAAGCTCAGGCTGCGGGCCCAGGGACGCTGAGCTCCTCCGTCAAAGCCAGCCAGGTAGGCCAGCGTCACCGGCAGCAAGGACAGCGAGCAGGGACCCAGGCTCGTGATCAGACCGCCAGCAAAGACCAAACCGATGGTGAGCGGCCCCGGATGGGCCAGGGAATCGCTTAGCAGCTGCTCACCACTGCGGGCCCATTCCGCCAAGGCCAGCATCAAGAGGTCCGCCGCGCAAGGGGTCAGCCTATCGGCATGCTTCGCCGCTTGGCTTGCAGGCGGCGGTTGCGATGGGGCTTGCTGGGCTCTAGTCCCGCTCCTTCCAGGGAGCAGCGCAGCAGCAGACCGGCGGTGAGCAGGCTGGAGAGCAGGGAGTTACCGCCATAGCTGATCATCGGCAGCGGTAGGCCAGTGGTGGGCATCGCACCACTGGCCACGGCGATGTTCAGAATCGACTGCCCCACCAGCAAAGTGGTGCAACCGATGGCCACCAGCCGCTGTTGGTTGCTCCTGCAACTCAGGGCAATGCGCAGGCCAACGAAGCCAAACAGCAGCAGGAAGACGAGCAGGAGCAGGGAGCCGACATACCCGAACTCCTCCGCAAAAACCGCGAAAATGAAGTCGGTGGTCTGGATGGGCAGGTACTGGAGCTTCTGGGTGGAGAGGCCATAGCCCTCGCCCCAGAGCCCACCCGATCCGATCGCGAGCAGGCTTTGCACCAGCTGATAGCCATCACCCTGGGCGTCCTTCCATGGGTTCAGGAAGGACGTGACACGAATGCGCTGGTATTCGTTGATCGAGATACTGCCGATGGCTACAGCCAGACCGGCCCCGGCGGTGCCCAACATCCCCCAGAGCGGCAAGCCTGCGCCCAGGGCCATCAGCCAGAGCAAAATCCCGCAAAGGGAGGCCGTGCTCAGGTTGGGCTGTTTCAGGATCAGGCCCAAGGTCACCGCAAAGACCCCAAGCCAGAGCAACTTTTGATCGGTGGCGATTCGATTCCAGTGGGAGAACAGGACGGCCCCCTGGAGGACGAGAAACGGTTTGATCAGTTCGGTCGGTTGGATCTGAATCGGCCCGAGGACCAACCAGCGGCTGGCGCCATTCACCGTGCTGCCGATCACCAGGGTGAGGGCCACCAGCACGCTGCCCATGAGCAGCACCGGTCCCGCCATCCGTAGCCAGCGTCTCAGGTTGATGCTGATGCCTGCATAGAGCAGGCCCCAGCTCGCCACCATCCAGATGGCCTGCCGTTTCAAGTAGTAGCTGGCGTCCCCCATCTCCCGGGCGGCCACCCACCAACTGGCTGAGCCCAGGACAGCGAGGCCCAGGAGACACCAGATCGCGATCATCCCCAGCAGCAACCGTGCTTCTGCCGGCCAGTGCTCAAACGGCACGGGGAGCAACGGTCGCTTTGCGGCCAAGGACCTGTGGAAATCAGACACTGACTATCCCGTACTTCCAGTTTGCTTGCCAATAAAAAAGCCCGGCTATGCCGGGCTTGTGGGAAGAATTGTCCTGAAGGAATCAGTTACCCAGGTTCACCTGACGGCGACCAGCAACGAGTTCAACTTTCAGGATTTTTCCCCCTTGCTTCATGATCCGCTGCTGCTCAGCGAACCAGCTTTCGTAGGGCACCCACTTGGTGAAGAAGGTGTTCTGCAGCTCGCGCTGAGTACGAGTCTTCTCGGGAGAAGGGATGCAGGCGGTGATTTTGAAGAGGCGCATGGCTTGATCCTCAGGTGTGCCAGAGGCAGGGATCAGTTACCCAGGCCGGAGCTGATGTAGTCGAAGTACACGCCCATTTCACGACCAGCGTCGGGGCCCACCAGGGAGGCGGTGGCTTCCTTCATGGCCTGGATGGACTGGACGGTTGCACCGATGGGCACACCCAGGGAGTTGTAGGTCTCCTTGAGGCCGTTCAGAACACGCTCGTCGAGGATCGAGGTGTCACCAGCCAGCATGGCGTAGGTGGCGTAGCGCAGGTAGTAGTCCAGGTCGCGGATGCAGGCTGCATAGCGACGGGTGGTGTACATGTTGCCGCCGGGACGGGTGATGTCGGAATAAAGCAGTGCTTTAGCGACGGCGTCCTTGATGATGGCGGAGGCGTTGGCGCTGATGGTGGCAGCGGCACGAACGCGCAGTTCGCCGCTGGCGAAGTACTGCTCCAGACGGCCCATGGAGGTGCTGTCCAGATACATGCCCTGAACGTCAGCCTGGTTGATGACGTTGGTGATTGCGTCTTGCATGGAATCTTGTCTGAGGGGCGGTTATGTCAGGGAGAGAGCAGCCTCAGGAGAGGGCGCCAACGACGTAGTCGAAGTAGAAGCCGGCTTCTGCGGCGTCTTCGCCGGTCAGAAGGCCCATGGCGGCAATTTTCATTTCCCGAACGGACTCAGCAAGAGCGTCCAGGGGGGTGCCAAGGGAGCGATACATCTCCTTGGCGCCAATGATGCCGATCTCTTCGATCGGGGTGACATCGCCTGCGATCAGGCCGTAGGTCACGAGGCGCAGGTAGTAATCCATGTCGCGCAGGCAGGTCGCGGTCATGTCCTCGCCGTAGGCGTTGCCGCCGGGGGAGATGACATCAGGACGCTTCTGGAAGAGGGCGCCGCCTGCGGTCTTAACGATGCGCTCACGGCTCTCGCTCAGGACCTGAGCGACGCGAAGACGACGCTGACCACCGCTGACGAAGGACTTGATTTGGTCCAGTTCGCCAGGGCTGAGGTAGCGGGCTTCGGCGTCCGCGTTGATGATCGAGTTGGAGACGATGCTCATGCAGTTCTGCCTCGAAACAAGCGGCCGCCTTGCGGAGACCGGTATCCGGTGGGTGGGTTAAGGGGGTGATCCGATTTGGATCGAGCCTCAGGGTAAGAGCTGAGGGTGACTCGCGGAGTCGGTTGGGCGACCAGGTTTACAACGGTCAACACTGACCCTTGCAAGTGGAATGCCCGCTCTGGAGACGCTGAAGATTCTCGGGCTCAAAGCGACCCTGGATCTGCTGCGGGTAACAGTTCTTCACTCCGGCCTTATTTTTCTGGGACCCCCTGCGGGGCAACGGTTTCCTGGAATTGTTTGTTGATCTTTTCTCCATGAAAAAGCCGCCCTTGCTAGCAGCGAGGGCGGCAACTGTTGTTTAGTTCCAGGCCTCGTAAAGAGGCTCTTGGATGTACTGATGCCGTTAGATCTTGTCCGTCGTAGGCGGGTTCATTCCCGCATTGCCGCGGTAGAGGGCTGCGGTGCGCTGCATGGTGGCCTGGGTCGTGCCAGTCGTGGTTTCCATTCCACCCACCCTCGGGACCGATTGGTCTCGATCAGCCAGCAGCGCTTTGACAGCAGCAGGTTGACCTGCACTTGCCCGCAGTTGGAGGAACGCGGTGGTTTCCTCAGGCGTTGTTGCGCGGCCTAGCAGTGCAAGGCCAGCTGCAGAGGCTGCCCGGAGGGGCGCCATCTTGGAGAGTCGGCTTTGGAAGGCTTCGCCCATGGCAACGGCTTCGATAAAGCCCTTGAGATCGATGTCTCGGTTGCGCAGTTTCGACTCCGCGCTCGCCAAGCGTTCGGACTCAAGAGGAACTTTGTTGAGCAGCTGTTTGTAGGTGGCGTTAATGGCCGCGGTCAGTTCGGACTCGGTGCTGTTCGGCTCGAGTTTGGTGATCGCCGGGATGCCACCGCGCTTGAGATAGCCGCTGGCGTCGCTGGTGCGCAGCGCATTGGCCATCCGCGAGATGGGGGCTGCGCCGGCTGCCGATACAGCCGGCTTCCAGGCGACCTGCGCAGCATTGCTCTGAGCGTTTTTGGGTGCCGACGGTGTCGAGATGGAGAACGGTGTGCCGGTGCCCTGTGTCCGCAGCAACCCAGCCCAGCGTGAATCGGGAGCGTTGGTGCTCACGTCCGCGCTCCAGCTGCCGCGCACGGCCTGCTCACGGTTGACCAGGTTGCGGGCCGTGATGTCCGCCGTGGTTTTCAAGCTGTCCTTGACCCGTGCCATGGGCCTTTGCCCAAGGCTCAGATCGGGCTGGGCAATGTCCTCAAACGCAGTCGCGAAGGACGGGACGCGACGTTGGTTGACATCGGTCGGAGTGATGAAGCGCTCGTAGGGGACGGTGTCCAGGCCGAAGGCTTCTTGATATTCCGGGCTGTTGAGCATGGCGTCGACGACGCCATAGAAGCCCTGACGTGCTGCAACGTCGAAGTAGCTGTCGATTTCCCAGCGTCCGAAGGTCGGCCGTCCGAGAAGTCGGCGGTGCATCACTTCAACGGCCTTACAGATGTAAAGACCACTCCAATAGCGGCGGCGGAAGGCGTCGCTGCGCGCGACCTCACGCACAAAGTCCTTAAGGCCGATGTCGCCGTTTTCGAGTCGGGTTTCGGCGGTCCCAACCCGTTCACCGGCGTAGCCGGCATTGCCCAGGATCTGGACGTAAACAGCCTTGATGACTGATTGGGTGCTCGATTCCGTAAACCGCACGCTCGGACGGGTTTGGAGGCCGCGACGAGGAACCGAATTACCGCCGGTGGCGATTTGGGTGAGGCGTCGGGTCTTGGGACCAACCCGCCTCGGTGTGGCGCTTCTGAACTGAGGGCTATTCATCTGCCCTGGCTGAGCCATGCCGTTGCCGATGAGCAGGCGACGGGTGTCGTAACTCAGTGGTGCAGGACGGGTTGCGACGTTGGCCGTGCCCGAAGGGAAGATTGCGCCGTAGCTGAGCCCTAAGGGATCATTGCCGCCGCCGTAGGGATGTTGGTCGGCGTAGGGCTGGCGGTAGCTGGCGTAAAGGGTGATGTACTGAGGTGCGCCCTCAAACGGTGCACTGAAGCGGAAGAGCTTGCGGTTGGAACCCCAGCCAGCACTTTCTTGGGCTTCTTCGCCGAGATCGCGCAGATAGGGAACCGCCTCTTCACCGAAGACCTGGGCGTACTCCATCGAGTTGACCAGGGAATCAACGAGACCGTTGAGCCCTTGCTCGCTGACGATGCTGAAGTAGCGGTTGAATTCTTCCCGTGAGCTAATGCCACGACCCAGGAAGTGACGGAAGGCCAGCTCAACAGCACGGCTGTTTGAGAAGGGGCCAAAAAACTGGGCGCGGTATTCCTTGCTTTTTCCGAGCGCGCGAATGTATTCGCGCATGCTGATCTTGCCCTGCGTGACCTGCGAGGTTTCGACCGAGCAGGGATCTTGGCTGTAGGCCTTCGCGATGTCCCGTTCGAAGACCTGTCGGTAGGCCGCCCGGATGACCTCGGCCTTCTGAGCGCCACTCATGGCGGGCTTCATGTTGAAGCGCTGGACGTTGCCTTGTGCTGCCAGTGCGTAGATGGCTGGAAGCTGGAGGCCCTGGTTCTCGGGGCTGCCAAGGCGCTGGCGAGCGGAGGGGGTGGGAACGGCCAGCTCCTCGAGCAGGACGTTGAAGCAGCCAATCAGTAGCTGGCGGGCTTCCGGCAAATCCTTCAGCAGTTCGGCCGCACCGGCACGCATTTCCTGCAGCGCGACATTGGTGGCAGCCAGGGAGCAGCCCTTTTCCAGGACATCCCTCAAGCCGCGTGTATTGACGCGCAGGATGCTCGGATCGCCTGCAATCACCGCATACCCGACATAGCGGAGGAACCAAGCCATGTCGCGGACGGACTTGCGCATCCGCTCAGTCCCGTAGATGGCGACTGAAATCGGGTTGAAGCCTGTTGGCAGGATCACGCGGACGTCGGCATCGCCGCCGCCGCCGTCCAGCAGTCGGGTCAGGAAATTGCCGCGTTTCGAGTTGTCGCTCGCGCCCGAGAAGGTTTGAACCGAGCGCTGGAAAGCTGCCTGGTCAGAGGCGAGTGGAGTCGCCGAGCTTGCCGCCGCGGGAGTCAGGGGCGCGTCGAGATAGGACAGCGGGGTGCCACCGGCAAAGATCCGGCTTGCTGCCCGAGCCACGATCGCTTCGGCATTGGCCGACACGCGACGGGCTGCCTCAACCCGAAGTTGACCGCTTTGGAAAAAGGTTGTGAGGTTGCTGAGCTCGCCTCCATCGGGGAAGCGGTCTTGCTGCTCCGCCTGACGGACGCTGGAGAGCGGCAGGGTGTCGAAGCGCTGAGGAGCAACCCTGCTGCTGCCGCTGCTGGCGGTCACAGTCATGGACGAAAGCGAACCTGGCTTAGGCACGTTACGGCTGCCCCTCTGACCTCCCGGGGGGCCATGAACAAATGTTTGCAGCCTGTTGTCGGTTTCCCTTCAACCGGAGAGCAGGCCATGAAATGCTCGGCCACTGCGCACTCGCTTTCCGATTCGCTCCCAGCCATGACTCAGGGCCCTGCTGATGCCGCCACTCCGGTGGTGAGCGACTTTTATGACCGCTTCCCCTACCCGGGGGACCCGCTTCAAGACGGCCCCCCGCCTGGATACAACTGGCGTTGGTTTGTTGATGCGGCTTATTCGGCAGCCACCGGATCGCTGCCCACAGCACGTGTCAACGGAGAGCCCTTACGAATCCTGGATGCGGGGTGTGGGACCGGCGTTAGTACCGACTACCTCGCTCACCTGAATCCAGGGGCCGAGATCCTGGCTGTGGATATTTCGCCTGGAACGTTGGAGGTGGCTCGGGAGCGCTGCCGCCGCTCCGGTGCGTTTGAGCAGGCCCAGCTCTGTATCGAAAACCGGAGCCTGCTGGACTTGGCTGGAGAGGGGCCCTTCGACTACATCAATTCCGTCGGGGTGTTGCACCACCTCAAGCAACCGGAGGCCGGACTGCGGGCCTTAGCCCAGTTGTTGAAACCCGGTGCGCTCCTCCACCTGTTCTTGTACGCCGATGGTGGCCGCTGGGAGATCCATCGCACCCAGCGCGTTCTGAGTGCAATTGGCGCTGGCACGGAGGCCGAAGGCCTTCGCTTGGGGCGTCAGTTGATGGCTGATCTTCCGGCGCAGAACCGGCTCCGTCTCAATTACGAGCAACGCTGGGCCATCGACTGCGCAGCCGACGCGAACTTCGCGGATATGTATCTGCATCCCCAGGAGACCAGTTACAACCTGGAGCGCCTGATGGCCTTTGTGGCCTCTGCTGATCTGCACTTTGCAGGCTTCTCCAATCCAGGGGTCTGGGATCCGGCTCGGCTCCTGAACGGCGAGCTTTTGGAGCGGGCTCAGGCTCTTCCAGCGGAGGCGCAATGGCGCTTGGTGGAGGACCTGGACCCTGACATCAGCCATTTCGAGTTCTTCTTGAGCAAGGGCCCGGTTCAGGTTCAGCGCTGGGATGAGGACAGCGCCGTGCTCGCCGCCCGGGGCTGCCGGAACCGTTGCCTCTGGGGCTGGCCCGGCCGCGCTCTGCTGGATTCCGACATGGCCCCCTTGGACCTGAGCGCCGAGGGATTGAGCTTGCTGGAAGCCCTGGAGCAAGCGAATCCTGAGACGGCCATTGGTCAGCTTCCATTGGACTGGTCTGACGCCCAGACCGCTTCTGTGGCAAGGGAACTACAGCGTCAGCGGGTGCTTCTGCTTCGCCCCGCCTAGGGCGAGGCAGCGTGATAGATTCCGCGCGCCTTTTCAGAGCAAAGGCACCTTTGTTGGCGACTTCCTCTCCCCAGTCAGGTTCGGACGCTCCCCGTGAGCTGCCGAGTTCGCTGGACGAGATGACTAGTCAAGAAACGGCTGCTTCTTCTCCTCTGGAAACAGAGTCCTCAGAGACCTCGCCTGCTTCCGAAACCGATTCGGTTCCCGGAGATGGCGCTGACCTCTCGGACTTTGAGAGGCTTCAACGTCGCCTGATCGTCGCCACCTTGCTGGTCTCCGCCATCGCGGTTCCAGCCACGGCTCTGATCTACGACCTTCACATCGCCAGCAGTGTGCTGATCGGTGGCCTAGCCGGTGCCCTCTACCTCAGGCTTCTTGCCCGAAGTGTTGGAAAGCTCGGCAACGGTTCCAAGAAGGTCAGCAAGTTGCAGCTTCTCGTCCCCGTTGTGCTTGTCATGGCTGCGGCTCGTCTGCCCCAGCTCGAGTTGTTGCCAGCTCTGCTCGGCTTTCTGCTCTACAAGCCCGCGGTGATCCTCCAGGCACTCACAGATCGCTGAGCGCCAAAACCTTTTCAACGTCGCAATCGCGACCCCGAACGTCGACCCGATGGGTTCCTTGCCACTCGTTCTCCCCTTTGCCGAACTGGAGGTTGGTCAACACCTCTATTGGCAACTGGGGAATTTCAAGATCCATGGCCAGGTGTTTCTGAGCTCCTGGGTTGTGATCGGAGCCTTGCTCGCCCTCGTGGTGGTGGGCACCCGCAAGATGGAGCGCGATCCTCGCGGTGTCCAAAACCTCCTGGAGTTCCTCTGGGATTACATCCGCGACATGGCTCGCGAGCAGATCGGCGAGAAGGCCTATCGCGATTGGCTTCCGTTCATCGGCACCCTGTTCCTGTTCATCTTCGTGAGCAACTGGGGCGGTGCTCTTGTCCCCTGGAAGCTGATTCACCTGCCCAGCGGCGAGCTCGGCGCTCCGACCGCTGACATCAACACCACCGTTGCTCTCGCACTGCTGGTGTCCCTGGCCTACTTCTATGCAGGCCTGAGCCGGAAGGGCTTCCGCTACTTCGAGTACTACGTGGAGCCGACTCCGATCATGCTCCCGTTCAAGATCGTTGAGGACTTCACCAAGCCCCTCTCGCTCTCCTTCCGTCTGTTCGGAAACATCCTTGCCGACGAACTCGTCGTTGCAGTGCTGGCGTTCCTCGTGCCTCTCGTGGTGCCCCTGCCTGCGATGTTCCTCGGCCTCTTCACCAGTGCCATTCAGGCGCTGATCTTCGCCACCCTCGCCGCTTACTACATCGGTGAGGCTGTGCACGAAGAGCACCACTGATCTCGCATCAGTCCCCCGCCAGATCGGGGTCCCTCGGTCTGGCAAACTCTCTGCGCGCAGGTCCGGTTCAATCCGGGCCCATCTCGGTCTCATCCAGGTGTCCCAGGCGCAGGGATAACGTCCCGGTCCCAATCCGCGCTCTCCCAGCGCCCCACATCCTTCGTTCCACCATGGATTCCATCACCTCCGCCGCGTCTGTTGTCGCTGCTGGTCTGGCTGTCGGCCTCGGCGCCATCGGCCCTGGTATCGGTCAGGGCACCGCTGCAGGCGGCGCTGTCGAAGGCATTGCTCGTCAGCCCGAAGCTGAAGGCAAGATCCGCGGCACCCTGCTGCTGTCCCTGGCCTTCATGGAAGCTCTCACCATCTACGGCCTTGTGGTCGCTCTGGTGCTGCTGTTCGCCAACCCCTTCGCTGGCTGATCGCGCTTGAGGTGACGAGGGACGGGCGGTTGTCAGTTCGCTGGACCGCCCACCCCCTCATCCCTTGCCTCAGCCTCTAGCTTCCGCCGCCGTTCCGCGGCCCGCTTCAACCGCCCGCACCCCTGCCTCATGACCAGCTGGCTTTTGCTAGGTGCAACGGAGGGAGGTCTCTTTGACCTCGACGCCACCCTGCCTTTGATGGCAGTTCAGGTGGTTCTCCTCACCTTCATCCTCAATTCCCTGTTCTTCAGCCCCGTCGGTCGGGTCGTGGAAGAGCGGGAGGGTTACGTGACCACCAGCCGTGCGGAGGCCAAGCAGAAGCTGGCCCAAGCCGAACGCTTGGAAGCTGACCTCAAGGAACAGCTCAAGGACGCACGTCTGTCCGCCTCGAAGCTGATCCAAGAAGCGGAAGCTGATTCCGACAAGCTTTATCGCGAGGCCCTGGCCGCAGCTACCGCTGATGCCAATGCCGCCCGCGAGCAGGCACGCCGCGAGATCGATGCCCAGCGCGAGTCGGCCATGAGCCAACTCAAGACTGACGCCGACAAGCTCGGTGACCTGATCGTCGACCGTCTGCTGGCAGCCCGATGACCATTCCTTCCCTTTTCGCCAGCCACGGTGGCTTTGGTCTGAACCTCAATGTGTTCGAGACCAACATCATCAACCTGGCCATCGTCATCTTCGGCCTCTACAAGTTTCTGCCCAACTTCCTGGGCAGCATCCTGGAGCGCCGTCGCGCGATCATCCTTGCCGACCTGAAAGACGCTGAAGAGCGCCTCAGCTCGGCAACCGCATCCCTGTCTCAAGCCCAGCAGGATCTGGCCGCTGCCCAGCAGAAGGCTGAACAGATTCGCGTTGATGGCAAGGCACGGGCTGAAGCCATCCGTCTTGACTCTGAGAAGCGCACCATCGAGGAGATGGCCCGTCTCAAGCAAGGCGCCGCTGCTGATCTCAACGCTGAAGCCTCCCGGGTCAGCAACCAGCTCCGCCGTGAGGCGGCCCGACTGGCCATCGAGAAGGCACTCGCCACCCTGCCCGGCAAGCTCAGCGCTGATGCCCAAGCGCAGCTGGTGAATCAGTCCATCAAAACGTTGGGGAACGCCTGATGCCGCTGCTCAACACCGTTACGACCCCCTACGCCGAGGCTTTCCTTCAAGTGGCCGAGAGCCGCAAGGAAGCCGATGAGGTCATGGAACAGGCCAAGGCCGTTCTTGCCCTCTGGAAGGAGTCTCCTGAGCTCCGGGAAGCCATGGGCTCCCCAGTGCTTGAGGTCTCCGCCAAGAAGGCTGCCATTGAGAAGCTCTTCGCTGATCAACTCAAGCCTTCCTTCCTCAACTTGCTGAAGCTGCTGGCCGATCGCCAGCGCATTGGCATGCTCGACGCCGTGCTGGATCGCACTCTCGAGCTCTACCGCGAGCAGCGCAACATCGCTCTCGCCTCTGTCACCTCCGCCGCTGCCCTCAATGAGGAGCAACAGGCTGAGCTCAGCAAGAAGGTTCAGGCCGTGGCCGGTACCGACAAGCTGGAGATCAATCTGAGCGTCGACCCCAATTTGATCGGCGGTTTCGTCGTCAAAGTCGGCTCCAAGGTGATTGATGCCAGCCTCGCGGGTCAGGTGCGTCGCCTCGGACTGGCGCTGGCCAAGGTGAGCTAGCTCCGCACCCGAACCCCTTTCTCACCCCTCGTCCTCAACCCCAACGCCTCCAATGGTTTCCATCCGCCCCGACGAGATCAGCGCGATCCTCAAGCAACAGATCGCTGATTACGACAAGTCGGTTTCCGTCAGCAACGTCGGCACCGTGCTGCAGGTCGGCGACGGCATCGCCCGCGTCTACGGCCTCGAGCAGGTCATGGCTGGTGAGCTGATCCAGTTCGAAGACGGCACCGAAGGCATCGCTCTCAACCTCGAAGACGACAACGTCGGCGCGGTGTTGATGGGTGAGGGTCGCGGCATTCAAGAGGGCAGCACCGTCAAGGCCACCGGCAAGATCGCCTCGGTGCCCGTTGGCGACGCCATGCTCGGCCGTGTGGTGAATCCCCTCGGTCAGGCCATCGATGGCAAGGGTGACATCCCCACCAGCGAGACCCGCCTGATCGAGTCGATGGCGCCTGGCATCATCCAGCGCAAGTCGGTGCATGAGCCCATGCAGACCGGCATCACCGCCATCGACTCGATGATTCCCATCGGTCGTGGCCAGCGTGAGCTGATCATTGGTGACCGCCAGACCGGCAAGACCGCCATCGCGATCGACACGATCATCAACCAGAAGGACGAAGACGTTGTTTGCGTCTACGTCGCGATTGGTCAGAAGGCCGCTTCCGTGGCCAACGTCGTCGAAGTCCTGCGTGAGAAGGGCGCCCTCGATTACACCGTGATCGTGGCTGCCAACGCCTCTGAGTCCGCTGCTCTGCAGTACCTGGCTCCCTACACCGGCGCCGCCATCGCTGAGTCCTTCATGTACAAGGGCAAAGCCACCCTCATCATTTATGACGACCTGACCAAGCAGGCCCAGGCTTACCGCCAGATGTCCCTGCTGCTCCGTCGTCCCCCCGGTCGTGAGGCCTACCCCGGCGACGTCTTCTACTGCCACAGCCGTCTGCTCGAGCGTGCCGCCAAGCTGAGCGACGCCATGGGCAAGGGCTCCATGACCGCCCTGCCGATCATCGAAACCCAGGCTGGTGACGTTTCGGCCTACATCCCGACCAACGTGATCTCCATCACGGACGGTCAGGTCTTCCTGAGCTCTGACCTCTTCAACTCCGGTCTCCGCCCCGCCATCAACGTGGGTATCTCCGTGAGCCGGGTGGGTGGTGCTGCCCAGACCAAGGCCATCAAGAAGATCGCCGGAACCCTCAAGCTCGAGCTGGCTCAGTTCGACGAACTGGCCGCCTTCTCCCAGTTCGCGTCTGACCTCGACGCTGCCACCCAGCAGCAGCTGGCCCGCGGTAAGCGTCTCCGCGAGATCCTGAAGCAGCCCCAGTTCAGCCCCCTGATCCTGGCTGAGCAAGTCGCCGTCGTTTACGCCGGCGTCAAGGGCCTGATCGACGAAGTTCCCGTTGAGTCCGTCGTTCAGTTCTGCCGCGAACTCCGCGAGTACCTGAAGACGAACAAGCCTGAGTTCATCACCAAGATCCAGACCGAGAAGGTCCTCAGCGAAGACGCCGAGGCCACGCTCAAGGCCGCCATCAACGAAGTGAAGTCTTCGATGCTGGCTGCGGCCTGATCCCTGACGGTTACCCCGGAGAGTCCAATCCATGGCCAACCTGAAGGAGATCCGCGACAGGATCAGTTCCGTCAAAAACACCCGGAAGATCACCGAGGCCATGCGCCTCGTGGCAGCCGCCAAGGTCCGCCGGGCCCAGGAACAGGTTCTGCGTAGCCGTCCGTTCGCCGATCGTCTTGCTCGCGTTCTGGAGAATCTTCAGACCCGCATGCAGTTCGAGACCGCCGACGCACCGCTGCTCGAGAACCGCGACGTCCGCACGATCACCCTGCTCGCCGTTACCGGTGACCGGGGTCTGTGCGGCGGCTACAACGCCAACATCATCAAGCGAACCGAACAGCGTCACGCTGAGCTGAAGTCTCAGGGCTATGACGTGGATCTGGTGTTGATCGGCGGCAAAGTCGCCTCCTACTTCCAGAACCGCGCCAGCCAGTACACGATTCGCGCCACCTTTACGGGGCTCGAACAGGTTCCGAGTGCTGCCGAAGCCGGCAAGATCGCCGACGAGGTGCTTGCCGAATTCCTCTCGGCCTCGACCGATCGCGTGGAGATCATCTTCACCAAGTTCATCAACCTGGTGAGCTCCAAGCCCGTCTCCCAGACGCTGCTGCCCCTGGATCCCCAGGGCATCGCCAGCGCGGACGACGAGATCTTCCGTCTCACCACCCGTGACGGTCAACTCGGCGTCGAAACCGGCACGGTCAACAATGACCAGCCTTCCCTGCCCTCTGATCTGGTCTTCGAACAGAGCCCTGATCAGCTGCTGAACGCCCTGCTGCCTCTGTATCTGCAGAACCAGCTGCTGCGTTCGCTGCAGGAAGCGGCCGCTTCCGAGCTCGCTAGCCGGATGACCGCCATGAACAACGCCAGCGATAACGCCAAGGCCCTCGCGAAGTCCCTCACCCTGGACTACAACAAGGCCCGCCAGGCTGCCATTACCCAGGAGATCCTGGAAGTGGTTGGTGGCGCCGCCGCCATGGCCTGAGCGTTCTTGCTCAGCTTTCTTAAGCCCTCCCTATGGGGAGGGCTTTTTTTGTAGCCGGTGTCCGGCATCGCAGGATGACTAGAGCGCCTGCGCGTCATGACGCTTTCCCTGCAACCGCTGTTTCCGTTGGCGCTGGCCACGGCGCAGCTGCCCTTGGATCCGATGGATTCTGTCCTGTTGCTCCAGGACGTTTTGGCGTTGCGCGGCGAGGACAGCGGTAACCCCAATCCGGGCTGTGCCTGGACCGGTGACATCAACGGCATCTGGCAGGTGCACCAGCTCCCCGCTTTTGCGGCCATCAGTGAGCTGGTGCGGCGGCACGCCTGGGAGTACCTCACGCAGCTCGGTTTCCAGTGCGATCAAGTCGCCCTTCATATCCAGCGGGCCTGGCCCGTCGTCAGTGAACCCGGGCAGGTGGTTGGGCGGCACCACCATCCCAATGCGCACCTGAGCGCCATCGTCTATCTCAACGGGGATGGCTCAGGCCGCAGTGGTTGCCTGCGGCTTTACCCCGCTACCCAAAGCAATGAATTGGTGCCGGGTCTGGCCGTGGGCCATGGCGGGCCCCTCGACGGTGCGATCAGCTGGAATGCGCCCCATTTCGACCTGGCCCCCCGGGCTGGACTGCTGGTTCTCTTCCCGGCGGCGACCGACCACGCCGTGACGGCTAATGAGGATGACGACGACCTTCGGGTCTCCTTGGCCTTTGATTTGGCCCTCAGCGCACCCCTAGGCGGGGCTCCCCCCGAATACCTGGCCCCGCACCCGCAGCAGTGGACCCCCCTCGGCGGGCCGTGATCCTGGACAATGGGGAGCTTCTGGACTGAGCAGCTCCATCCATGGGCGAGACCTACACCGTTGTCTGTGAACTCAACGGCGCTAGCCACAGCTTCAGCTGCGCCGCCGACCAGACCGTTCTCGCTGCTGCTGAAGCCGCCGGCGTTCCCGTCCCCAGCTCCTGCTGCTCCGGTGTCTGCACGACCTGTGCGGCCGTCGTCAAAGAGGGTTCCGTGCATCAACCCGACGCCATGGGCGTCAAGGCAGAGCTCCAGGAGCAGGGCTTCGCGCTGCTCTGTGTGGCCTTCCCCCGCAGCGACCTCAAGGTGGTCGCCGGCCAGGAGGATGCCCTCTACGAAGCCCAGTTCGGTCAGTACCAAAAGTGAGCCCGGGGCTCTCTGGTTTTCGCTCCCTGGCGCTCACGCTCGTCTGTGAACCCGGCCCGCTGCTGCCCCAGATCGAGGCTGCGCTCCGGACCCATGGCGTGCCCCTGCGCTGGGCGATTACCGAGGCGACCTGTCTGCCCAATGGCGGGCGCCAGCTGACCCTCGAAGCGATGGTTCACCAGCCCGCCCTGCTCGTATGACCCGTTCTGGGGAGCCCCTGCCCACCTTGATGGTTTTGCCCACGGGCATCGGCTGTGAGGTGGGTGGCTACGCCGGTGATGCGGTGCCCGCCGCTCGGCTGTTGGCGGCCGCCAGTGGCTGTCTGATCACCCACCCCAATGTGATGAATGGGGCCTCGCTTTATTGGAGTGACTCCCGCATTCACTACGTCGAGGGATCGAGCCTCGATCGTTTTGCGGCTGGAGAACTGGCGCTCGAACCGGTGCGCTCCCAGCGCATCGGTCTGCTGCTGGATACCGGCATCGAGGAGGACTTGCGCCTCCGGCACCTGCAGGTCGCCGACGGTTGCCGGGCCAGCCTGGGCCTCACGCTTGGCCCTGTTGAGACCACAGCCGCGCCCATCGGCGTGAGCCTGAGCCAAGGGGAGAGTGGCGCGAGCTGGGGCCAACTGGAGCGCCCTGATGTCCTGCTCGCGGCTGGAGAGCGCCTGCGGGATGCCGGTGCCACCGCGATTGCCGTCGTTGCCCGTTTCCCCGATGATCCCGATAGCGAGGCCCTGACGGCTTACCGCCAAGGGGGCGGCGTCGATGCCTTGGCTGGTGCGGAGGCCGTCATCAGCCACTGGCTCAGCCGTCAACTGAACCTGCCTTGCGCCCATGCCCCAGCCCTGAGCCCCCTAGAGATTGACCCCCAGTTGGATCCTCGGGCGGCTGGAGAAGAGCTGGGCTACACCTTTTTGCCCTGTGTCCTCGTGGGCTTGAGCCGGGCTCCGGCGCTCTGGCCCGCGGCCGAGGCCCCTGCGGGATCGATTCGGCCCGATCAGATTGGTGCCGTGGTGGCCCCGGCTGGTGCCCTGGGGGGGGCGGCGGTGTTGGCCTGCGCGGAGCGCGGAGTTCCGGTGATCGCCGTGGAGAACCCATGCGTCCTGTCGGTCACGTCCGAGGCCTTGGGGATCGAGGTGCTCCCGGCGTCCAGTTACAGCGAGGCGGCGGGCTTGCTGCTGGCCCTGCGGGAGGGGATCAACCCTGAAGCCCTGCAGCGTCCCTTGGGGCGGCTCGGCTGATGGCTGGCTTTGGCTCCTCCGCTGAGCCCTGTCCCTGCGGGGGGGAGTGCTACGCCACCTGTTGTGAGCCATTTCACCTGGGTACGGCACGGCCTGAGACCGCCGAGCAGTTGATGCGTTCGCGCTACAGCGCCTTCAGCAGGAACCTGATCGATTACTTGATCGAGACCCACCCCTCCCCAGAGCCCATGGCCGAGCGTCGCCAAGCCCTGAAGGCGAGCAACCGCGGCGTGCGCTGGACTCGGCTGCGGATCAGCGCCAGGGAGGCTGGGGGGGCGACCGACCTCAGCGGCACGGTGACCTTTGAGGCCCACTACCGCCAATCCGGCCAGACGCATGTCCTGCGGGAGTGCTCCCGTTTTGGCCGCGAGGGTGAGGATCTAGTCGGCCGTTGGCTCTATCTGGCGGCTGAGGGTTAATGGCTTCCTCTCATTAGAAGCAGCGAAAAAAGCCCCCGTCCGTCAACGGGGGCCGCCTGCTCTTCGGTGCCCCCTCCCTGCGGGCTTGGATCTCTTTGCTTCTGCGCCTAGCCATCCCCCAAGCCCCAAATGGGGGCAATCCAGCCGCTGACGGCCGTGTCCCCATTTGGGGGCGATTCAGCCTCAGATGATCGCAAGAGCTCAGTCATGACGGGGCTGATCAGCTCTGGTTATCGCTGTGATCGCCAGAGGCGATCGCCAAAAGGGTTCCCAGTTCTTGGTCGATGCCCATAAGTTCAGTTGCAACAGCCCAACAGGGCCGTTTTGCATCCCCGCTCTGACGGCTAGTCCGTTGAGCCTTTCTTTCCCGTACTCATGACGACCACCATCCAGCAGCGCCAAGGCGCTTCTGCGTGGAACCAGTTCTGCGAGTGGGTCACCAGCACCGACAACCGCCTCTATGTGGGTTGGTTCGGCGTTCTGATGATTCCCTGCCTGCTGGCCGCCACCATCTGCTTCATCGTTGCGTTCATCGCAGCACCCCCCGTCGACATCGACGGCATCCGTGAGCCTGTTGCTGGCTCCCTGATCTACGGAAACAACATCATCTCTGGTGCTGTTATCCCCTCCAGCAACGCCATCGGCCTGCACTTCTATCCCATCTGGGAAGCCGCCAGCCTCGACGAGTGGCTGTACAACGGCGGTCCTTTCCAGCTGGTTGTTTTCCACTTCCTCATCGGCATCTACGCCTACATGGGTCGTGAGTGGGAACTCTCCTACCGCCTCGGCATGCGCCCCTGGATCTGCGTTGCTTACAGCGCACCCGTGGCTGCTGCTTCCGCAGTGTTCCTGGTGTATCCCTTCGGTCAGGGCTCCTTCTCGGACGCCATGCCCCTGGGCATCTCCGGCACCTTCAACTACATGCTGGTGTTCCAGGCTGAGCACAACATCCTGATGCACCCCTTCCACATGCTTGGTGTGGCTGGTGTGTTCGGTGGTTCCCTGTTCTCCGCCATGCACGGCTCCCTGGTGACCTCCTCCCTGGTGCGTGAAACCACCGAGAGCGAGTCCCAGAACTACGGCTACAAGTTCGGCCAAGAGGAAGAGACCTACAACATCGTGGCTGCCCACGGTTACTTCGGTCGCCTGATCTTCCAATACGCCTCCTTCAACAACAGCCGCAGCCTGCACTTCTTCCTGGCTGCCTGGCCTGTGGTTGGTATCTGGTTCACCGCCCTGGGCGTTAGCACCATGGCGTTCAACCTGAACGGCTTCAACTTCAACCAGTCGATCCTGGATTCCCAGGGTCGTGTGCTGAACACCTGGGCTGACGTGCTGAACCGCGCCAACCTCGGTATGGAAGTGATGCACGAGCGCAACGCTCACAACTTCCCCCTCGACCTGGCTGCTGCTGAGTCCACCCCCGTGGCTCTGACTGCTCCCGCCATCGGCTGAGGCTGAACCCCAAGATTCAGCTTCTTCTCGAACTTCGAGGAGTGTTGAATCAAAAGCCCCCGCGAAAGCGGGGGCTTTTTGTTGCTTGGGCTTGCAGTTGTGAGGTCACCGGAGCCATAACCGCCGAGGAGATGTCCGAGAACATTCCGCCGTTGTCCGAGCAGGGGAGACTTATCCGACCCCCCGACCCAATCCCCTTGGCACCAAGAAGAAGGCCGCTGAACGAGTGAAGTCCATAAAAAATCCCCCCGGGCAGGCGTCCGAGGGGATGGACTGACGTTTCGATGCCAGCTTCATTCAATCTTCCTGAGCAGAAAACCCCCATATGGGGTCAATGATGTGGAGTCGCGAGTAGTTGATCACCCAGGTCGGGCACAATCAGAAAAGCGACTGACGCGTTTAGCAAGAACAAGGCGAGGCTCGTGCTATTGTGTAACAACTTGTAAGTGAGAACGAATGTTCACGATCGAGAAGGCTGCTCAGATATTCCCAGAGACGAAGACCGCTGATGTTATTCCCGCTATTACTGCTCGATATCAGCTTTTAAGTGCCGAAGACCAGCTGGCGCTGATCTGGTTTGCATACACAGAGATGGGTAAAACCATCACTGTTGCAGCACCTGGGGCCGCGCGCATGCAGTTTTGCCAGCTCGCTCTCAAGGAGATCTCTGAGATGTCTCCTGATCAGCAGAGCAAGGTCATGTGCGACTTGGCGACCAAGGTGGACATGCCGATTGGCCGTCAATATGCCAACTGGTCGATCAACGTCAAACTCGGCTTCTGGTACGAGCTTGGCGAGCTAATGAGAAAAGGTGCTGTCGCGGGTATACCGCAAGGCTACAAGCTTTCTGCTAACGCAAACTCGGTCCTTGAATCCCTTAAGAAGGTCGAGCAAGGGCAGCAGATCAGTATTCTCAGAAACTTTGTTGTTGATATGGGCTTCGATCCTGCTAAGGACGAAGACAACCTTGCTAGCGAGCCAGAGGTGATCCCTACACCTCAATCAGAACGTCAGCAAATTTTCATTCCCGGTGTGCTCAACCAAACGGTTTTGAGTTACATGGAGCTTCTCAACTCGAATGACTTCGATGCTCTTATTGAGTTGTTCCTGCCCGACGGCGCACTGCAGCCTCCGTTTCAGAGGCCAATTATTGGTAAAGAAGCAATCCTTAAGTTCTTCAAGAGAGACTGCCAAAATCTAAAGCTTATGCCCCAAGGTGGTTTTGGTGAGCCTGCAGAGTCTGGCTTTAACCAGATCAAGGTCACGGGAAAAGTGCAGACACCGTGGTTCGGCAGTGAAGTCGGCATGAACGTCGCTTGGCGCTTCTTGCTCGATGAAAATGACAAGATCTACTTCGTTGCCATTGATCTTCTGGCCAATCCAGCCGAACTCCTAAAGCTGGGCAAGCGTTGAAATCGGTTCAACGAAGCACGACCGGTCTCTTTCATGCCATGGCAATCCTATTGCCATGGCTGGGCGTTGCGATCGTGACTATCAACGTAGAGCCTGTTAAAGCCAGTGTTGGGCTGACTTTGTTGCTGATTTGCGCGAAGTGCTATCTGAATACTGGCCTTTTTATCGTTGCGCATGACAGCATGCACGGCACTCTTTCTCCAAGTTGGCCTCGCATCAACAAGGTAATTGGTGCTGCGGCTTTGTTCCTCTATGCAGGACTAAGCTATTCATCCTGCAAGCGCAAGCATCTGCTTCACCACCTTGCGCCCGAGACTTCTCTCGACCCCGATTACCGAAAGGAGCATGAAGCTTCTTTTGTTAAATGGTTCGCGAGGTTTCTTTGTTCGTACACCAGCGTTGGCTCGCTCGTCATCCTGGGTATGGGCTGGGCTCTTGTCTATTCTCAATCCGTTGACCCGTTCCGAAGTGTAATTCTCTTTGGTGCTGTTCCTTTGGTGCTTAGTTCGATCCAGCTTTTCACTTTTGGGATATGGATGCCGCACAAACCCGGGAAAGACTCTGCTCGGAATACCCCCAGAAGTAATTATTTCTCGCCATTCGTATCTCTGTTGACTTGCTACAACTTTGGGTATCACAGAGAGCACCACGAAAACCCACATATTCCTTGGTATCAGCTCTATAGACTGGCAATGGCAAAAATATAGTCCCTTCCTGAGCATCCTCCACCTGTTGACCGCACCCCAATCCAATGAACAACGCAGAATGGACTTCAACGGAGATTGAAATAGCAAAACAGGCCTTTGCGGCTGGGAATAAAAATGCTGAGCTTCAACTTATCTCACTTGTTCAGGACAAAGCGTCCGACTTGCCTGACATTGAATCCCTTTACGCTCTACATGACTATCTCAGCATCGAGCGTCATGAGCTAGAAGGGCGGTCGCAGTTTGATCCAGAGACGGCTTTGTTTGCATTTGCAGAAATGGTCAAGCGAGGATTGGTGTCATTGAGCCAGCTTGAGGGACTTGATGCGAAAAAGATTGCAAAGGTCAAAGCAATGTCGATGTTCTAGGTCATTAGAATCTGCTCTCCAGGTGGAGAAATGTATTTATGACTAATTCGACGCCAACGTTGGCTCTGCTTATACCTCAATATGTAGAGTATCTCCGCTGTCTCGACTCAGCACACATCATCGAGCAAGAGATCCACGAATCGTTGAAAGCTGCTGGCCTCACTTGGGGAGACCTAGAACAGGCTGCTGCGAGCGCTGAGCAATCAGGTCAAGCGCCCGGATGAGCTAGGTGAAGTGAATATCGAGTCTCTGGAGAAACTTGCCGCCATCATCGTTGCTGTCGGATTAGTGGCTGGAAATCTCTTTATGTTTTCACCTTTACGCACAGACAATCGGCATCTTCCTGATTCCCTTGGGGAAGATAAATTGCCGGCAAGTAGTAATTAATATTCTTTCCACAGGCTATTCGTGGTGGTTCTCAGCTGCAGTTGAGTTGCTTGCGCGAGGTTGATTGGCCGCTGATCCATGGAAGAGGCAGGGCGGACCTGCATGCTTCTTCAGCCAATTCAGTATGAGTGTGGCGATCCCTGATGGCCCCCAGCAAGCCTTCCAGCGGCAGATCAGATCCGCTCGGAGTCTGTTCTAGTCGAAAAAAATCCCCCTGCCCACCGGAAAGTGTCAGGGGGGATGAGCATCAGGCCCCTCCTTTCGGAGTTGGCACCACTTAACTGTGATCGAGTGAATTGGGGATAGCCCCAAATGGGGGCAACTGAGGTTAGGCCTGCTCTTGGGTCTCAGGGTGGGCCTGATCTCCTTGGCGAGACTCACGAATAAAGCGCTTCCGCTGGGCGCTGTCCTCAGGACTTTTGTCCAAGGGAACAACGTGCCAGCCACCCTGGAAGCGTGTGTCTCTCTCAGGTGTCGTCATACGAAAAACCCCCCGATCCAAAAGAAGTGCGGGGGGTCGTCTTTCAGGCACCCCCCTTTCGGGGTTGTGCTTACTTTCGCCGTGTTCGGGGTGATCGAGATAGCCCCAAATAGGGACATCTCTTCTCTTCGGCAAAACCGAGGCAAGCCGAGGCCTAGTTCAAGCAGGCCATCGGATGACGGTTGCCCACGCCCAGGGCTTTGGCCACGCCGGGATGGCAGACGGAGCCGCCGACGGTGTTTAGGCCGGAGACCAGTTCGGGCCGGTCGGTGACCGCTTCGATCAGGCCCCGCCCGGCGATCGCGAGGATGTAGGGCAGGGTGACGCTGACCAGGGCTTCGGTGGAGGTGTAGGGCACGGCGCCGGGCATGTTGCCGACGGCGTAGTGCTGCACGCCGTGGATCGTCACCACCGGATCGGTGTGGGTCGTCTCCCTGCTGGTGGCGATGCAGCCCCCCTGGTCGATGGCGACATCGACGATCACAGAACCGGGCTGCATCTGTTTGACGAGCTCTTCGCTCACCAGGGTCGGGGTGCGATCACCTGGACGCAGCACCGCGCCGATGACAAGGTCGGCGCTGGGAATCAGCCGCTCCAGCCGGCCGACGCTGCTGACCAGGCTCACCATCCGCCCCTGCCGCGCCGGCTCCAGTTGCCGTAGCCGCTCGGGGGAGAGATCCAGCAGCAGAACCTCCGCGTCCATCGCGGCCGCGACCCGGGCTGCGTTCCAGCCGACGCTGCCAGCCCCCAGGACCACCACCCGGGCGGGACGAACGCCGGTGCAGCCTCCGATCAAGACACCACGCCCGCCGTGGGGTTTCTCCAGCAGGTGGGCGCCCACCTGGGCCGCGAGCCGGCCGGCGATCTCGCTCATGGGCGCCAGCAGGGGCAGGCTGCCGTCCGCGAGCTGGACCGTTTCGTAGGCGATGGCGGTGGTGCCGGCCTTGATCAGGGCTTCGCCGACATCGGGGTAGGCGGCGAGGTGCAGGTAGGTGAAGAGCACCTGATCGGCGCGGAGGAAGGGGAATTCCTCCACCTGGGGTTCCTTGACCTTGACCACGAGGTGGGCGCCCCAGGCGTCTTCGCGGCTGACCAGCTCGGCCCCGGCTGCCACGTAGGCCGCGTCCTCAATACCAGCCCCGGACCCGGCGTTCTGTTCCACCCGCACCGAAAGGCCATGGCTCACCAGCTCGCGTACGGCATCGGGGGTTAGGGCGACCCGCTGCTCATCGGGTTTGACTTCCCGTGGCACCCCGATGCTGGAGATCGGTGCGATGGAGCCGGCCATGGCAGACCTTCGATCATCTCCACGATGGCGGGGTTCGCCGCCTCTGGCTACTGGCTGGCCGCCGCGATCGGCATCCGCCAACCGCTCCCGAAAGCCCGTTGGCTGAGTTTCAGCACTGGTGGTGCCTGGCGCCGCTTGAACTCGGCGCGGCGCAGCAGACCCATCACCCGTTCGGCGAGAGCAGGATCCGTTCCCTGTTGGCTCAACTCTTCCGGGCTCTGGTGCTCTTCGAGTAGGGCCTTGAGCAGCGGATCCAGCACGGCGTAATCCGGGAGTGAATCGCTGTCTTTTTGATCGGGGCGCAACTCGGCGCTGGGCGGTTTCTCGCGAATCGCCGCTCCAATCAATTCCCCTTGTGCCGGCAGTCCCAGCTCCTGGCGCACCGCCTGGGCGGCCTCGGAGTCGATCCAGTTGCAGAGATGAAACACGGTGGATTTGTAGAGGTCGCCGATCACGGCGAGCCCCCCATTCATGTCGCCGTAGAGGGTGCAGTAGCCCACGGCCAGCTCGCTCTTGTTGCCCGTGGTCAGCAGCAGTTGCCCCTGTTGATTGGCCACTGCCATCAGCAGGGTGCCTCGGATGCGGGATTGCAGGTTCTCCGCCGTGACGCCCGCTGGCGTTCCCCCCAAGGGAGGGCTCAAGGCGGCATCAAACCCTCCCATCAACCCTTCGATGGGCACCGTTTGGGTGTGGATGCCCAGCCGCTTGGCGAGGTGCAGGGAGTCGTTGATCGATCCCTCGGAACTCCAGGGGGAGGGCATCAGCAGCGCTTGCACCTTCTCGGCGCCGAGGGCCGCCGCCGCCAGCACCGCCACCAGGGCGGAATCGATGCCGCCGCTCAGGCCCAACAGGGCTTTGCCGAAGCTGCATTTGCGCGCGTAATCCCGCACCCCCAGCACCAGGGCCCGCAGCAGCAGCTCCTCATCCGAGGGGATGGCGGCCGCCTCAGCGGCCTGGCCGGGTTCCCAGCAGGCCAGATCCGCGGCACCGAAGGCCAGCTGGGCGCCCACGGCGCCGCTGGCAGTGCTGACGAAGCTGCCGCCATCGAAGATCAGCTCGTCATTGCCTCCCACCTGGTTGACGTAGATCACCGGAGCGCTCAGCCGCTGGGCCGCGCTCTTGGCGAGCTCCCGCCGCAGGTGCGGTTTGCCTTGGCCGAAGGGCGAGGCCGAGAGATTGATCAGCAGGTCGGGGGCCATGGCTGCTAAGTCCCCGACGGGATCTCCGCCGAGCAGCCGTTGGCTGTGCAGGTGCTCCTCGACCCAGAGGTCCTCGCAAATGGTTAGGCCCAGCCGCCAGCTGCGTCCGTCCCGCTCGAGCTCCAGCAGGCAGGGCTCTTCGGCGGGGCGGAAGTAGCGCCGTTCATCGAAGACGTCGTAGCTGGGGAGCAGGCGTTTGCGCGCCACGATCCGCCAGCGGCCCTTCTCCACGAGGGCCACGCTGTTGAACAGATCGGGTTGCTGGCCATCGCGAACCGTTTCGCTGACCCCCAGCAGCAGCGCCTGCTCCGCCGGGAGGTCGCGGGCGAGCGCCTCGAGCACGTCCTCCTGCCGTTGCCGCAGGGACGGCCGCAGCAGCAGGTCCCGCGGGGGATAGCCCCAGAGCGCCAGTTCCGGCGCGACCATCAGATCGGCTCCGTCTGCTGCGGCGCGGCGGCACGCCGCCAGCAGTTGGGCGCCATTGCCGCTCAGGTCCCCCACCAAGGGATTGATCTGGGCCAGGGCGATGCGCATTAGGGAGCGATCTTTGCGGTGAGGCCATAGAGATTGTGCTTGAGCAGTTCCGGCCAGAGCACCTCGGGAATCGAGCGGCTCTCGTGTCCGCCGCGAATCGCGGAGCTGGCCGTGGCAGGGACAGGCAGCTCCAGCAGCTCAACCTCGGCCCCCAGCTCCCGGAGCCGCTCGAGCGCGCCATCCGCGATGGGGTGTCCCTGGCGCGGCACCACCGTCAAGCGGCAGCGTTGCAGCAGCGCTTGGGCCTGAAACCAGCTGGGGATTTGTCCGGCTAGATCGCCACCGACGACAAACACGAGATCCAGATCGGGCCACCGCTGGGCAGCGCGATCGAGGGTCTCAATGGCCTTGGGACTGCTCAGGTCCTGGGCGAGTTCGATCTGGGAGTTGCCCAGGCTGTCGATCAGGGTGCCCAGCAACTGGGCCCGCAGCTCCAGGGGAGCCCCGTGCTGTTTGAAGGGGTTGTCGCTGGCCCAGGCCGCCACCTGGCCGTAGCGCTGGGCGAGGCCAAGCAGCAGCGCCCGATGCCCCTCGGTCGGCGGGTCGGCACTGGTGCCGAATAGGGCCAGCTCGCGCCTGTTCACGGCAGCAGGTTGCCGGAGGCGATTGCGCCCCCACCCATGCGCTGCCACTGCTGCAGCCAGTCGCGCACCTGCGGGTCCTGGCCCGCTAGACGCCTCAGCAGGGATGCGGGCCGAAAGCGACCCCGTTGGGCGCTGCGCAACAGCTCCGCCGCCGCCAAACGTCCGGTGAGACGGGTGCTGTAAACGGCAAGGGCGGCCTGGGCCATCGCGACTGGCGCGGCGGGGGCCAGGCTCAACCCACCACTGAGAGGGGCCGCCAGGAGCAGCACCTGCCGCAGTCCCCCCAACAGCAGTTGGATGCCCAATTGCGTTCCCCCCAGCAGGGCGTTCTGGGCGGAGAGCCGCGTCAACAGGGCCCGAGCCCCGCTGCTGCTCATCTCCAGGTCGTAGAGCTTGCAGAGCTGCAGCACCAGGGCGGTGTCGATCGCAAAGCCGCCGGCGAGATCCAGCAGCAGCAGCGGGTTGGCCGCCACTCCCGTCGCCTTCATCGCCGCATAACGACCGATCAGTCCCTGGGCGGCGGCCTTGCCGCGCTTCAGGCGCCAGGCGTGCAGGCTTTGGCTGAAGCGATCGGCGGCCCTGAGCCCATTGAGGCCGAGCAAGAGCGAGCCCTGGTCCTTGAGCAGCTCCAGCAGGGCCGTGCGCAAGGGGGCGATGCGGGCCGGTTGCACTTCGCTGCGCACCCGGCCCCCCTCCAGCAGGACCGCCCGCCGCGGGGCGGCGGCCACCGGCAGGATCTCCAGGTGCTGGGCCTGGCGGGGCAGGCGGGAGCGGATGCTCTCGATCAGGGCCGCCCGCTCGTCGCTCGGCCAGTTGTCGATGCGATTCAGCACCAGCAGCAGCGGTTTGCCGGCGCTGAGCAACTGCTCGATCGCCTCGGCTTCCGGGGTGGTCAGGTCGCTGTCGAGCACGAGCAGGACCAGGTCAGCCCCAAGGGCGACCCGAGCCGCCAAGCGGTGCCGGGCCCGGGCGGCGATTTCATCAATGCCTGGGGTGTCCACCAGCTCGATCCGGCTGAGCTCTGGCACCTGGACCCCCCAGGCTTCGCGCTGCTGGCGGCGGGTGCAGCCGTGGGCCACATCCGTGGCGAAGACCGGCTTCTCCAGCAGGGCATTGAGCAGGCTGGACTTGCCGACGCCCACCCGACCAAAGACCGCCACCCGCAGCCGCCGCTCTTTGAGGGCCAGTAGCTGTTGATCCAGGGTCCGCAGTTCCGGCTCCAGCAGGGAACGCTCCCGGTCGCTCAGGCGCAGGTCTCCCCGCCACTGCGAGAGCAGCAGTTCGCAGCGTTCAGCGGTGGAGGGCTGAGGCACGGGCGCGGACCTGGTCGCCATGCATTGAAGCGGTTGTGCCATCGTCGCGCTCAGCACCGCTCGCTTCCATGTCGCTCGCTCCGGACGTCTTTGCCCAGCGCCGTGCTCGTTTCTTTGAGGCCCTCGGTGGTGCCGCTGCGGTGATTCCCGCCGCTCCGCTGGTGACCCACCACGCCGACTGCGAGTGGCCGTTTCGCCAGAACAGTGACTTCTGGTATCTGACGGGCTTCGATGAGCCCGACGCCGTCGCCCTGTTTCTGCCCCACCGGCCGGAGGGGGAACGGTT
The DNA here is from genome assembly GCF_014217875.1 of Synechococcus sp. LTW-R. NCBI lineage: Bacteria > Bacillati > Cyanobacteriota > Cyanophyceae > Synechococcales > Synechococcaceae > Synechococcus > Synechococcus sp. LTW-R. The sequence goes on from NZ_CP059060.1 coordinate 2,327,525, forward strand.
CGTCCTCTTCGTCCAGCCCAAGGAACCCAGTGCCGAGGTCTGGATGGGGTTCCGTTGGGGCTGTGAAGGCGCTGTGGAGCGCTTTGGCGCTGATCTGGCCCATCCCCGTGAGGAGTTGGCTGAACGGCTCGCGGACTACTTGCGCGGTGCCGAGGGCATTGCCTTCCGGGTGGGCCAACACCCCAAGGTTGAACCCCATGTCCTGCAGGCCTGGGCCGGCCAGCTCGATCGGGCGCCCCGCACGGGTGCGGCCGCCCTGGGCCTGGTGGCGCCCTGCCCGCTGCTCCATGCCCTGCGGCTACGCAAGAGCCCTGAGGAGATCGTGCGCATGCGCGAGGCGGCGCGCATTTCCGCGGAGGCCCATGAACTGGCCCGTCAGGTGGCGCGCCCTGGGCTGAACGAGCGTCAGGTGCAAGGCGTGATCGAGCAGCACTTCCTTGAGCAGGGAGCGCGAGGTCCGGCCTATGGCTCGATCGTCGCCGGCGGGGACAACGCCTGCGTTCTGCACTACACGGCGAACAACGCGGTGCTGAACGACGGCGATCTGCTCTTGATCGACGCCGGTTGCTCCCTGAACGACTACTACAACGGAGACATCACCCGCACCTTCCCGATCAACGGTCGCTTCAGCCCTGAGCAGCGCGCCCTCTACGAGCTGGTGTTGGCCGCCCAAGAGTCCGCCGTGGCCGCCGTGGCTCCGGGGCAAACCGCTGAAGCGGTCCATGACACCGCCGTTCGGGTGCTCGTGGAGGGCTTGGTGGACCTGGGCCTGCTGCGCGGTGAGGTGGACGGGATCATCGAGCAGGGCGCCTACCGCCACCTCTACATGCATCGCACCGGCCATTGGCTGGGCCTCGATGTCCATGACGTCGGCGCCTATCGCCTGGGTGAACACCACGTGGGCCTCGAGCCCGGGATGGTTCTGACCGTTGAGCCGGGCCTCTATGTCAGTGACCGGCTGCCTGTCCCCGAGGGCCAGCCAGAGATCGAAGAGCGTTGGAAGGGCATCGGCATCCGGATTGAAGACGATGTCGCCGTGACCGAGCACGGCCACGAGAACCTGACGGCGGCCGCCCTCAAGGCTCCAGCGGCGCTGGAGCGCTAGGCGATCGCCTGCTCCAATGCCGCCAACACCGCTGTGGTGCCAGGAATGACCACGTCCGCTCCGGCTTGGCGCAGCTGGCCCTCATAGGCCGCGCGCCTGGGGGTGCTGTGCAGGTGTGGCGGGGCCACCGCGAGGCTGATGAAGCGCTGATCGGGTTTCGCCTGGCGCGCGCGCACCACGGTGGTGACATCGGCCACGGTATCTCCGAGATAGGCCACAGGCACCGACGGGGGCGCCAGGGCATTGGCGAGTCGCAGAAAGCCGCTGGGATCAGGTTTGTCGGGGGCCTCCCCCATGGCAATTAGGGGCGGCTGCTCAAGCCCCAGACGGGTTTGGAGCACGAACCGTGCCGATGGCGGTTCGGCGCCGCTGACAAAGCCCCAGGCCACATCGGCCGCCGAGAGGGCGGAAAACAAGGCCGCATCCACCAGCAGGGGTTCATTGCGGATAAAACCAGTCCAGGCCGCGGGATCCCCCTCTGGATCCCCACCGAAATAGAAGCCGTTGAAGACCTCCACCAGCGCCTCAAAGGCCGGGAGGTCCTGCTGACCCTGCCGGCGCAGCAACTCCAGGGAGGCTTCCCAGTCGTTGTTCCAGCAGCCCTCGGCCTTCAGGGCATCGATGCTCTCGGGGCTCGGGCGCTGGCCGCTGTAGTGATGCACCGTCTCCACGATTGCCTTGCGGTAACTGCCCCCCACATCGCGGATCACGCCATCGATGTCGAACAAGAGAACAGCGCGTGGGTTCAGGGGACTGGAGAACAGCGGCTGGTAGGTTAGTTGTTTGTCATTAAGCCTTGAGCGCGGACACCATGAGCACCGAGAGCGCTGAAAGCGCCGCGGCGACTGCTGCTACGACTGCCTCGACAGACGCTCCCGCGACGGAGACCACTGAGGCTCGTCCGGTGCTGAGTGGTGCCAGCGCTGCCCTGGCGACCGCCACCATCGACGAGAACGGCGTTCCCTCCGGCCGTACCCCCAAGGCCGATGAGGGCCGCTTCCTGCTGAAGATCCTCTGGCTGCCCGACAACGTGGCCCTGGCCGTCGACCAGATCGTCGGTGGCGGCCCAAGCCCCCTGACCTCCTACTTCTTCTGGCCCCGTGAGGACGCCTGGGAAACCCTGAAGACCGAGCTGGAAGGCAAGAGCTGGATCACCGACAACGAGCGCGTTGAAGTCCTCAACAAGGCCACCGAGGTGATCAACTACTGGCAAGAGGAAGGCAAGGGCAAGAGCCTGGAAGAGGCCAAGCTCAAGTTCCCCGACGTCACCTTCTGCGGTACCGCTTGATTTGCGGCTGCCCCATCTCCCCAGCCCCCGCAGAGCGGGGGCTTTTTTGTACCTGTTTAGCGGCGTGGACTGACCACCTGACCAAAGCTGCTGGCGGTGATCAGACCCGGCTGGCTCGCGATGTCCACCGTGAAGGAGCGGGATTCCGCCTGGCTGGTGCCATCGGGATAGACGAAGGTCACGACCCCCTGCAGGGTGACCTTCGAGCCATCGCGGTTGACCTCCTGAAGGCTGTCCACCGCCACCCGTTGGAACTGGCTGAAGAAGGCGGGATCGAATTGATCGGCGGCCTGGGGGCCGAACAGTTGCTTGGCGGCAGCGGTGTTCCCCAGGGAGATGTCGTCGTAGAGCTGTCGCACGGTCTCGACGGCCTGGTTCAGCTGCAGTTGCGCTGGATCCGGCTTGGGCTCAGTGGTGGCGGGCTCCGGTTCCGTTGTGGTGGGCTCAGGCGCACTCACCAGGGCAGGTGCGCTGGCAGTGGAGGGCGTCATCGAGCGGTTCAGCAGCACCATCCAGGTGAGGGCGCCGACGACCCCCACCACGAGCACTCCGGCGATGAAGCTCAGCACCGCCACCAAACCGCTGTTGGAGCGTGGCGCGGTGCTCAGCGGCGCATCCACGTGCTGCTCGTCGTCCTCCTCGATGGAGCTGGGGATGCTGGGGATCGCCTGCCCATCGGGGGCTAGGCCGAGTAGACCCCGGAGGACGTCGGCCATCCGCAGGCAGAGGGCCGGGGCGAAGAGGGCATCGAGCTCCTGCTGCAGCCGCAGGTTCAGTTGGGTTTCGCTGGGTAGGGGCGGCCGCTCCGCCACGGCCTCCTGGAAGGCAGCGGTTTGCACCAGGTGCTTCAGGGCCGGCAGCAGCAGCAGTTCGTTGTCTCCGCAAAAGTCGCTGAGCAGGGCCTGGTAGCGGCGCACATCACTGCTGATCCCCCGCTCAAAGTCCGCCAGGATTTGGCGCCGCAGCTTCACGCCGAGCTGGTAGTCGTTCATGGTCGCGCCGTGGCGCGGGATGGCTCCTAAGTCTCGCGCGCCGCCTTCCATTGCGCCCGCAGGGCCTGCTCCAGGGCGGGGCAGAGCTGCAGCTTTGATGAAGCCTCAGGGGCACTGCCGGCAATGAGTGCGCCCAGGGGATCGACCTGGGGTTGCTCCAGCAGCGCTTGCGCTTTGGAGGGTGTGGCTAGGAGGGCCAGGAATTGTTGCCGCCGTTGCTTGAGGCTGGCCTCGATGCGCTCGGGATGACGGCAGAGCTGCTGGATCTCGAGGGCCAGTGGATCAGCGGGCTTGAGCCACCACCACAGACCGGCGCCGACCGCCGCCGCGGCCACACCGAGCGCAGCCAATGCGGTGCCCCTGCCGCTGCGGGTTGGGAGGCCCCGCTGGGCGATCGCCACCGAGACGTCATCACCGCTGCCGCGGGCCGTGATCTCCGCCAAGCCCTCAGCCAGGGCCTCCCCCTGGATCTCCAGCATTTGCACGCAGAGCTGCAGAAAGTCCGCGTCGGTGGCGCAGGACTTGCGGACCCCATCGGTGCAGAGCACCAGGGCGGTTTCGCTGGGTTGGGGCTGCAGCTGAGCCCGCGTCGCCCAGGCGCTGAGGGCGCCGCTCTGGCAGAGGCTGAGGGTGGCCTCGCCTGAGGCTTGGCTCAGCTGCTCTTGGTTCACCAGGCTGGCGTCCCCACCGGCTTGGATCGCCACCAAATCCCAGTCACCGATGCCGGTGCAGCCCCACCACTGGGGCGTGAGCAGGACCACCCCCAAGGTGCAGCCGTAGAGCGTGCTGGAGAAGGACTCCTCGCCCGTCTTGAGCTGGCTGCTCCAGTGGGTTTCGATCGCGCGAAGCCAGCGCTGTTCAATGGCCGCCGGCAGCTCGCGCTCGAGCTGTTTGCGCCACCCCGCCTGGTCCTGGAGGGACAGCGTGGCGGCCGTCGCGCCGATGGCCTCTTCTGCCGCCACGCAGGCCAATCGACTGCCGACGTCGCTGAGGCGATAGCGACTGCCGCCATGGCCGTCGGAGACCAGCAGCAGTCGCAGATCAGGGCTGATGCGGCAGACCCGGGAGGCGTCTTGGCAGGGCTTGTTCTGACGCCGGTGGGCCGCACCGATGACGCTGCAATGGCGGCCGGCGGACCAGGTGCGCATCACCAGACCAAGGGCCCGACATCGTCGACGGGATCCAGCAGGGTCGGGGGCAGATCCGGCAGGGGGATGTTGCCGCCCTCGTCCGCGGCCTCATTGAGGCGGCTGGCGGGCATCGAGGCGGCCCCGACCACGGCGGTGGACGCCCACTGGATGTACTGCGCCAGGGTGGTGGCATTGCTGGCCTGCAGGGGGCGCCGCGGCGACTTCCCGCCGCCGCTGGGCTCGGGCCCGATGAAGTGCTGCAGCACCTCCAGGTCCGCGTCGTGGCCCATGGCGATCGCCAAGCGCACGGCCTTCTGGGCCCAAGGCTCCCGCATCAGCTTGGCCAGGCCCGCATCGAAGTCGTCGGTGGGTTGGCCATCGGAGATCAGGACCAGGACCGGCGGCAGCGCCCGTTCCTCCATCGGCGGGGACTGCAGGACGCCAGCCACCAGCTCGAGGGCTTCCCCCATGGCCGTGATGCCCCCGGCTTCCAGGTCACGCCACTGCAGCTCCTGCACCGGTGTGGGGTCGGCCAGGTGCCATGCGGCGCCATCGGCGAAGCGCACGGCCCGCACCAGCACCCGCGCCTCCGGGTTGTGCTCGGCCACCTCCGCCATGCCCGGGAGGGACTGGCGGATCGCCTGGTTCAGGGCCTGCATCTTGCCCTGGGCGGCCATCGAGCCGGAGCAATCGCAGAGGTAGATGAAGTGCAGCGGGCGGTTGCTGAGGCGAACGTTGGGGAAGGGCATGGCTTATGTGCGGATCGGGGTGATCGGCCCGGCCGGGGTGCTGAGCTGCTGCAGGGCCGCGACATTACAGGTTTTGCCCGGCTCCACTTCGAGCCGTTGGCCGTTGGGCAACTGGCCCTGCCAGGGGGCATCGCTGAGGTTGCGGAGGCCCACCAGTGCGGCATCCGTGGGGTGGGCGACGAAGACCGCCAGGGGGTGATCGAGGCGTTCACCCTGGAGGCCATCGAAGTGATGGCGGTAGAGGGCATTCCCTGGGTGGGCGGCCACCTGTCCCTGGGGCAGTTGCAGCTGCAACCCCCCTGCGTTGCCCTGACTGCAGCTCCAGCAGGGGCCGTCTTGGAAGACTTCTTCGCCGCAGTGCTGGCACAGCCGCCGTTGATCCAGGCAGCGCGCGAGCTGCTGTTTCCACTGCCCGGTTAGGGGGCGTTGGCTGGGTTGCCGCAGTCCGGCGCCAAAGATCGTCTCAAAGAGCTGCTGGAGGCTGCGCGGATAAATCGGCCAGGTGACCAGGGCCGCGGCATGGTCCTCGGGGTCGGGACGGTTCGCGGGGTTGTTCGGGTCAAAGATGAACAGTGCCTCCTCGCCGTAGAGCCGGCGCCGGGCGGGCTCATCGAGGCAGCGGATGGCCAGTTCCTGTCGACCGCGGAAGGGGTCGTGGCGGGTGAGCAGCCGAAAGAGCAGGATGGCCAGGCTGAATTGATCGGTGCTGGCACTCGGCTTGGCGGCACCCAGCAGCACCTCGGGGGCCATGAAGCCCGGGGTCCCGAGCACGCTTCCGGCCCCCTGGCCATCGACCGCGACGTTGTCGTTGTCGCAGATCAAGATCGCCCCATCGCCGGGCCGAAGAAAGAGGTTGCCCAGGGAGATGTCCTTGTAACAGAGCCCCTTGAGGTGGAGTTCGTGGAAGGCCGTGGCCAGGAAGAAGCAGGCCCGCAGGATGTTCTGCAGGCTGATCTCCATCCGCCCGCCGGCGTGGAGATGGGCCCCCTTAAAGCCACTGGGCCGCAGGGGCATCAGGTAGCCGAAACCGGGCTCTTGGCTCCGGAGCAGCGGACGACTCTCCGCACTGGGCTCCAGCAGGGCCATCGGCCAGAGGAAGTCGCCGTTGGGGGCCCCCAGGCGAATGCTTTGCTGCAGGCGCTGCCGCAGCAGCGGGTCCCGGGCGATGCAACTCGGGAAGTACCACTTCAGGGCCAGACCCTCAGTCCCGCAGCGCACGGCGTAGACCTGTCCCTGGGTGCCGCCGCCGAGGCAGCGTTCGATCTCGAGGGGCTGCTCGAGGCCGTCGAAGGCGAGGCGGCTCCCCAGCGGCAGCAGGGTGTTCATCGGGCCTGGGCTCCGAGGGCTTTGCGGATGCCGTTGCGGTGGGCCAGGGCGGTGCGGCGGTTGGCAAAGCCATGGCGCAGGGCGCGTCCATCGCGGAGCACCACCACCAGGCTGTGGTCCTTGCGGGACCCCAGCACGATCCAGCCGGCCAGGGCGCCGAGTTCCAGGGGCCAGAAGATCAGGGGGAAGGGCAGCAGCAAGAGGCCCCCAAGGCAGAGCAAGAGCCACCAGCTGAAGACGTGGGGATGGCGAGGCAGGCTCTGCACTCCCGCCGAGAGCACCGCGGCCAGCTCGACCGCTTCCCCATCCACATCGATCCGGCGGGGCGCGGCGGGTTTGGGTTGGGTTGGGGTGGCCGCTGGCTTGGTCGGAGTGGCCGCGATCAGCTCGAACTGCAGCACGGGGCCCTGGAGTCCGAGCCGGATCTCATCGCCGTCCTCGAGCTGGCGGCACTGTTGAATCCGTTGCCCTTCGTGGAAGGTGCCGTCGTTGCTCTGCCACTCGCAGACCAACCAGCCCTGGGTTTGCGAGAACCGGACGACGGCGTGGTGATCGGAGACCCCGGTTTGGCTGGCGAGGCAGAGCCGATTGCTCGGCGCCTTGCCGATGGTCAGGGGCTGTTTGGGATCGAGGGGCGCGGCTTTGCTGGGATCGCTAGCGAGCAGCAAGCGCGCTTTGGGGGCACTCATCGCTCCCCTCGGCGGCGCGCCCACCACAGCCTCCAGTCATCGCGGAGGTCGTTCCAGAGGCCGCCATCCCCCTCGCGATAGGGAAGGACACGCCCGGGGAAGAGGACCGCTTTGCTGGCGAGGGCCAGGGCCACGAGCACCATCAGCAGCAGGATCCAGCCGGGGATCGCCCCCACCCAGGTGTAGGCAAAGAAGGCCCGCAGGGCATAGAGGCCGATCGTGATCGCCAACCAGAGGCGGAAGGGCTCCCAGGGATCCCGTTGACGCTGCACCGAAGGGGGGCTGACGTTGGCTGGTCTTAGCCTATGGCTGGACTGCAACACCCGCCTGAGCCCCTCCCCTCGCTTGGATCGCTTTGCCTCGCCGGCCGTTCGTGAGGCGTGGGCAGCCTTCGCCCGGGCAGCCTTCCGCGGACCCTGGCGGGCGCGTCCTGATGCAGTCCGCCGCACCCTGCCGGCGCTGCTGCAGCACCAGGCTCGTCTTGAGCTCTGGGTGAAGGAGCAGAAGCTCCTGGAGCTCGACCTCGAGACCCAGCGCTATCGCCTCGGCCGGGACCCCTCCTGCGAGCTGCCCCTGGCGGACCCGAGCTTGAGCCGGATTCACGCGATTCTCGAGCGCGAGCGTCCCAGCGACCGGGACTTTGCCTTGGAGGACTTCGGCTCCTCGAATGGACTCTTTCACCGGGACCGGCGCATTCGCTGGATTCAGCTGCGCGACGGTGATGCGGTCCAGTTGGGTTCGCCCTTGAAGGGAGAGGCGCCCGAGTTGCGCTACGTCCATCCCCGCAGCCCCTTGGAGCAGGCGGTTCGCCTGCTGGGCATCGGTGCCTTGGCGGGTTCAGCCCTGTTGGTGAGCGGCATGCTCCTGGCGGCCAGCATCGGCGGCGGCTCGAGGATACGGAGCATTGAAGGCCCGGTCAAAATCTTTGCCGCCAATGGCCAGCAGGTGGATGCCAAGGAGGGCTCCTCCACGGCGCTGCCCTCGCTGCAGTCCTACCCCTTGCACCTGCGCCAGGCCCTGATGGCCTCAGAAGAGGCGCGGTTTGGCTGGAACAGCGGCATCGATTTATTCGGCACGCTGCGCTCGGCGGTGTTGGGGAGCGGTGGCGGCAGCGGCCTGACCCAGCAGGTCGCCCGCATGGTTTATCCGGAGGTGGGACGGGACCTGAGCCTGACCCGCAAGCTCCGGGAGTTGTCGGTGGCGCTCCAGCTGGAGGTGGGCTTCAGCAAGAACCAGATCCTCAAGCTCTATCTCGATCGCGCCTATCTCGGCCTTGGGACCGAGGGGTTTGAGCAGGCCGCTCAGCTCTATTTCCGCAAGTCCGCCAGCGATCTGGATGTCGGCCAGTCGGCCTTCCTCGTGGGACTGCTCCCCAGCCCGAATGGCTACAGCCCCTGCAACCTCGACGACCCGGGGGCGGGCCTCGAGCGCCGCAACCTGGTGCTGAAGCTGATGCATGAGCAGGGTTGGCTGAGCGATCAGGGCTTGATCGATGCCCGGCGCCGGCCCCTCAACATCGATCCCTCGGCCTGCCGGGAGTCGAGCTTCAGCAGCTACCCCTTCTTCAGTGACTACGTCGTTGGGGAGCTGGAGGGCACCCGTTTTGGCCTGAACCTCCGGGGTTCCGATGCGGCTGGAAATTATGCGGTGGAGAGCACGATCAACCCCAAGCTGCAGCAGTTGGCGCAGGAGCAGCTCAAGCGTTTCTTGGATGGACCGGCGGCTTCGGCGGGTTTGACCCAGGGGGCCCTGATCAGCCTGAACACCAAGACGGGCGACATCGTGGCCTATGTCGGCGGCGGGGATTACAGCCGCTCGAGCTTTGACCGGGTGCAGGCCCTGCGGCAGCCCGGTTCGACCTTCAAGCTCTTTCCCTTTCTGGCGGCCCTCGCGTCGGGGGTCTCCCCGGCCGAGTCCATCTCCTGTGCCCCTTTGGACTATGTCAGGGGCTGCCGCCATCACACGGGGCTCATCAGCGTGGCGGCCGGCCTGGCCGGCTCGGAGAACGTTGTGGCCTTGCGCCTGGCGGAGCGGGCGGGGTTCTCCCAGGTGCTGAAAATGGCGCGACGACTGGGGATCACGACGCCGCTGGACGCCGACTACAACACGATGCTGGGGGGGCGCGAGACCTACCTCTATGAGATGGCCCGGGCCTATGCCGTCGTGGCCAATGGGGGGCGCTCGGTGCCCGTCCATGGGGTCAGCCGGATTTATGACCTCGGCATTTGCCGCTCGGTGAAAAGCCTGGACCGCTGCCCGGCCCGCGGGGTGACGACCCCCATCGGAGAGCGATCCCGTCAGCTGATTCGGCCGGAGGTGGCCGCGGCAATGGACCAATTGCTGGCGGGCGTGGTGCAGGGGGGGACGGGCCGCGCGGCCGCGGTGATTCCGGATGCCCGCGGCAAAACCGGGACCACGAACAACGGGGTTGATGCCCTTTTCATTGGTTATTCCCCCGCCTTGAGGCTGTTGACGGCGATCTGGATGGGGAACGACGACAACCGGCCCGCCTCCGGTGCGAGCGGAGGCCTTGTGGCAGACCTTTGGGGTCGTTACATGCAGCAGGCCGCTAAAGCGCTGCCAGCAGCCGGCTGATCAGGGCCCAGCCCACACCGAGGAGGAGTCCCCAGCTGCAGCTCGAGGCCAGCAGGCGTTGCAGGGCGATGCTCGCTTCGCCGGGGTGTTGCCGGGGCAGTTGCCAGCCCAGTTGCAGGGCTCCCACGACGAGCAGCAGGACCCAGGCCGGGATGCTGAAGCCCAGGGGGCGAAAGACCAGCAGCTTCCACTGCAGGAGGCTTGAGCCCGCCGCCAGGCCAATCAGGGCACAGACCGGCCCCGCGGATCCGCTCCAGGTGCGTTGGATGGACCAGCGTTCGGCGGCAATCGCGGCTAGGGCCAGACAGGCCAGCGCGGTGAGGCTGTAGCGCAGGATCACCTGCCCCAGGGGAAGGGGGGAGCCCCCCAAGATGATTAGTAGGACGGCCAGATTCAGCCCTGCCTCTGCCCGGTTGCGATGCACCCAGGGGGCACTGATCCAGCGCCAAACCTCCCGCGGTCGGCCGGCCTGCTCGCTGCTGAGACTCCAGTGCTCCCGCAGCCTCTTCCCCCAGGGGCCGACGCCGAGACCGGCGAGGCCGAGGACCAGGACAACGCCCCCGCTCCAGCCCCAGCCCTCGAAGATCAGCCGATCCAGTTCTTGACCCAACCAGCTCAGCACCAGGGCGCCGCAGGCCGAGAGGGCCAGTCCAGGTGCCAGGGGTTCCAGACGGCGCAGGCTTGGCGTGAACCCCGCAAGCGGTTCGGGTTGTGGCGCTGGAGCGGTTGGGCGTGGTGCGGCTGTTGAAGCAGGAGCAGAGCGTTCGTTTACCGGCGACTCTTGGCCGCAGACCGCGTCGAGCAGATCCTGCAGCTCGGCTTGCACCTCGGCGGAGTAGGTCTGGCGGATGTGTGCGCCCAGGCTGGCGCGGGCACTGGCTTGGCTGGCGCCACTCCCATGCAGGAGTTGCAGCAGTAGGGGCTGATTGGCGAGGTCCCGGATCGGCCCTTTGAGGCCGTCCTCCGCGCCGATGGCATCAATGAGGCGGTTGGCGATCGCCCGACCGCTCTGGAGCGCCTCAGGGTCCTGGATCAGCCATTGGCGCAGCTGCCTGCCGAGAGTGGTGCCGAGGCCCATGGCTTGGGATCTGTGGGCTGAGCATAAAAAAGCGCCCCCGCGGGGGCGCTTGAGCGATCAAGGTGAGCCTGGACTCACTTGTTGAGGGTTGCGGCCTGCACCCGGGCGCGGGCACGGGAAAGGGCTTGTTGGGCCTTCAGCTTTTCGGTGCTGGCGGCTTGACCTTCGAACTGATTGGCGGCCGCGGTGGCTGCTTCCAGTTCTTTGTTGGCTTCATCAGCATTGATGGAGCTGCCGAGTTCAGCGGTGTTCACCAGAACGGTGACTTCATCCGCTTCGATCTCAGCGAAACCACCCTGAAGGGCAATGGCTTTCCAGTTGTTGTTCTCGCGAACCCGCAGCACCCCGTAGTCGAGGGCGGTGAGTAGGGAGACGTGACCGGGAAGGATGCCCAGTTGGCCAGTGGTGGAAGGAAGGATGACTTCGTCGGCGGGGCCGTCGAAGACGCTCTGGTCTGGAGCCAGAACGCGGAGGGTAAGAGACATCAGCTAACGCTCCGGATCAACCTTTGGCGTCGGCTTGGATCTTGGCGGCCTTGGCCTTCACTTCATCGATGTTGCCAACCAGATAGAAGGCAGCTTCGGGGAGGTGATCCAGTTCACCGGAGAGGACCATGTTGAAGCCCTTGATGGTGTCCTCGAGCTTCACGTACTTACCGGGCATGCCGGTGAAGATCTCAGCCACGAAGAAGGGCTGGGAGAGGAACTTCTCGATCTTGCGAGCGCGGTCCACGGTGCGACGGTCTTCCTCGGACAGTTCGTCCAGACCCAGAATCGCGATGATGTCCTGGAGCTCTTTGTAGCGCTGCAGGGTGGACTGCACGGCGCGGGCGGTGCGGTAATGCTCGTCACCCACGACGGAGGGCTGAAGCATGGTGCTGGTGGAGTCCAGGGGATCCACAGCGGGGTAGATGCCCTTGGAAGCCAGGCCGCGGTTCAGCACGGTGGTGGCGTCCAGGTGAGCAAAGGTGGTGGCAGGTGCGGGGTCGGTGAGGTCGTCCGCAGGCACATACACAGCCTGAATCGAGGTGATCGAACCCTCGAGGGTGGAGGTGATGCGCTCCTGCAGGCCACCCACGTCGGTGCCCAGGGTGGGCTGGTAGCCCACAGCGGAAGGCATGCGGCCGAGCAGTGCGGACACCTCGGAGCCGGCCTGCACGAAACGGAAGATGTTGTCGACGAACAGCAGCACGTCCTGCTTGTTCACGTCGCGGAAGTGCTCAGCCATGGTCAGAGCCGAGAGACCCACGCGCATGCGGGCGCCGGGGGGCTCGTTCATCTGGCCGTAGCAGAGGGCCACCTTCGACTTGGAGAGGTCGTCGGCGTTGATCACGCCGGACTCCTTGAATTCCTCGTAGAGGTCGTTGCCCTCACGGGTGCGCTCACCCACGCCACCGAACACGGACACACCGCCGTGCTCCTTAGCGATGTTGTTGATCAGCTCCTGGATCAACACGGTCTTGCCCACACCGGCGCCACCGAAGAGGCCGATCTTGCCGCCCTGGCGGTAAGGAGCCAGCAGGTCGATCACCTTGATGCCGGTTTCGAAGACCTTGGGCTTGGTCTCGAGGTCGGTCAGCTTGGGAGCTTCGCGGTGGATGGGAGCGGTGGCGGTGGCCTTCACCGGACCCTGCTCGTCGACGGGCTCGCCGAGCACGTTGAAGATGCGGCCGAGGGTGGCTTCACCCACGGGCACGGAGATGGGGGCGCCGGTGTCCAGGGCTTCCATGCCGCGAACCAGGCCGTCGGTGCCGCTCATGGCCACGGCGCGGACGCGGTGGTCGCCGAGCAGCTGTTGAACCTCAGCGGTCAGAGCAACGTCTTGACCAGCGGGGTTTTTGCCCTCGATGCGGAGAGCGTTGAAAATCTTGGGCAGCTTGCCGGCCGGAAATTCGACGTCGATCACCGGTCCGATGACCTGCCGGACGAGGCCTTTAGTGCCGGTGGCAGTAGCAGCAGCCATTTAAAGGAGAAGTAGCAGGGCGCGCAGCGGGACCAATCCCACTTGAAGCGGCGCAAACATACCACCGCGCCCCGTCGCTCCGTCACCCCTCCCCAGCCCTGTTCGGTCACCCGCCCCGCTAGGTGGTTGTGGACGAGGGAAGCGCGCCCATAACTTGGCACTCAAGGGATGCGAGTGCTAACTCGCGTTCCCAGGCGTGATTACGCCGCGACCCTGGCAGCGTCTCTGGCGCCATGCCAATGGTTTCGCCACCCAACCCGAATTCCATCCATGGCTGCTGTTTCCCTCAGCGTTTCCACCGTCAAGCCCCTGGGCGATCGCATCTTCATCAAGGTCTCCGAGTCCGAAGAGAAGACCGCCGGCGGCATCCTTCTGCCTGACTCCGCCAAAGAAAAGCCCCAGGTGGGTGAAGTGGTGCAGGTGGGCCCCGGCAAGCGCAACGACGACGGTTCCCGTCAGGCTCCTGAAGTGAGCGTTGGCGACAAGGTCCTCTACAGCAAGTACGCCGGCACCGACATCAAGCTCGGCAGCGACGAGTACGTGCTCCTGTCTGAGAAGGACATCCTGGCTGTCGTCAGCTGAGTCCGACCCGTTTTTTCCTAACCCCACTTTTCGCGAGAACCGCCTCCCATGGCTAAGCGCATCATTTACAACGAGCAGGCTCGCCGCGCTCTGGAAAAAGGCATTGACATCCTGGCCGAGTCCGTTGCCGTGACCCTCGGCCCCAAAGGCCGAAACGTCGTCCTCGAGAAGAAGTTCGGCGCTCCTCAGATCATCAATGACGGCGTCACAATCGCCAAGGAGATTGAGCTCGAGGATCACATCGAGAACACCGGTGTTGCCCTGATCCGTCAGGCCGCCTCCAAGACCAACGATGCCGCCGGTGACGGCACCACCACCGCGACCGTCCTGGCCCACGCCATGGTCAAGTCCGGTCTGCGCAATGTCGCTGCTGGCGCCAACGCCATCACCCTGAAGAAGGGCATCGACAAGGCTGCTGAGTTCCTGGTCGAGAAGATCAAGGAGAACGCCAAGCCCATCAGCGACTCCAACGCGATCGCTCAGGTCGGCACCATCTCCGCTGGCAACGACGAGGAAGTCGGCCGCATGATCGCCGACGCCATGGACAAAGTCGGCAAAGAGGGTGTGATCTCCCTCGAGGAAGGCAAGTCGATGACCACCGAACTGGAGGTCACCGAAGGCATGCGCTTCGACAAGGGCTACATCTCCCCTTACTTCGCCACCGACACCGAGCGGATGGAAGCGGTTCTGGAGGAGCCCTACATCCTGCTGACCGACAAGAAGATCGGTCTGGTGCAGGACCTCGTGCCCGTGCTCGAGCAGATCGCCCGCACCGGCAAGCCTCTGCTGATCATTGCTGAGGACATCGAGAAGGAAGCCCTGGCCACCCTCGTGGTGAACCGTCTGCGTGGCGTCCTGAACGTGGCCGCTGTGAAGGCCCCTGGTTTCGGCGATCGCCGTAAGGCCATGCTCGAGGACATCGCTGTTCTCACCAACGGTCAGCTGATCACCGAGGACGCAGGCCTCAAGCTGGAGAACACCAAGCTGGAGATGCTGGGCACCGCCCGCCGCATCACCATCAACAAAGACACCACCACCATCGTGGCCGAAGGCAACGAGGTGGCAGTGAAGGCCCGCTGCGAGCAGATCCGCAAGCAGATGGACGAAACCGACTCCACCTACGACAAGGAGAAGCTGCAGGAGCGTCTGGCCAAGCTGAGCGGCGGTGTGGCCGTGGTCAAGGTGGGTGCCGCCACCGAGACCGAGATGAAGGACAAGAAGCTGCGCCTCGAAGACGCCATCAACGCCACCAAGGCGGCCGTTGAAGAAGGCATCGTTCCTGGCGGTGGCACCACCCTGGCCCACCTGGCTCCCTCCCTCGAGGATTGGGCCAAGGCCAACCTTTCCGGCGAGGAGCTGATCGGCTCCACCATCGTGGCTTCCGCCCTGACCGCTCCCCTCAAGCGCATCGCTGAGAACGCTGGTGTGAACGGCTCCGTCGTCGCGGAGCACGTCAAGAACAAGCCCTTCACCGAGGGCTACAACGCCGCCACCGGCGAGTACGTCGACATGCTGGCGGCCGGCATCGTTGACCCCGCCAAGGTGACCCGCTCCGGTCTGCAGAACGCGGCTTCGATCGCCGGCATGGTTCTGACCACCGAGTGCATCGTGGCTGACCTGCCCGAGAAGAAGGAAGCAGCTCCTGCCGGCGGCGGCATGGGCGGCGGCGACTTCGACTACTGAGGTCGGTCGGGGAGCGGTTGACCTTCTCCCCTTCGACTCTTCAGTCATTGCAACGTATCTGGGGCACATCCGTGCCCTTTTTTTGTGCCTGTCGAGCCGGCCGATCCGAGGCGGCCCGGTTCTTCTGTATAGGTGGCGCAATGCAGGTCTATGTAGGTGGAGCCGTTTTCTGTTTGCGGGAGGGCTCAGTGGTGCAGGTGCAACGTCTTCGTCGCTGAGCCGGGAAATGAACCCAAGCGGAGAGACGTATTGTTCTTGCTATACGAATCTTGGTTGTGTCGCGTCCTGGTGCCTTCGCTGCGAACTTCAAGCCTGAGGTCTTGGATCGCTTTCGGGATCTCTGCCGGCGTCAGGGCCGGCAGTACACGAAGGTTCTCGAGCGTCTCGCTGAGGTGTATCTGGAGACCGACGGTGCCGTGCTGGATGGAACGGCCTCTTCTGGGCCTGCGGATCCCGACAAGAAGAAGCGGCTTGTTCAGGTGGAGTCACTCCAGAACAAACTCCTGGAGGATCTCTTGAAGCGTGTCGAGGTCCTGGAGAAGCAAAAGGTGAAAACGGACTATGAGATCGAGCGTGTTCAAAAGAGCGTTGCCTTTCTGCGCTCCGGTCTTCAAGAACCTGGTTCTCAGGGCTGAACGGTTAAGGGCTTGCTGTATCCCGTGTTCGAATGAAAGTCTGAGTTCTCTGGTCTTTCATGCTCGCTTTTCGTCGCTGGTTGCGGGAATTCACGGAGTTCTTCTTTCAGAAGGGCAATGCCCTGAATCTGGCCATCGCGGTGGTCGTGGGCACGCAGTTTCAGCAGATCGTCGATGCCCTCACGAAGGATCTCTTGATGCCTTTGCTGAATCCCCTGATTCGCAATGGCGGCTGGGAAAAGTGGGTGATTCCTTATGCCGGTGGGCAGCTTCTGATCGGACAGGCCCTGAATGTGCTGCTCAATTCCCTGATTGTGGGCTGGGCTCTCTTCTTGATTGTTAAGGCGATCAATCGCTCCCAGCGCATGGCTTCCGCGGGGATGGACCGCCTGCGCGCTGAACAGGGCGGGGATTCCGAGGTCTGAACGGATGCGGACCGCTAGGAGGAGGTAAAAATGTTCATTGTGAACAGTCTGGGCTCCCTGTTGCCTGAAACGGTAGCCGTCATTACCGAATGAACTCGCGTGCGGTTTTTTTCGAGACAGCGCCGATTGCTGATCGCTATTCTCACTGTTCCTGCGCTTCAGCTCCTGCTGGGTGCCTTCCTGCCAGCCCAGGCCGCTGAGGCCACGCTGGACAGCTCTGACAACACCTTGCTGCTGATGTCGGCAGCGATGGTTCTGTTGATGACCCCTGGTCTGGCCTTCTTCTACGGCGGCTTTGTTCAGGGGCGGAATGTCCTCAACACGATGGCGATGAGCTTCGTGATGATGGGCATCGCCACCTTGGTCTGGGCCACCTTTGGTTTCAGCTTGGCTTTCGCTGATGGCGGCGCCGCTCAGGCGGTGGTGGGGAACCCCTTCACGTTTGCTCTGTTGGAGCGTCTGCCGGAGGTCTGGGATGGCTTGGCCGTTCCCGGCTTGACCTTCGCCCTGTTCCAGGGCATGTTCGCGATCATCACGCCGGCTCTGATTTCAGGCGCCTTGGTGGAGCGCATCAGCTTCCGCTTCTGGTGCCTGTTCACGCCGATCTGGCTGCTCCTGGTTTATTCCCCGCTGGCCCACATGGTCTGGGGCGGCGGCTTCCTGGGCAAAGACCTGGACTTCGCCGGTGGCACCGTGGTGCACATCAGCTCCGGCGTCACCGCATTGGTCTTGGCTGGTCTGATCGGCGCCCGGCGCCAGTGGCCCAAGGCGATCCGTCCTCCCCATGACGTGACCCAGATCCTGCTCGGCACCGGTCTGCTCTGGTTTGGTTGGTTCGGCTTCAACGGCGGTAGCCAGCTTGCCGTTGGCGGCGCTGAGATTCCGTTCACCACCACCCATGTCGCGGCTGCGGCCGGTTTAGTGGCCTGGTCGGTTGTGGAGACCTGGCGCGATGGCAAGCCCACTGCCGTGGGAATGGCCACCGGTGCTGTCTCTGGCTTGGTGGGTGTGACCCCTGCCGCTGGTTTTGTGACCATCGGCTCGGGCATGGCGATCGGCGCGATCACCGCCGTCCTTTGCTATTTCTCGGTCCAGGTCAAGGTGAAGCTGCGCTTTGACGATTCCCTCGACACCTATGCCGTCCATGGCGTGGGCGGCACCGCCGGTGCCCTGTTGACGGGTGTCTTTGCCAACGCTGAGCTGATCTCCGCGCACCCTGCCGGTCAGGTTCTGGCGGAACAGGGCCGCGGTGCCCTGGTTCTCGGTCAGCTGCAGGCCGTGCTGGTGGCCTATGGCCTGGCTGCGATCGGTACCTTCCTGATCGCTGGTGTTCTGCGGGGTCTTGGCGTTCAGTTCCGCGTGACGGAAGAGGCTGAGAACCTCGGTGTGGATGTCGCCGAACATGGCGAAGAGGCCTATGCCGAGCGCGTCGGTTCTCCGCAGCTGTACTGAGCACCGTCTCCATGAGCAAGCCCGGGGTGCAGAGCATCCCGGGCTTTTGCTGTTTTGTTTCAACAGAAGGGCAAAGGGTTTGCAACTTCCTTGTCCGAAGTCTTTAGAGGCTAAGAATTATCGAGAATACCCCTCGATTACAGTCATTGATGAGTGACCTGAATGTTTCCATTGGTTCTAAGTTGATGTACACAAGTTTTTCATCGCCATTTCGGCTTCGTTAATTATTCACCCTACAATTGTGAATGTATTTATGCAGTTCTGTTGACTCCTCTGAAAGACTTGTTTTGGGCGCCTCCGGCTATTGAGGCTTGCTGCAGTTTGGTGTTAATATTTTGGCAAAAATGTTTTGGTGAAGATGCGGAAAGAGCTACGAGTCTCTCTGCTTTGCCACTTGGTGATCACTTCGATACTCGCTACTGTTGTTTCGTATCAAGTCCTTGCCCCGCTGTTTGGCCCTGAGGCTTGGGTTCTAAATAATGATCACTTGATGCCATTTGATCATATTAGATTAATTCTCTCCGGCAAAGGTTTCGGACTGCGTGATATTACCTGGGCACGTATACCAAGCTTGTTTCCAGATTATTTCCTCGCCTTTGTTTCCGGTATTTTTTCAGGGAACTGGATTGAACAGTTTTCATTCTACTGGCATGTTCAAATATTCTTTTGTGTGTCTGCGTTTCTTTTTCTAGCTCAATTTTCTTGCGGTGTGGCCGGATTGTATTTGTCTGCTGGTGTTTATTCTTTCCTTGTTTGGTTCTTTCCTGGGTATGCTGAAATAATTTTTTATTCGGGTGTTCCCATTTACCACGGAGGCAACTTTGTTAATGTTGCGCTACTTATTTTCCTGGTTTCTTGTTTGCTTTCGGGCGAGTGTCGTGGCTTCAGGGGTATAGGAATCTATGTTTTATTTGCTTACAGTCTTGTTGCATCCTTCTCGAGTAGATTGTTCTTTGTTCAGCTGATAGCTCCTCTATGGGTTCTGTTTTTGATAAACATCAGGATTGGCAATGTTTCTGCTTATTCAGTCGATTGGCGAAGGTTATGGACAAGTAAGGTTGCCCGTTTTCTTGGTTTGATCAGTATTGCTTCAATAAGCGGTCTTGTCTCTTATGTTCTCGTCATTCATCAATGTACTGATGTTGGTATTAGTGCTCACTTCGACGTCTTCGTGGCACATTTCCGCCGCATGGGTGAGAGAGGGCTTCTAGTTTTCTGCCTGCTCTCTTATCTTCCGTTGATTCTTGCTTGGTGTGGGCCGGGAAGGGTTTTTCCTCTTGGGAGGTCAGTCAACACTTTGAATGGGAGAAAGCGCGAGATCTTTATTTACTCGCTTATTGCTATCTCGAGTCTATTTACAGTCTTTGTCTTTTATATTTCCGCTGTGGACTCGTGGAGTGGGTATGGAAGATACTTGATTACTCCTGCTTATTTTCTTCCCGTTGCTGCTGTTCTGGCTGTCCGAACTTTGTCTAGGTACTGGCCTCGAATAGTTATTGCTTTCGGGGAGTATCTTCCTGGCTCCGCTTATCTGTCTTGTCAAGACCTAAAAATCTTTCTTTCATTTTATCCGCTAATAATTTCTCTGCTCTCTTTGTGCGCTGTATTTGTTTTTACGTTTTTTGATTCAGCTGTTTCGTCCGCTATCTTGATCCGCAAAAGCCATCGTGCGCCTATTCAATGGCTTGTCAAAGTCTTAAGATCTAACAATCTTCTTGGTGAGCTAGGTTATGTTGCTGATCCCCCTTTTGAGAGTCGTGCGTTGCATGCATTGTCGAATATGAAAATTCGCGCACTATCTGTGTCGACAGATGGAAACCCTTTGATGTTTCCTCATTCGAGAACCGAATATCTCTCTCGGTGGGCTAGATCCAATAGGGCTCTTTATCCAATGAGTGGCGATGTACTGCCTCCGAAATGGGTCTTGGCGAGGCAATCTAATACTCGACGTCTTTTTGAAAGATTCGGTCATCCAATTCGTACATTCGATTGCAATGGTAATGCATGTGTCTATGAATTTGATCAAGCTAGAGTCGTGGAGAATGGTGCGACCTACTTTCAGACGATAAGGTTTGATGTGTATAAATGCAAGAGTGATACATTTAAGGGGATTATTATTTCTAAGTTGCATCCCTTTTATCGTCAGATTAGGGGGAGGTTGTCTTTTGTTTTTCAAGGGTGACGGGCTGCCCGTGTCCTTTGTTCAAGTGCTTGTTTCTTGGCTGTGGAACAGGAAGAAGTGGAATAAATAGTCGTTGTCAAAAAGTCTTGTCGGCAAGCTGATGATCATTTGGTAAGAGTGCCAGGCAGGTTGTTGGTAGGTCTTCAATGAACTCGATCGTGCTAGCCCTCCAAGGCTAGATGGAGCATTAGTGGTGGCGGTATCTGCTGTTGTATCAAGCAGCGGTCAGGTAGGCGAACAGAAGAGGTGTTGGGGCCCTCGTCGTCTTCCCAGTAAACGACCGGGCTGTCGTGAAGAGATGATCCTGAGGTCGTTCAAGCGGTGAGGTGTCGTTCGTAACTAGCTGAACGCTGTGAGCGGATGTGCTCACCTGATTGGTTCGACCTTTTCTGGCAATTTGTACGAGTGAGTTAGAGCTGGCCTCTCTTTCCTGCTGAGTACAGTGGCTTGTGATGTGGTCAGCTCTGGCTATAGCTGTGATGAAAGTTGTTGACCCTTTTCTCCTGAACCCCTGTGTTGTCAGGAGTCCTCGGGCTTGAACGTCAACGCAACTCCGTTGTTGCAGTAGCGCTTCCCGGTGGGGCGAGGCCCGTCGTTGAAGACGTGGCCCTGGTGACCGCCGCAGCGCCGGCAGTGGTATTCCGTGCGGGGCACGATCAGCTTGAAGTCGACGCTGGTGCCAATGGCATTGGCCAGGGGTTCCCAGAAGCTGGGCCAACCGGTGCCGCTGTCGTATTTGGCCTTGGAGCTGAACAGCGGCAGGTCGCAGCCGGCGCAGTTGAAGATCCCAGCGCGCTTTTCGTTGTTCAGTGGGCTGGAGAAAGGCCGCTCAGTGCCCTCTTGCCGCAGCACTTGGTAGGCGGCGGGGGAAAGCCGTTGCTTCCATTGGGCGTCACTGAGTTGCCACTGGGGATCGCCGGCCTTGGCGGCCGCCTCCGCTGATTTGCCCCCTACAAGCAGAGCCAGGGAGGCGAGCAGTCCTCGACGTGTCATTTAGAGGCCCTTGAACCAGCCAGCGCTGAGGGCTGTGGCCAGTCCCAGGAAGATGGCCAGCAGGGTCCATGTGATGCGGTTCAGGGTTGCCTCGGCGCTGCGGGCGCTGGTGAACATCGAGCTGCCGCTGGAGGCCAAGCCACCCATGCCATCGCCCTTCGGGCTGTGCAGGAGCACGGTGATGACCAGCAGTGCGCCACTGCTGAGCCAGATCCAGGTGAGGACGCTTTGAATCATCGGTGCAGCCTAGGCAGTGACTAGACGCCCAGGGTCTGGGGAATGCGACTGGACTGAGACGGGCTGCCGAGGGGATGGATGAGAGAGGTGCCGCTCATCCGGCTCGGCTGCTCCAGGCCCAGGATCTCCAGCAGGGTCGGCGCGACATCGGCCAGGCCGCCGCCACTGCGCAGTTCCACCGCGGTGCCATGACCGGGAATCTTGCGCTTCTCACCTTCCACCAGGATCAGCGGCACCGGGTTGGTGGTGTGCGCAGTCCAAGGCAGGCCGTCGGGGCCTTCCATCAGCTCGGCGTTGCCGTGGTCGGCGGTCACGATCAAGGTGCCGCCCATGCGGTTCGTTGCCTCCAGCAGGCGGCCGACGGCCTGGTCGACGGCGCCAATGGCTTCCACGGTGGCCTCCATGGCTCCGGTGTGGCCGACCATGTCGGGGTTGGCGTAATTGATCACGACCAGGGAGTAGATGCCCTTGTTGATGGCGGAGATGCAGTTGTCGGTCAGCTGCTCGGCCGACATCGCTGGTGCCTGGTCGTAGGTGGCGACCCGAGGCGAGGGCACGAGGTGACGGTCTTCACCGGGGTAGGGCTGCTCGATGCCACCGTTCATGAAGTAGGTGACGTGGGGGTACTTCTCGGTTTCGGCAGTGCGGAATTGACGCAGGCCGGCCTCGGAGACCACCTGACCGAGTAGGCCGTCGAGGGACTCGGGCGGGAAGGCCACGCTGACCGGGAGCCCGGCCTCGTACTGGGTGAACGTGACCACGTTCAGATCGGGAATGAAACTCCGCTCGAACCCGTCGCAGTCCTCGAGGACCAGGGCCTTGACCAGCTGGCGCACCCGGTCGGGGCGGAAGTTGAAGACCACCAGGCCATCGCCGGATTGGATGGACCCGGAAGCCAAGCGGGTGGGCTCCAGGAATTCGTCGTAGATCTCCTCGCTGTAGGAGGCCTGCAGCACCTCCTGCGGGGTTTGCTCGGTGATCGTGCCGTCTTCGGTCAGGAGCCGGTAGGCCTTCTCGGTGCGCTCCCAACGGCTATCGCGGTCCATCGCCCAATAGCGCCCGCAGAGGGTGCTGATCCGGCCAACGCCTGCCGCTTCGATTTGGGCTTCGATCTTGGTCAGGAACGGCTCGGCGCTCTGGGGAGGCGTGTCACGGCCATCGGTGATGGCGTGAATGCACACATCCTTGAGCCCGCGTGCCTTGGCCCAATGCAGGAGGCCGCCCAGGTGGTCGATGTGGCTGTGGACGCCGCCGTCGGAGCAGAGTCCGATTAGGTGCAGGGTTTTGCCGCTGCTCTGCAGTTGCTCGGCTAAAGCGTTGAGTTCTGGGTTCTCCGCGATGCTGCCGTCCCGCACGGCCTGGCTGATGCGAACGAGCTCTTGGCGGATGATTCGACCGGCACCAATGGTGAGGTGGCCGACTTCGGAGTTGCCCATTTGATCGTCGGGCAGGCCGACATCGGCTCCGCTGGCTTCGATCAGGGTGTGGGGATAGGCATGCCAGAGGGCATCCATCACCGGGGTTTGGGCAGCCCGGATGGCGTTATGAACGTCGTCGTGCCGGTAGCCCCATCCGTCCAGGATGCACAGCACGACCGGTGAAATAGCACCCTTCCGGGAGGGATCTGAAGGCCCGGCGGTGGATGCCGCCTTGTGCGAGCCCGATTCGGTGGACGGTACGACTGTCACCCGATAAAACCCCGCCTTTCCCTACACGACCAGATAGGTCCAACCTACCTCTTGCCTTGCCCGAAGCCAGTCCTCAGCATGGTTGCGTCAGCTTTTGGCTACACCGGGGATTCCCACTACCATCGCGCCCTCCGCTTAGACCCATGGCCGCCGATCGCGTTGAAATTCTGTCCGCGGTTGAGCTCGGAAGAACCCTGAACCGTCTGGCCTCCCAGGTGCTGGAGAGCCTGGATGACAGCCGCGATCTGGTCCTCCTGGGGATTCCGACCCGGGGGGTGGCTTTGGCGGAGGTCCTGGCTCAGTTGCTGGAGCAGCTCTCGGGCCATCCCGTGGACTGCGGCAGCGTCGACCCCACCTTCCACCGAGATGACCTCGATCGGGTCGGCACGCGACTGGTGACACCGACTTCCCTGCCCTCCAGCCTCGATGGCAAGGAGGTGGTGCTGGTGGATGACGTGATTTTCACCGGCCGCACCGTGCGCGCCGCGCTTGAGGCCCTGCAGGCCTGGGGCCGTCCTCGCCGCGTCTCGCTGCTGGCGATGGTGGACCGCGGTCACCGGGAGCTGCCGATTCAACCCGACTTCTGCGGCCGGGTGGTTCCGACGAACCGGCAGGAACTAATCGCCCTCTGTCTCAAGGGCATTGATGGTGAGGAAGGGGTCTTCCTTTTAAAAGGGGAGCCCGAAGGCTGACCCTCAGGCCACCGCTTCGAGTTCGTCCGCGCGGAAGTGGGCCCGGAATTTTCCGAAGGCCACGATCACGGGCATGGTCGGGCTGATGGTGCGGCCCTTGTAGTCGTTCAGGACCTGGAAGACTTCACCCTGCTGGCCCTTGAGATCGAAGGCCTGGCCGCGATGTTGCGGGTGGTGGAAGACCACAACGCTCTGGCTGACCGTGACTTGATCTCCTGCCTGCATGAAGGGGGGCCTTAGACGTGGAGCCCATCCTGTCACGCGTGATTAACGCCTGCAGGCCGTTTCGGGACCGTCTTCAACGACCTGTCCCCCGAGCTCTGCGCAGGCCTGGCTGAAGGCTTGCCAGTCATCGAGTCCCTGCTCGAGCTTCTGGCCCACCAGGCGGTTGAGCTGGGCCTCGGGGACGTTGGAGCCCAGGCCGCCGTGGGAATCGTGCTCGCCATGGTCCCGTTGGCGGAGCCCTTCGATACCGGCTTCCACCTGCTGGCGCAGCCCCTGGGTGCGGGTCCTCCACCAGGGGTGTTCGATCCGGTTGAGGGCATCGAGGGCTTCCCACCAGCGCTCCTGGGGGATCAGCCGGGCGGCCCGCTCCTTCTGAAACCGGTTGCGGCTCCAGTCTTCGCGGAGTTGATCGCCCAGCGCTGTGCCCTGGGGGTTCTGGTCGGCATTGAGGCTCTTCAGGACCGCGATCGCCTGCTCCAGTTGACCGCGGCGATAGAGGCTGAGGGCTTCGTTCTCCAGTTGCTTTTGCCAGGCCAGCAGGCGCTGCTGGTCCTCCGGCGTGCTGTTGCCGGAGTTGACCAGCAGGCGCTGGAGTTGCAGGGCCTGGGCCCGCTGGTTGGCCTGCCAGAGCTGATCGGCTTTCAGCCGGCGGCAATGGCTGAGTTCCAGTGGCGCTTGGCCCCCCAGCCAGCGCAGGGCGGAGAGCTGCTCGCCGTAGAGCAGGCAGTCATCCAATCGCCCGGCTTTGGAGGCCTGCTCGAGGCGAGCCGGAAGTTGTTTTTCCCACCAATAGGCCGCACCGACCCCCGATGCCACCAAACCCAAGGTGAGCACCAGCCAAAAACGTGGAAGCCGGTGTCGGCGGAGGGCCAAGTGGCGGGTCTGGAATCCGCTTCCGTTCTATGCAGCCGCCCTCCGGCGATCACGCGGCCAGGGGCAGCGCCTGAGCCGGCCTAGCGAACAGCGCCCAGATCGATGGCGTCTTGGCGCATTTGGGTCTGCAGATCCAAGGCCTCGACCTGCAGGTGAGCCGCCCCATCAATCCAAAAGCGCAGCTCGATGCGGTCCTCCCCGGGCTCGCCGGCGGGGCTCAGCGGAATCTGGATGGGGGCCTGCGGCCAGGTCTGGACCCGGGCCTCTCCTGCCCGTTGGCGGCGCAGGACGGGCAGCCCATCCACAAAGACCACCTCGCTGCGCTCTTCCGCCTGGGGTTCCCCGAGCACCAATTCCAGGGCTTGCTGATTGCTCTGGCTGCAGGAGAGGCGAATTACCAGGGGTTGCTCGATCGGCCAGCTCTGACCGGCCACGAAGAGCGGATGCCAGCGGTGTTCACCGCTGCGCTGATCCCAGCAACGCAGGGAGACCCCCTGGCTGAGGACGTCCTTGATGCGAACGCCGGGGGTGAGGCTCAAGGCCCCTAGGGCGACGGCTTCCACGGGACGGCTGTCCCGCAGGGGCGTGCCCGGGAGCCGTTGCTGAAGCCAGCCGCGAATCAAGGGGATTTGAGCGCTTCCCCCCACCGGCAGGATCGCGTCGATGTCCTCGCTTTGAACGCCCGCGGCCCTGGCTCCGGCCAGCACGGTTTCCAGCAGTTCATCCAGCAAGCGCAGCAGCCCTTGCTCCAGCAGCAGTTGCTCGAAGCCGGCCCGCTGCAGGCGCAAGGGGATCGGGGTCGATGCTCCCGTGGAAGTCCAAAGGGCGAGGACTTCCTCCTGGGTGCTGAGCTCGCATTTGAGCCGCTCACAGACCTGCAGGAGTCCCCGTGGCGGATGGGGAAGATCCGGGCAGAGGTGCGCGGCGATCCAGCGGTCTAAATCGCGTCCCCCGAGTGCCAAGCCGGCCTTACCCAGCACCTCGGCGGTGCGCATCGTTTGTTGGCTCCCGCTCAGGTTGCGGCCGCCAAAGCGCAGCAATTGGGCGATGGGGGCGGCGCGCCCTTCCCCACCGGGAAGGGCCACCAATGAGAGGTCCGTGGTTCCACCGCCGACATCGACGACCAGGACGCGGCTTCCGGGGGGGAGGCCTGCGCCGATGGCGGCCGCGGTGGGTTCATCCACCAAGGCCACATCGGGGACATCCATGGCTTCGACGGCGTCCAGGAGCCATTGGCGGTAGCCCCGGTAGCCATCGATGGGGGCGGTCAGCACTAGCCGATCCGGGCTGACGCTCGCCGGGAGGTGCGACCAGATCTGCTCGAGCAGCAGGCGTCCGCTTTGCTCCGGGGTCAACCAGCTGTCGCTGCTCTCACGGCTGGGTTGGGCAATCAGCCGTTTGAAATCCCGCTGCAGTTGGGGGCCTTCGCGCTCCAGCAGGCCCCCTTCGACAACCTGGCGACCGATCAGGGGTTGATCGCTGTCCCGGTCCGCGAGCCAGATCAGACTCGGGATGGCCACCGGCTCGGCGCTGCTGAAGGGCGGCAGGGGCAGCAGCTGGGCCTCGGGATCATTGGCGCCTTGATGGGCCACCACCGTGGTGGTGCTGCCGAGGTCAATGGCGAGGGTGCCGGCCATTGGCCAAAGCTGAAGGGAAACTGCCGTCTAAGAGGGTGACGCAAAATCAGGCTTCATGGTGAGACAAGCGGGACTTGTCTTGGGTCATGGAGCGGGTTGCTGTTGCCCTTTGGTCGTTCTATCGGGAAGACCCTGAGCAGGCGCGTCGCCTGGATCCGTTGCTGGCGGCCCGCCTGTCCCGGGGTTGGGGCTCCCTTCGGATCGAATGCAGGGATCTAGCCCACCGGGCCATGGTCTGCGGCGTGATCGATTTGCTGCGGCCCCCCTTGGAGGCGTTGCAGTTGGCCCGGGAGATTCGTCTAATGGTCGCCGGTGAGGAGCCAATGGTCTTCCCCGTCACCGTTCCCTTGCCCAGCAGTCTGCTGACCTACGATGAGTCGATCGGCGAATAGTGCATGTATCTCGGCGTCAACGTCAGCCCCAAAGAGCTCGCGCAGCGCGCTGAGAATCTCGTTCGGCACTCCAGCAACCGCTACCTGACCACCGTTCGCATCGCCTTCCGCGCCAAACAGCGTCGGTTTGATGATTTCGATGGTCTGCTGGAGGATTCGATGGTCAAGCCCGTTCAGCGCGCCATCATCGAGCTGAGCGACGAGCAGGATCAGCCTGACCTGCTGCCTGGCTGAGCTTCAAGATCCGTGCCCGTCGTGGCCGTGATTCAGCGTGAAGGAGAAGGGTGGCGGTTGGCTTGGGATGCCGGCCGTCACCCTTTTTCGGTCTTGATTGGCGGTGACGGTTGGGCCGCTGAGCTCAGTGAGGCTGAAGCCTTCGGCCTGCGCGATGGGCTGCGGGATTTGATCGATCAACACCGTCAGCTGATCGATCAGTTGATGGCCGAAGAAGCGATCGAGCTGGAGCTCGAGCGAGGGGGCTGGTGGATCTGCCTGGATGGTGATCGCCGGGGCTGGACCCTGCGGGTGATGCTCAGCCCTGAGCCAGGCCAGCGGGCGATTGAGGGCAGCTGGAGCCGTGGGGCCGCCGCCGGTTTCAGTGCGGCGCTTTCCCAGCTCCATGGCCAGCCGTGAGGGCATGCAGGGCGCAGTAATCGAGCCCATCCAGTCCGGCGTCGCTGGAGCGTTGCAGCAACTGCAGTAGCCCCTTCAGTCCTTCGCCATTGAGCCCCGCGGCTTGGGAGGCCTCGAGGAATAGCGCGAGGTCCTTGCGCAGGTGGGCCGTGGGGAAATTGGGGTTGGCGTAGTCCCCCTGGAGCTCCCGCTCCAATTTCTTGTCGAAGGTCGGGGCGTAGAGGGCGCTGCCCCGCAGGATCTCCATGAAGCTCTCGACGTCCACGCCGCTGCGCTGCACCAGATGCAGCGAGAGGCTGAAGGCGTGAGTGAGGCTCGCGATCAGTTGATTGAGGGCCAGCTTGCAGGCCATGGCGCTGCCGACTGGGCCGAGGTGCCGCGGGGCTTCGCTGAGCTGCTTGAGGAGGGGTTCGGCCGCGGCGAAAACCTCGGGCTCTCCTCCGGCCATCAGCTGCAGCCGACCGACCAGTGCTTCCGGTTTGCTGCCCAGGACGGGGGCTTCGAGGTAGCGCCCGCCCCGTTCCGCCACCCCGGCGGCCAGGGCCTGGCTTTGCTCGGGAGCGATCGTGGCGATTTGAATGACGCCGCGCCCGGCGAGCTGCTGATCGAGCTCCCCCAGGAGCAGCGCTTCCGTGCTGGGCCCATCGCTGAGCACGGTGACCAACCAGTCCGCCTTCCCGGCTACCTCCTGGGCCGTGGGGGCCGTCCGGGCCCCGGCCTGGATCAAGGACTGGCAGCGCTTGGCGGTGCGGTTCCAGACCCAGAGCTCCTGCTCGCCCTCCAGCAGTCGACTGGCGATGGCTCCCCCCAGGAGGCCGGTTCCAAACAGGGCGATGGCCATGGCGTTGGGGGTGAGATTGCTGATGAGATCATCGCTCTGATCAGGACTGCTGATCAGCGTTTTTCTCCCAGGGGAGCGCACGTCTTCCCCAGGGTTTTGCACCGTTTTTCCACAGCCCCAGCCCGAGAGCGGTCAGTGATAGCGGCGGGCTGGGGAGAACGGGACTGGAATCGGCAAGGCCTGTTGACAAGCCCTGAGGCCCCCCGCAGCGGCGCCCCCTGGTGCCCATGGACGGGGCTGCATCCCCTCTGCTGGCTGGTATCTAGGCCTGAGAACGGCTGGGAATGAGCCCGTCAGGGTGCTGTTGACCGTTCCCCCGCGTTGTGGGGAACTAGTCCCATCGACCGCAGGAACGGCATGGAAGCAACTGGAACGGTGAGCATGTGCGCTGAGGTTCCCGAGCCCCTGCTTCAGTCCATGCAGGGCTTCATCGAGGCCCACCCCAACTGGGACCAGTACCGCCTCTTCCAGGCCGCTCTGGCGGGGTTTCTGGTGCAGAACGGGGTGCAGACCCGCGAGATCACCCGTTGCTATCTCGCCAACCTCTTCCCGCAGCAATCGCGCTTCAGCGAGCCCCTCGCCTGATCAGGCGCCATTGGACGTAGCTGTTGGTCACGGTCGTAGCCATCAGACACAGGGCGGGCACGACCACCACGCAGGTGACCGACATACCTGAGCCATCCCAGAGCAGTTCGCTCAAGAGGCCCAAGGCGAAGGGGAGCACGGTGATGGCGAGCAGCATCCCCGCCAGGGCGATTAATCCAGGCCCCTGGTGCTCCAGCAGCACGAAGCCGGCGCGAAAGGCTTTCGTGGCCCCCAGCCCTTCAGCCACCACCAAGCAGGCGTTGAAGAGCTGGCTGAGGGCTAGCCCCCCTCCGAGGACCACACCCAGCACGAGGGGCAGGGGGGCCAGGGGCTGCGCCACCAGCAGCAGAAACGACCAACTCAAAAAGCTCATCAGCACGATCAGGCTGAGGGCGGCGGTGAGGCGCAGGACTCCCCGGGTGAGGTGCCAGCTGCAGGCCCCGTGCCAGCGATAGAGGGAGTGGGCCTGGGGGACCCGCCCGCGGCTCAGGTCCAGCCCAGCCCGGGTGAGCCCATCGATTAGCCAGATCAGGCTGACGGCATAGAGGCTGACGCCCAGCCCGTACAGCAACACCCTGAGGACGGCGTTGCTGACGCCATCCCCCAGACCAAAGACGGTCCAACCGAGCAGGTGCAGGCCAAACAGGCTGGCCGTAAATCCCAGAACAACCCACGGGTGAGCCCTCAGCTGGCTGAGGCTGTCGAGCAGGGCTCGCCCCGGGTGGATCTGGGGTTGCTTCAAAGGGGACCGAGGAGGGCCAAGAGTCGCTCTGCGCTGGCCTCGGGGACCGGCAGGATCGAGAGGCGATTGCCTTGCCGGACGACGGGCAAGTCCTCAACGCTGAACTGTTCCCGCAGGGCATCCAGGCTCAAGAGGGAACCAAACGTGCCGATGTACTTGAGCCGAACGCAGTCCCAGCGCGGTGCCTCCGGTTTGGATTTGGGATCGAAGTATTTGTTCCCTGAATCGAACTGAGAGGGATCGGTGATCCCGGTTTCGATCACTTCCATCATCCCGACAATGCCCGGCGGTTTGGCATTGGAGTGGTAGAAAAACGCCCGATCACCGATGGACATCGAGCGCATGAAATTGCGCGCTTGATAGTTGCGAATTCCATCCCAGAGGGTTGTACCCTCCTTCTGGAGATGCTGGATACCATAGACATCCGGCTCGCTCTTCATCAGCCAATAGTTCAACCTCATCTCACCATGCGTATCAAGGACATCATATCAAGGACATCAAGACAAGCGATGAATTTTTCATGTTCTATCTGATCATAGGCGAAAGTTTGATTCCTCACAAATTCTGCAAGCTATCAAATTGGAGCTGCTGCACTGGGTTCATGATCTGAGCCGCCTGACACACCTAAATGCTGGATGAGAAACCCCTGCAATTTAAATTGCTGGGCTATGAAATAGTATAGAGATTTGCGGATTAATATGTATGGGCAGCGTTGCTTTCGTTCAATAGAACTTTCATGTTGCCAACTCACCCCAACCAAATCTCTTTTATTGCTCTCGACCTGAGCCAGTCCCGATTTCAGCCCTCATCAAACCGCCTTGGAGTTTAAATTTATCTTGCATAGCAAATTATCGATAACCAATGCTGATTAATGGATTTGCAGCGCGACAGCCCTGCCTATGTGAGTGCAGATAACTTATGTTTTCCTCCTCGAGATCCTGATTTTGAGCGTATCAAGCACTCGATTTGATACCCTTCTCTAAGGTTTGATTTTATTGTAAATACTTACAGCATGGGCATACCCGTAATTGAATCAATACCAATCCTATTTGAACTTGTAGCAGTAATGACATCTTCAACTTGCTCATTTGTCAGGTCTGAATCAAGACCGAGCAAGAGTGCTGCGAGACCTGCAACGTGCGGAGTTGCCATTGAAGTGCCGCTCCAGACTTCATAGCTACTGTCCTTGTAAGAAGAATAAATTTCTACCCCTGGAGCAGTTACGTAATTGATGGTTGTTTCACCTGCCTTATTGGACCAGCTAGCAAACTCTTTGTTTCGATCGATAGCCCCGACAGCTATTCCGTAATCACTCGCATAGGCTGCCGGCTTCAAAGGTGAATCGAAACCGTTATTTCCAGATCCCATAACAATCACAACATTCTGCTCATGTGCGTACTTCACTGCACTAAATATTTCAGTAGAACCGCCCCCCGCGAGTGAGAGATTAATTACATCAGCTCCATGATCTGTGGCCCAACGTATACCCGAAGCAATATCTGTGTTGATACCAGCTCCATTTTCATCAAGAACTCGTATTGGCATGATGAGTGAAGACGGTGCCACTCCCCAAACACCCTGTCCGTCATCAGCACCAGCAATTATTCCTGCAACGTGAGTTCCATGTCCATTTAAATCATCAGGACTGTCGTCCATATCTACAAAATCAAAACCTTCAACCAACCGTCCTGAGAATTCCGGATGATCTAGATCAACACCTGTATCAATCACCGCAACAACAATATCTTTTCCGCTGCTGCCGTTTAAATTCTCCGATCCAGCCCAGACGCTTGGAGCACCCAAGAGGTCCAGATTCCAATGATTACCAGCTAGATTTGCTCTTGTATCAAGAGATATCCCAGTTAAAAACTCTGAAGCATACTCAGCGTTAACCGTACCATATCCGTCTACTGTTGAAAAGTTGTCAACAATAGAAAATGATACTTGATTAGAATTACTCGCCGGATTAGCTTCTGCATCAGATAGCAAAGATATATCTTTTACCGCTAAGTTGTACGTGCCCGTGTAGCGATTGTCCCAGCTTCTGACTTCTATGTAGTAGTCGCCGGAATACTCTGCGGTATATGAGAATTGCGAGTCACGCAATTGGCCCAGCAAAATATCATCATTCTGCGATAGTAGTCGGCCATCTTCTGCGCGTAGATACAAATATGTGTCTTCACAAGTAATACCATTACTCGAGAAATCATATGTATAGCCCTCCCGAAGTTGTACATTGAACCAATCCGAGTCTCCAAGAGACTCGAGATTGCCGTTGATGCTATTATCAACATTCAGATTACGTGCAGAGTCTGGTGTCTGACCACTGTCGTCAATAACCGAACTGTACCCTATCTCATAATCACCAGTAAAACGATTTTCCCAGCTATTTGCCTCTAAATAGTATTCACCTGAATACAATGCACGATAAATAAACTTAGAATCACGCTCTCTTCCAAGTACAATGTCATCGTTACTTGCTATCCAAGCCCCATTCTTATCGTAGAGATACATATAAGGATCTTCCAGGGATAACCCATTCATCCAGAATTCGTAGCCATTCCCCTCTTCTAGATGGACTTTAAACCAGTCTTTGTCGTTTATGAATGAAAGTGAGCTATGATCTTTGCCTCCTTCTTCTAGGTATCTATCTGTTGATTTGGAGGCATTAATATCGTTTTCTAGAACAGAGTAAGAAATGCTGTACTCACCTTCAAACATATCATCATGTGAACTTGCGGCAAAATAAACTACCTGGTCGGACTCTGCTTCAATTACTAGCCTAGAATCTTTCGTTGAGGTTGCCCAAGAATTATCGTTACTGGTGAGCACTTCTCCATCCTTATCAACCAAATAAAGATGTGGATCTTCTAGGCTTATTCCATTGAGTCTAATTTCATATGATTTACCCGTAGACACCGCAAGCTTGAACATGTCACGGTCTCCATTCCAATCGATCCTCCCTTCTGCGTTATTCCTATAAGTTAAATCTATTGCATCTTCAGGGAAATTAGTAATATCATCATCGATTGTGTCAATCAAAAGGCTATATTCGCCTACAAACGAGTCGTCAAACGATCCTATGTCAATAAAATACTCGTCCGTAATACTAGAGGTATAGTAAAGGCGGCTGTCGCGGACGACCCCAAGTTGAATATCGTCATTATATGAGATAAGCTGCCCTTGGCTATCTCTAAGTCGTAAATATGGATCCTCAAGTGTGATGCCGTTTAGGCTTATCTTATATGTCTGATTTTCGCTGAACTCAACTTTGTACCAATCACGATCCCCTAGATAATCAAGCGTTCCTCTTAGCTCTGTCTCCACTTCAACAGGATTCTTTGTTGAAGCATTGTCCGGCACAATATCAGATGTTTCTTCAATGCTAAGCGCTAGCTTATATGTTGTACTAAGCCTTTTATCAATCAGCTCAACTGAAATAAAGTAGTCACCTGCGTTTAGTGCTCCTAGCCTCGCCTCTTCGTCTAAATCTTCATCATTAAAAGTAAGAGTATTTATTTTTTCTTTATCTGCATCGAAAATAGTGACCTGTAGATCTGCGCTATATCCGCCCAGCCTAACAAGAACATCTCCAAAAGAATCTACTCGTATTTTGAAAAAATCAATAGTATCAAGTGGACCCAGATACTCTGTAACCTCTGAACCCTGTATTTCGAGTGCAAGACCATCACCATGTGTATTGCCAGCCTCATCCTTGTAGATATTTGACGGCCATGGCATAGCTAGGTTGCTATCTGTAAATATTACCTTTTCAAATCCAATCGCATTTATTCTACGCTCGGTTGAGTTGTTAACGATTAGGTTGTTAGCTTCGAAAGTGTAGTCTTCTAAAGAACCTTTGAGGACAAGGGTGTCATCGCCATCGCCTGCGTCTATCTTGTCTCCGTCTGCTGCATTAACCAAGTCATTTCCTGCACCTGTATTGATTGTCAAGTCTCCATTTGAAGTGATTGTATCCCCACCACGTGAGCCGTAGACAGTATTAAATCCAAGAACAGATATGGAACTACTAGATCCCTCGGCTAAATTAACTATCGATAGTCGGCCCAACTTGTCATCATACACAATTGTACTATCCGTACTGCCTCTGAAGTCTATTATATTGTCGAATAAAATATTGCCGCTGATAGATTCTATGCCACCTATAAAGCGATCTGTATTAGTGCCGCCTTTGACGATCTTCCAGTCCTTTGTAAGAGAAATAGACTGTTCAAACTCTCGATAGTCAATGGTGTCATAACCTTCCGTATTGAAGTAATCATCACTGCCGCCTGAAGCGGTGAATACGTCGTCCCATCTAGTGCCATAAAAGGACTCGCTAGCATCACTTCCATTGTGAGTAATTACTATCTTTCCATCTCGATTTATGTCCTGCTTGAAGAACTCTTCTTTCTTCTCAACTTCCTCAGCATCCAAAAATCCGGTTGAAGATATTGCTCTTCCGGACAAATCTACTGTTAATATTGCTACCTGCTCCCTCTCGGGATTACCAAAAAGAATGTCGTAATAATCGCCTTCAGCGGACATTTCAACGCCAAATGGCTGGTATAAAGCCAAACTGGCTTCGGAAATATTGCTTAACCGGACTTCGGGCGTGTTAATGTAGAAACCACTCGATCCATTGAGTAAACTTGATTCACCCATATTCTCAATGATTTCTAGATCTTCTGCTATGACTCCATTCTTATTTAAATCTCGATTGAAGTACCCTTCGTAGTCTTCAATATCCTGATCATTTAGTATTGAGCTTGACCACATCCTTTCTCCATACTGATTGAACCTGTAAAGCAAGTTTTCTTCTAGATTGCTCCGCCATGCAACTAAGAAGTGGTCGTCATATGTGCTTTTTATCGCTGTAGTAGCCGTCCATCCTGCAGCTAGTGACTGAAGTGGTGAAATGTATTGCTGTCCCTGCCTTAGTTCTATTGAATCATTGATTACAAATCTATCATCTCCTGAGATATTTAAAGTGACGTCGCCGTTTATATCGACTTCCTTGCTCAGGACTTTATTTGTGCTGTAGAGCCTGAAAAGCTCGCTGGTTCCATTCAGATCTATATATGAAACCTGAGCAGAGATTATGGAATCGACATCATTTTGAGAGAGAGAGTATGAGTTGGAGTTAGCGCCGTCAATGGGAGTGTTATTGCGTAACCACTGAATCGAGGGGGAATGAATGCCAGAGGAAGGAATGCCGTCCTGATCAACGAGAGAGGAGAGGTCAATGGAGAGAGTTTGCCCCTCGACGGCATTGCCAAGAATGGAGATGTTGTGTTGTGGTGAGTCGTTTGAGTTTTGAACGACTAGAGGATCAGAGAAGAAGGAAGTTTGTCCACCGCGAGAGTCAGTGGAGATAACGTGAAGCCGCAGAGATGAACCAACGAGTGATTGGTCATCAGGTATTTGGAAGGAGGAAGAATTAGCGGAGGAGATATTGTTCCATTGACCAGAGGAGGAGAGTCTTTGCCATTGGAAAGAGGGAGAGGCTGGTCCGTCCGGGTCAACGAGGTTAGAGAGGGAGGCAGAGAGTGTATTTCCTTCTAGAGGTTCGCCAGAGATGGCAAGAGAGGCAGTGGCTTGATGATCAAAATCAAGGACTGTAGATGGGTTTGATAGTGTGAAGGATTCGTTATTGCCGAAGTTATCTCGATAGGAGATCTGAGCAGAGATTATGGAATCGACATCATTTTGAGAGAGAGAGTATGAGTTGGAGTTAGCGCCGTCAATGGGAGTGTTATTGCGTAACCACTGAATCGAGGGGGAATGAATGCCAGAGGAAGGAATGCCGTCCTGATCAACGAGAGAGGAGAGGTCAATGGAGAGAGTTTGCCCCTCGACGGCATTGCCAAGAATGGAGATGTTGTGTTGTGGTGAGTCGTTTGAGTTTTGAACGACTAGAGGATCAGAGAAGAAGGAAGTTTGTCCACCGCGAGAGTCAGTGGAGATAACGTGAAGCCGCAGAGATGAACCAACGAGTGATTGGTCATCAGGTATTTGGAAGGAGGAAGAATTAGCGGAGGAGATATTGTTCCATTGACCAGAGGAGGAGAGTCTTTGCCATTGGAAAGAGGGAGAGGCTGGTCCGTCCGGGTCAACGAGGTTAGAGAGGGAGGCAGAGAGTGTATTTCCTTCTAGAGGTTCGCCAGAGATGGCAAGAGAGGCAGTGGCTTGATGATCAAAATCAAGGACTGTAGATGGGTTTGATAGTGTGAAGGATTCGTTATTGCCGAAGTTATCTCGATAGGAGATCTGAGCAGAGATTATGGAATCGACATCATTTTGAGAGAGAGAGTATGAGTTGGAGTTAGCGCCGTCAATGGGAGTGTTATTGCGTAACCACTGAATCGAGGGGGAATGAATGCCAGAGGAAGGAATGCCGTCCTGATCAACGAGAGAGGAGAGGTCAATGGAGAGAGTTTGCCCCTCGACGGCATTGCCAAGAATGGAGATGTTGTGTTGTGGTGAGTCGTTTGAGTTTTGAACGACTAGAGGATCAGAGAAGAAGGAAGTTTGTCCACCGCGAGAGTCAGTGGAGATAACGTGAAGCCGCAGAGATGAACCAACGAGTGATTGGTCATCAGGTATTTGGAAGGAGGAAGAATTAGCGGAGGAGATATTGTTCCATTGACCAGAGGAGGAGAGTCTTTGCCATTGGAAAGAGGGAGAGGCTGGTCCGTCCGGGTCAACGAGGTTAGAGAGGGAGGCAGAGAGTGTATTTCCTTCTAGAGGTTCGCCAGAGATGGCAAGAGAGGCAGTGGCTTGATGATCAAAATCAAGGACTGTAGATGGGTTTGATAGTGTGAAGGATTCGTTATTGCCGAAGTTATCTCGATAGGAGATCTGAGCAGAGATTATGGAATCGACATCATTTTGAGAGAGAGAGTATGAGTTGGAGTTAGCGCCGTCAATGGGAGTGTTATTGCGTAACCACTGAATCGAGGGGGAATGAATGCCAGAGGAAGGAATGCCGTCCTGATCAACGAGAGAGGAGAGGTCAATGGAGAGAGTTTGCCCC
Organism: Synechococcus sp. LTW-R; assembly: GCF_014217875.1. NCBI lineage: Bacteria > Bacillati > Cyanobacteriota > Cyanophyceae > Synechococcales > Synechococcaceae > Synechococcus > Synechococcus sp. LTW-R. Next base: position 2,363,972 of record NZ_CP059060.1, read on the forward strand.
TCGACGGCATTGCCAAGAATGGAGATGTTGTGTTGTGGTGAGTCGTTTGAGTTTTGAACGACTAGAGGATCAGAGAAGAAGGAAGTTTGTCCACCGCGAGAGTCAGTGGAGATAACGTGAAGCCGCAGAGATGAACCAACGAGTGATTGGTCATCAGGTATTTGGAAGGAGGAAGAATTAGCGGAGGAGATATTGTTCCATTGACCAGAGGAGGAGAGTCTTTGCCATTGGAAAGAGGGAGAGGCTGGTCCGTCCGGGTCAACGAGGTTAGAGAGGGAGGCAGAGAGTGTATTTCCTTCTAGAGGTTCGCCAGAGATGGCAAGAGAGGCAGTGGCTTGATGATCAAAATCAAGGACTGTAGATGGGTTTGATAGTGTGAAGGATTCGTTATTGCCGAAGTTATCTCGATAGGAGATCTGAGCAGAGATTATGGAATCGACATCATTTTGAGAGAGAGAGTATGAGTTGGAGTTAGCGCCGTCAATGGGAGTGTTATTGCGTAACCACTGAATCGAGGGGGAATGAATGCCAGAGGAAGGAATGCCGTCCTGATCAACGAGAGAGGAGAGGTCAATGGAGAGAGTTTGCCCCTCGACGGCATTGCCAAGAATGGAGATGTTGTGTTGTGGTGAGTCGTTTGAGTTTTGAACGACTAGAGGATCAGAGAAGAAGGAAGTTTGTCCACCGCGAGAGTCAGTGGAGATAACGTGAAGCCGCAGAGATGAACCAACGAGTGATTGGTCATCAGGTATTTGGAAGGAGGAAGAATTAGCGGAGGAGATATTGTTCCATTGACCAGAGGAGGAGAGTCTTTGCCATTGGAAAGAGGGAGAGGCTGGTCCGTCCGGGTCAACGAGGTTAGAGAGGGAGGCAGAGAGTGTATTTCCTTCTAGAGGTTCGCCAGAGATGGCAAGAGAGGCAGTGGCTTGATGATCAAAATCAAGGACTGTAGATGGGTTTGATAGTGTGAAGGATTCGTTATTGCCGAAGTTATCTCGATAGGAGATCTGAGCAGAGATTATGGAATCGACATCATTTTGAGAGAGAGAGTATGAGTTGGAGTTAGCGCCGTCAATGGGAGTGTTATTGCGTAACCACTGAATCGAGGGGGAATGAATGCCAGAGGAAGGAATGCCGTCCTGATCAACGAGAGAGGAGAGGTCAATGGAGAGAGTTTGCCCCTCGACGGCATTGCCAAGAATGGAGATGTTGTGTTGTGGTGAGTCGTTTGAGTTTTGAACGACTAGAGGATCAGAGAAGAAGGAAGTTTGTCCACCGCGAGAGTCAGTGGAGATAACGTGAAGCCGCAGAGATGAACCAACGAGTGATTGGTCATCAGGTATTTGGAAGGAGGAAGAATTAGCGGAGGAGATATTGTTCCATTGACCAGAGGAGGAGAGTCTTTGCCATTGGAAAGAGGGAGAGGCTGGTCCGTCCGGGTCAACGAGGTTAGAGAGGGAGGCAGAGAGTGTATTTCCTTCTAGAGGTTCGCCAGAGATGGCAAGAGAGGCAGTGGCTTGATGATCAAAATCAAGGACTGTAGATGGGTTTGATAGTGTGAAGGATTCGTTATTGCCGAAGTTATCTCGATAGGAGATCTGAGCAGAGATTATGGAATCGACATCATTTTGAGAGAGAGAGTATGAGTTGGAGTTAGCGCCGTCAATGGGAGTGTTATTGCGTAACCACTGAATCGAGGGGGAATGAATGCCAGAGGAAGGAATGCCGTCCTGATCAACGAGAGAGGAGAGGTCAATGGAGAGAGTTTGCCCCTCGACGGCATTGCCAAGAATGGAGATGTTGTGTTGTGGTGAGTCGTTTGAGTTTTGAACGACTAGAGGATCAGAGAAGAAGGAAGTTTGTCCACCGCGAGAGTCAGTGGAGATAACGTGAAGCCGCAGAGATGAACCAACGAGTGATTGGTCATCAGGTATTTGGAAGGAGGAAGAATTAGCGGAGGAGATATTGTTCCATTGACCAGAGGAGGAGAGTCTTTGCCATTGGAAAGAGGGAGAGGCTGGTCCGTCCGGGTCAACGAGGTTAGAGAGGGAGGCAGAGAGTGTATTTCCTTCTAGAGGTTCGCCAGAGATGGCAAGAGAGGCAGTGGCTTGATGATCAAAATCAAGGACTGTAGATGGGTTTGATAGTGTGAAGGATTCGTTATTGCCGAAGTTATCTCGATAGGAGATCTGAGCAGAGATTATGGAATCGACATCATTTTGAGAGAGAGAGTATGAGTTGGAGTTAGCGCCGTCAATGGGAGTGTTATTGCGTAACCACTGAATCGAGGGGGAATGAATGCCAGAGGAAGGAATGCCGTCCTGATCAACGAGAGAGGAGAGGTCAATGGAGAGAGTTTGCCCCTCGACGGCATTGCCAAGAATGGAGATGTTGTGTTGTGGTGAGTCGTTTGAGTTTTGAACGACTAGAGGATCAGAGAAGAAGGAAGTTTGTCCACCGCGAGAGTCAGTGGAGATAACGTGAAGCCGCAGAGATGAACCAACGAGTGATTGGTCATCAGGTATTTGGAAGGAGGAAGAATTAGCGGAGGAGATATTGTTCCATTGACCAGAGGAGGAGAGTCTTTGCCATTGGAAAGAGGGAGAGGCTGGTCCGTCCGGGTCAACGAGGTTAGAGAGGGAGGCAGAGAGTGTATTTCCTTCTAGAGGTTCGCCAGAGATGGCAAGAGAGGCAGTGGCTTGATGATCAAAATCAAGGACTGTAGATGGGTTTGATAGTGTGAAGGATTCGTTATTGCCGAAGTTATCTCGATAGGAGATCTGAGCAGAGATTATGGAATCGACATCATTTTGAGAGAGAGAGTATGAGTTGGAGTTAGCGCCGTCAATGGGAGTGTTATTGCGTAACCACTGAATCGAGGGGGAATGAATGCCAGAGGAAGGAATGCCGTCCTGATCAACGAGAGAGGAGAGGTCAATGGAGAGAGTTTGCCCCTCGACGGCATTGCCAAGAATGGAGATGTTGTGTTGTGGTGAGTCGTTTGAGTTTTGAACGACTAGAGGATCAGAGAAGAAGGAAGTTTGTCCACCGCGAGAGTCAGTGGAGATAACGTGAAGCCGCAGAGATGAACCAACGAGTGATTGGTCATCAGGTATTTGGAAGGAGGAAGAATTAGCGGAGGAGATATTGTTCCATTGACCAGAGGAGGAGAGTCTTTGCCATTGGAAAGAGGGAGAGGCTGGTCCGTCCGGGTCAACGAGGTTAGAGAGGGAGGCAGAGAGTGTATTTCCTTCTAGAGGTTCGCCAGAGATGGCAAGAGAGGCAGTGGCTTGATGATCCTGGATACGTTGTTGTGGTATCCGGCCATCTCCATCTAGATCTATGTTTAAACTGCTTTCAATAGATTCTAGTACTGACCTGTCTGATATTTCTGTTGCGTTGATATTCGGATTTCCGAAAACTTCGCCATCCCTAATGTATGTGACAAGAAACGCCTCTTCCTGAATTGTGCTCTTGGTGGTGACTTCTTTGATTACGAGTGATCTGCCTTCTCTTACGAGGCTTCTTGTGGTTTCGAGATGTGCAATTTCCTCGAGGTGGCTTACGACGGCAGTGCTGTTTAGGCTTTCAATGTAAACGGTTCCGCGAACCGTTCCCTGAAATAGTCCATCAGCTTCCCATTGGCTGATGTCAGGAGAAGGTTCATCCGTCGACGCGGTTATATTGTCTCTTGTATCTGCAGTGGCTTGATGATCAAAATCAAGGACTGTAGATGGGTTTGATAGTGTGAAGGATTCGTTATTGCCGAAGTTATCTCGATAGGAGATCTGAGCAGAGATTATGGAATCGACATCATTTTGAGAGAGAGAGTATGAGTTGGAGTTAGCGCCGTCAATGGGAGTGTTATTGCGTAACCACTGAATCGAGGGGGAATGAATGCCAGAGGAAGGAATGCCGTCCTGATCAACGAGAGAGGAGAGGTCAATGGAGAGAGTTTGCCCCTCGACGGCATTGCCAAGAATGGAGATGTTGTGTTGTGGTGAGTCGTTTGAGTTTTGAACGACTAGAGGATCAGAGAAGAAGGAAGTTTGTCCACCGCGAGAGTCAGTGGAGATAACGTGAAGCCGCAGAGATGAACCAACGAGTGATTGGTCATCAGGTATTTGGAAGGAGGAAGAATTAGCGGAGGAGATATTGTTCCATTGACCAGAGGAGGAGAGTCTTTGCCATTGGAAAGAGGGAGAGGCTGGTCCGTCCGGGTCAACGAGGTTAGAGAGGGAGGCAGAGAGTGTATTTCCTTCTAGAGGTTCGCCAGAGATGGCAAGAGAGGCAGTGGCTTGATGATCAAAATCAAGGACTGTAGATGGGTTTGATAGTGTGAAGGATTCGTTATTGCCGAAGTTATCTCGATAGGAGATCTGAGCAGAGATTATGGAATCGACATCATTTTGAGAGAGAGAGTATGAGTTGGAGTTAGCGCCGTCAATGGGAGTGTTATTGCGTAACCACTGAATCGAGGGGGAATGAATGCCAGAGGAAGGAATGCCGTCCTGATCAACGAGAGAGGAGAGGTCAATGGAGAGAGTTTGCCCCTCGACGGCATTGCCAAGAATGGAGATGTTGTGTTGTGGTGAGTCGTTTGAGTTTTGAACGACTAGAGGATCAGAGAAGAAGGAAGTTTGTCCACCGCGAGAGTCAGTGGAGATAACGTGAAGCCGCAGAGATGAACCAACGAGTGATTGGTCATCAGGTATTTGGAAGGAGGAAGAATTAGCGGAGGAGATATTGTTCCATTGACCAGAGGAGGAGAGTCTTTGCCATTGGAAAGAGGGAGAGGCTGGTCCGTCCGGGTCAACGAGGTTAGAGAGGGAGGCAGAGAGTGTATTTCCTTCTAGAGGTTCGCCAGAGATGGCAAGAGAGGCAGTGGCTTGATGATCAAAATCAAGGACTGTAGATGGGTTTGATAGTGTGAAGGATTCGTTATTGCCGAAGTTATCTCGATAGGAGATCTGAGCAGAGATTATGGAATCGACATCATTTTGAGAGAGAGAGTATGAGTTGGAGTTAGCGCCGTCAATGGGAGTGTTATTGCGTAACCACTGAATCGAGGGGGAATGAATGCCAGAGGAAGGAATGCCGTCCTGATCAACGAGAGAGGAGAGGTCAATGGAGAGAGTTTGCCCCTCGACGGCATTGCCAAGAATGGAGATGTTGTGTTGTGGTGAGTCGTTTGAGTTTTGAACGACTAGAGGATCAGAGAAGAAGGAAGTTTGTCCACCGCGAGAGTCAGTGGAGATAACGTGAAGCCGCAGAGATGAACCAACGAGTGATTGGTCATCAGGTATTTGGAAGGAGGAAGAATTAGCGGAGGAGATATTGTTCCATTGACCAGAGGAGGAGAGTCTTTGCCATTGGAAAGAGGGAGAGGCTGGTCCGTCCGGGTCAACGAGGTTAGAGAGGGAGGCAGAGAGTGTATTTCCTTCTAGAGGTTCGCCAGAGATGGCAAGAGAGGCAGTGGCTTGATGATCAAAATCAAGGACTGTAGATGGGTTTGATAGTGTGAAGGATTCGTTATTGCCGAAGTTATCTCGATAGGAGATCTGAGCAGAGATTATGGAATCGACATCATTTTGAGAGAGAGAGTATGAGTTGGAGTTAGCGCCGTCAATGGGAGTGTTATTGCGTAACCACTGAATCGAGGGGGAATGAATGCCAGAGGAAGGAATGCCGTCCTGATCAACGAGAGAGGAGAGGTCAATGGAGAGAGTTTGCCCCTCGACGGCATTGCCAAGAATGGAGATGTTGTGTTGTGGTGAGTCGTTTGAGTTTTGAACGACTAGAGGATCAGAGAAGAAGGAAGTTTGTCCACCGCGAGAGTCAGTGGAGATAACGTGAAGCCGCAGAGATGAACCAACGAGTGATTGGTCATCAGGTATTTGGAAGGAGGAAGAATTAGCGGAGGAGATATTGTTCCATTGACCAGAGGAGGAGAGTCTTTGCCATTGGAAAGAGGGAGAGGCTGGTCCGTCCGGGTCAACGAGGTTAGAGAGGGAGGCAGAGAGTGTATTTCCTTCTAGAGGTTCGCCAGAGATGGCAAGAGAGGCAGTGGCTTGATGATCAAAATCAAGGACTGTAGATGGGTTTGATAGTGTGAAGGATTCGTTATTGCCGAAGTTATCTCGATAGGAGATCTGAGCAGAGATTATGGAATCGACATCATTTTGAGAGAGAGAGTATGAGTTGGAGTTAGCGCCGTCAATGGGAGTGTTATTGCGTAACCACTGAATCGAGGGGGAATGAATGCCAGAGGAAGGAATGCCGTCCTGATCAACGAGAGAGGAGAGGTCAATGGAGAGAGTTTGCCCCTCGACGGCATTGCCAAGAATGGAGATGTTGTGTTGTGGTGAGTCGTTTGAGTTTTGAACGACTAGAGGATCAGAGAAGAAGGAAGTTTGTCCACCGCGAGAGTCAGTGGAGATAACGTGAAGCCGCAGAGATGAACCAACGAGTGATTGGTCATCAGGTATTTGGAAGGAGGAAGAATTAGCGGAGGAGATATTGTTCCATTGACCAGAGGAGGAGAGTCTTTGCCATTGGAAAGAGGGAGAGGCTGGTCCGTCCGGGTCAACGAGGTTAGAGAGGGAGGCAGAGAGTGTATTTCCTTCTAGAGGTTCGCCAGAGATGGCAAGAGAGGCAGTGGCTTGATGATCAAAATCAAGGACTGTAGATGGGTTTGATAGTGTGAAGGATTCGTTATTGCCGAAGTTATCTCGATAGGAGATCTGAGCAGAGATTATGGAATCGACATCATTTTGAGAGAGAGAGTATGAGTTGGAGTTAGCGCCGTCAATGGGAGTGTTATTGCGTAACCACTGAATCGAGGGGGAATGAATGCCAGAGGAAGGAATGCCGTCCTGATCAACGAGAGAGGAGAGGTCAATGGAGAGAGTTTGCCCCTCGACGGCATTGCCAAGAATGGAGATGTTGTGTTGTGGTGAGTCGTTTGAGTTTTGAACGACTAGAGGATCAGAGAAGAAGGAAGTTTGTCCACCGCGAGAGTCAGTGGAGATAACGTGAAGCCGCAGAGATGAACCAACGAGTGATTGGTCATCAGGTATTTGGAAGGAGGAAGAATTAGCGGAGGAGATATTGTTCCATTGACCAGAGGAGGAGAGTCTTTGCCATTGGAAAGAGGGAGAGGCTGGTCCGTCCGGGTCAACGAGGTTAGAGAGGGAGGCAGAGAGTGTATTTCCTTCTAGAGGTTCGCCAGAGATGGCAAGAGAGGCAGTGGCTTGATGATCCTGGATACGTTGTTGTGGTATCCGGCCATCTCCATCTAGATCTATGTTTAAACTGCTTTCAATAGATTCTAGTACTGACCTGTCTGATATTTCTGTTGCGTTGATATTCGGATTTCCGAAAACTTCGCCATCCCTAATGTATGTGACAAGAAACGCCTCTTCCTGAATTGTGCTCTTGGTGGTGACTTCTTTGATTACGAGTGATCTGCCTTCTCTTACGAGGCTTCTTGTGGTTTCGAGATGTGCAATTTCCTCGAGGTGGCTTACGACGGCAGTGCTGTTTAGGCTTTCAATGTAAACGGTTCCGCGAACCGTTCCCTGAAATAGTCCATCAGCTTCCCATTGGCTGATGTCAGGAGAAGGTTCATCCGTCGACGCGGTTATATTGTCTCTTGTATCTGCAGTGGCTTGATGATCAAAATCAAGGACTGTAGATGGGTTTGATAGTGTGAAGGATTCGTTATTGCCGAAGTTATCTCGATAGGAGATCTGAGCAGAGATTATGGAATCGACATCATTTTGAGAGAGAGAGTATGAGTTGGAGTTAGCGCCGTCAATGGGAGTGTTATTGCGTAACCACTGAATCGAGGGGGAATGAATGCCAGAGGAAGGAATGCCGTCCTGATCAACGAGAGAGGAGAGGTCAATGGAGAGAGTTTGCCCCTCGACGGCATTGCCAAGAATGGAGATGTTGTGTTGTGGTGAGTCGTTTGAGTTTTGAACGACTAGAGGATCAGAGAAGAAGGAAGTTTGTCCACCGCGAGAGTCAGTGGAGATAACGTGAAGCCGCAGAGATGAACCAACGAGTGATTGGTCATCAGGTATTTGGAAGGAGGAAGAATTAGCGGAGGAGATATTGTTCCATTGACCAGAGGAGGAGAGTCTTTGCCATTGGAAAGAGGGAGAGGCTGGTCCGTCCGGGTCAACGAGGTTAGAGAGGGAGGCAGAGAGTGTATTTCCTTCTAGAGGTTCGCCAGAGATGGCAAGAGAGGCAGTGGCTTGATGATCAAAATCAAGGACTGTAGATGGGTTTGATAGTGTGAAGGATTCGTTATTGCCGAAGTTATCTCGATAGGAGATCTGAGCAGAGATTATGGAATCGACATCATTTTGAGAGAGAGAGTATGAGTTGGAGTTAGCGCCGTCAATGGGAGTGTTATTGCGTAACCACTGAATCGAGGGGGAATGAATGCCAGAGGAAGGAATGCCGTCCTGATCAACGAGAGAGGAGAGGTCAATGGAGAGAGTTTGCCCCTCGACGGCATTGCCAAGAATGGAGATGTTGTGTTGTGGTGAGTCGTTTGAGTTTTGAACGACTAGAGGATCAGAGAAGAAGGAAGTTTGTCCACCGCGAGAGTCAGTGGAGATAACGTGAAGCCGCAGAGATGAACCAACGAGTGATTGGTCATCAGGTATTTGGAAGGAGGAAGAATTAGCGGAGGAGATATTGTTCCATTGACCAGAGGAGGAGAGTCTTTGCCATTGGAAAGAGGGAGAGGCTGGTCCGTCCGGGTCAACGAGGTTAGAGAGGGAGGCAGAGAGTGTATTTCCTTCTAGAGGTTCGCCAGAGATGGCAAGAGAGGCAGTGGCTTGATGATCAAAATCAAGGACTGTAGATGGGTTTGATAGTGTGAAGGATTCGTTATTGCCGAAGTTATCTCGATAGGAGATCTGAGCAGAGATTATGGAATCGACATCATTTTGAGAGAGAGAGTATGAGTTGGAGTTAGCGCCGTCAATGGGAGTGTTATTGCGTAACCACTGAATCGAGGGGGAATGAATGCCAGAGGAAGGAATGCCGTCCTGATCAACGAGAGAGGAGAGGTCAATGGAGAGAGTTTGCCCCTCGACGGCATTGCCAAGAATGGAGATGTTGTGTTGTGGTGAGTCGTTTGAGTTTTGAACGACTAGAGGATCAGAGAAGAAGGAAGTTTGTCCACCGCGAGAGTCAGTGGAGATAACGTGAAGCCGCAGAGATGAACCAACGAGTGATTGGTCATCAGGTATTTGGAAGGAGGAAGAATTAGCGGAGGAGATATTGTTCCATTGACCAGAGGAGGAGAGTCTTTGCCATTGGAAAGAGGGAGAGGCTGGTCCGTCCGGGTCAACGAGGTTAGAGAGGGAGGCAGAGAGTGTATTTCCTTCTAGAGGTTCGCCAGAGATGGCAAGAGAGGCAGTGGCTTGATGATCAAAATCAAGGACTGTAGATGGGTTTGATAGTGTGAAGGATTCGTTATTGCCGAAGTTATCTCGATAGGAGATCTGAGCAGAGATTATGGAATCGACATCATTTTGAGAGAGAGAGTATGAGTTGGAGTTAGCGCCGTCAATGGGAGTGTTATTGCGTAACCACTGAATCGAGGGGGAATGAATGCCAGAGGAAGGAATGCCGTCCTGATCAACGAGAGAGGAGAGGTCAATGGAGAGAGTTTGCCCCTCGACGGCATTGCCAAGAATGGAGATGTTGTGTTGTGGTGAGTCGTTTGAGTTTTGAACGACTAGAGGATCAGAGAAGAAGGAAGTTTGTCCACCGCGAGAGTCAGTGGAGATAACGTGAAGCCGCAGAGATGAACCAACGAGTGATTGGTCATCAGGTATTTGGAAGGAGGAAGAATTAGCGGAGGAGATATTGTTCCATTGACCAGAGGAGGAGAGTCTTTGCCATTGGAAAGAGGGAGAGGCTGGTCCGTCCGGGTCAACGAGGTTAGAGAGGGAGGCAGAGAGTGTATTTCCTTCTAGAGGTTCGCCAGAGATGGCAAGAGAGGCAGTGGCTTGATGATCAAAATCAAGGACTGTAGATGGGTTTGATAGTGTGAAGGATTCGTTATTGCCGAAGTTATCTCGATAGGAGATCTGAGCAGAGATTATGGAATCGACATCATTTTGAGAGAGAGAGTATGAGTTGGAGTTAGCGCCGTCAATGGGAGTGTTATTGCGTAACCACTGAATCGAGGGGGAATGAATGCCAGAGGAAGGAATGCCGTCCTGATCAACGAGAGAGGAGAGGTCAATGGAGAGAGTTTGCCCCTCGACGGCATTGCCAAGAATGGAGATGTTGTGTTGTGGTGAGTCGTTTGAGTTTTGAACGACTAGAGGATCAGAGAAGAAGGAAGTTTGTCCACCGCGAGAGTCAGTGGAGATAACGTGAAGCCGCAGAGATGAACCAACGAGTGATTGGTCATCAGGTATTTGGAAGGAGGAAGAATTAGCGGAGGAGATATTGTTCCATTGACCAGAGGAGGAGAGTCTTTGCCATTGGAAAGAGGGAGAGGCTGGTCCGTCCGGGTCAACGAGGTTAGAGAGGGAGGCAGAGAGTGTATTTCCTTCTAGAGGTTCGCCAGAGATGGCAAGAGAGGCAGTGGCTTGATGATCAAAATCAAGGACTGTAGATGGGTTTGATAGTGTGAAGGATTCGTTATTGCCGAAGTTATCTCGATAGGAGATCTGAGCAGAGATTATGGAATCGACATCATTTTGAGAGAGAGAGTATGAGTTGGAGTTAGCGCCGTCAATGGGAGTGTTATTGCGTAACCACTGAATCGAGGGGGAATGAATGCCAGAGGAAGGAATGCCGTCCTGATCAACGAGAGAGGAGAGGTCAATGGAGAGAGTTTGCCCCTCGACGGCATTGCCAAGAATGGAGATGTTGTGTTGTGGTGAGTCGTTTGAGTTTTGAACGACTAGAGGATCAGAGAAGAAGGAAGTTTGTCCACCGCGAGAGTCAGTGGAGATAACGTGAAGCCGCAGAGATGAACCAACGAGTGATTGGTCATCAGGTATTTGGAAGGAGGAAGAATTAGCGGAGGAGATATTGTTCCATTGACCAGAGGAGGAGAGTCTTTGCCATTGGAAAGAGGGAGAGGCTGGTCCGTCCGGGTCAACGAGGTTAGAGAGGGAGGCAGAGAGTGTATTTCCTTCTAGAGGTTCGCCAGAGATGGCAAGAGAGGCAGTGGCTTGATGATCAAAATCAAGGACTGTAGATGGGTTTGATAGTGTGAAGGATTCGTTATTGCCGAAGTTATCTCGATAGGAGATCTGAGCAGAGATTATGGAATCGACATCATTTTGAGAGAGAGAGTATGAGTTGGAGTTAGCGCCGTCAATGGGAGTGTTATTGCGTAACCACTGAATCGAGGGGGAATGAATGCCAGAGGAAGGAATGCCGTCCTGATCAACGAGAGAGGAGAGGTCAATGGAGAGAGTTTGCCCCTCGACGGCATTGCCAAGAATGGAGATGTTGTGTTGTGGTGAGTCGTTTGAGTTTTGAACGACTAGAGGATCAGAGAAGAAGGAAGTTTGTCCACCGCGAGAGTCAGTGGAGATAACGTGAAGCCGCAGAGATGAACCAACGAGTGATTGGTCATCAGGTATTTGGAAGGAGGAAGAATTAGCGGAGGAGATATTGTTCCATTGACCAGAGGAGGAGAGTCTTTGCCATTGGAAAGAGGGAGAGGCTGGTCCGTCCGGGTCAACGAGGTTAGAGAGGGAGGCAGAGAGTGTATTTCCTTCTAGAGGTTCGCCAGAGATGGCAAGAGAGGCAGTGGCTTGATGATCAAAAGCACCTATTTCATTATCCCCATTACTTAGGTAGCTAGTACCAAAGAAATCGTTCAATCTATTCCAGAAAGCTAATGGATGAATTTCATCCAGGCTGATATAACCATTTACTTTTCCATCTGTATTAAGTACCAAAATCTTATGTCCTTCTTCCACTTGGCTCATGGGTAATTCCGCGTATTTATTTGCTGTCAGTACAAGGACTGTATTTGAATCGTAGTATCCAGCACCTATAATCTTCGACGAGTCGGCTTCTCGCCCTCCCCATGTTATGTATCTTGTTTTGCTGTCTTCGCCACGCAAGTAATAATCATTTGTATTAATACCTACTTCAACCTTTATCCCATCCTGATTTAAAACTACATTCGTATTCTCTCCGATTTCTCCATCTTGATTTAAGTCTATATCGGAAGCAAACTCCCACTTGGCAATCTCATTACTTTCCAGGCTGAAACCTAGCTCTACCTTTTCGAGGACTGCATCAGTTCTGTCGCTTTTTATACTCGTTAAATAGTACGCCTCAGACTCAACCAACTCTCTCTCAACTGTCTCTATCTCTACTAATGATCTTCCGACTTTAGTCAGCTTCCGTGAATAAGTGTATTCATATTCCGCTGGTGTATACGATAATATCGTGGCTTCAACGTCCGATGATGCATTTGCGCCGAGGACGATCTCTCTTTCTTTGAATATGGATGCTTTTAATTCAATACTTTCTGCGAAAAGACTCTTGTTCCAGAGTCTATAATGCTCCTCGTTTCTGCCTACATATGTATTGCCAAAGGTCTCAACTTGATTGTAAATATATACTGGCTTAGAGGTATGAAGCGTTAATTCGTCTTCCCCAACGACCCTGTATCGCACATGATTATCTTCATGCCTGGTCCCTAAAACCAAATCAAATCCTTCAACTCCTGTTGGAGCAAAAGCTGACAAATCCTTTGACTCTTCCCATACTATCTGATAACTTTCATCTACAATAGACTCTATAGCTGAGCTTGATGCTGATATTACCTCGCCGACTAGAGGTATATGATTACTGTAATGATCCGAGGGACTTCCAAGGCTGGATTCCCGCACATCTGCGTCCCAAAGCCTGTCAGGGCCCATCGCTAGTACTTCTCCCCAACCACAGCGTATATCATCATAGCCAACTCGTCAACAGAGTTGTGTTGCTCTCGGCTTTAAAGCCATTACTGCAGCGCTTTAATCTTTTTTTCGCATATAGCCCAATCATTCTGACGGATTAATGTCACCGATTTATACCAAAGCATTCTACGATGCGTTGCGATATCCAAATCTTCAATATATCGCCAACCTGGTGGACTTGCCGCAAGCACCAAGCATTCTTTGCCAAGGGCACCAGCTATATGGGCCACAGTCTGCTCACACGTAATAATTAAATCTAGATTTTCTATTAGTGCGGTTAATTCTTCTATATCTTCACCAAGTTTCTCGAATACCTTGATATCTACATTGTAGCAGCTATTTGCTGCATTGATCTGATCTCTGTCTGGTCTATGTTGCAACGAAATCCATTCTACATTTAATCCTTTGCCTAAGATCTTCCACTCTATAAGCGGAACTGATCGCTTCTCAATAGCATCTCTCCCAACTCCTCCCCGCCATCCTATTCCCACTCTTAAGCATTTTGAGTTTGCTAACTTCCTCGCCCACTTTTTCTTTTCAACCTCATCGCATGTTAGATAGGAGGATCTTTGTGCTATGTCCTCTTTAGTAGTGTAATAAACACCAGCAAGGCTTGCTAGCCTCATGAAAACGTCATATTCCTTATATCTATTGTCGTTTACCCTGGTTTCAATGATGAGGCCTGGTATGCATCGCTTGAAAACGCTTGCCAGCCTTTTATCAGCATAAACCACATGCCTTAGAGAATCTTTTACAACCTTAGCCAAAAGAGGCATAAACATTATTGCATCTCCAATCCCCTCATCAGTTATTATTGCAACACTTTTGCCTCTGATTTCATCTCCTGGATGCCAATTACATCTTAGCCAATCTAAGTTCCATGTTCTAGGACGATTCTCAAACTCACGCCAACCTTCCTCGAATCTCCCACTCCGCAGTAAACTTAGAGAAAGATTAAGACGTACATTATGTGCATCATTCTTTTTCAACGCTTGTTTATACCAAAATATTGCTTCACCATCTAATCCCAAGTTTTGATAGCAATTTGCGACCGAAAAGTAAGCCGCTCCCCATTCCGGTCTCTTTATAACTATCTCAAGCAATCTATCTATGGCCTCTCTGTATTTCTTCTTTTTGATAAGTGATAAACTATAGTTGAACTGAACTATCTCATCCTCTTTCTTTAATAATGCTAATTCTCTTAGAGCCTTTTCTGCCTTATCGACATCTCCTATCTCTTGTTCCACCAATGAGTAGTACATTATAGATAAATGCTGTTGGCTTTCTGTCAGTCCATGTGAGTTATACTTCTCATGCGCATCATCTAGGGTTCTTACAGCATCAAGCCAATTCTGCCTATTTATATAGCAAGCAACCTCATTCATCCTTATTGTGAAGCTATCTACCGAATCCTTGATGCTTGATTGCACGAATGCAATGCATTTCTCAAACTCTCTGCTGTTTACAAGTCTACAACTTATTTGTTCGGCAGCTTTTATACGATCTTCCATCGAAGCCTCATCGCCGGTCCAGTCTCTCATTATGCTGTTTATTTGACCAGCATACCTCACTTTGTTGATGCCACCTGATCAAAACCTATTTCACGAAGCCCTGTCCCATCATTTGAGTGGTCAGTTTTCCTTCGCTGAAGATAAATATCGTAAATACATAGAAAACTGCGATAGCCTTACAGTTGCTTGCACAAACTTGGCCGCCTTACTCATAAAAAAAGGGCAGCATCACGAAGCTTCTCTATTCTTAGACCGTGCACTTCTGTACAACCCTGCATATCCGGAGGCTTTGTCTAACCAGGGTTATCTCAATCTGCTTTCCTCAAACTACGAGCAAGCAGTAGAATTTCTAACCCGCTCTCTTTATTATAAACCTCATCTCCAAGAATCTCTTCATCACCTGTATACCATTTATACTCGAACGGATTGTCTTCAATCCTTATTGCCTTACCTTGAGCGTGCACTCTCATCATCCTTTGATCCTGATATTCTTTTACTTCATGCTCAAGTTCTCTATACCATCGAAGGCCCTGAAAGGGCATTACAAGTGTTTAATGAAAGCTTGGAAAAGTCAATACATGAACTACTCCCATCTATATACTCTCGCTTAGGCTACTTCCACTTATCCTTTACGCGTGACTATAATCGTGCCTTATATTGCTTTGATTATTCGATTACACACTCAGCCACTCCAGAAGAGGCCGACTTAGTCAATAAGGGTGAGTGCTTACGACTGCTCTTGCAATTGCCTGAGTGTATCAAGTGGATTAATAAGTGTCTCCATGTTCATCCTCGATCGGTTTCTCTCATTAACCTTAAAGCTGCTGTCAATCGTCAAGCAGGCGATAATAATTCAGCTTTAACACTCTTCAATCTTGCTTTAAAACTTGATTCAACTAATACTCAAATCCTTATCAATAAGGCACTATGCCTGTGCGACCTTGGAGATATACCCCAAGCTCTCTCTACCTTGATTCTCACACGTAAGATTGACCCCCAAAATGCATTCTGCTTACAAGCTTTAGGAGAAATCTACTTTAAGAATGCACAGCCTGTTTACGCACTTCAGAGCTTTTTACAATCCATATACTTCAATCCACGTTCTTTTGATGCCTGGGACTCTATCCTTTACTTCCTTAGCTTTACTCGCGTCGCATCTACCTTGGAACGTTCTAAGCTAGTCGATTCTTATCATGCTGCCTTATCAACTTTGCCAAGCTGTTCATTCAATAGTCCTTCTTCTTGCGAAAATAGGCCCTTACGTGTCGGTATCCTCAGCGCTGAGATTGGTAATCACGCAGTCTCCTTCTTCCTCGAATCACTTCTCTTAAGTTCTAACCCTGATAAAACTCTCTTTTTTGTTTTTCCCACACGAGACAGATCCCACGAAAAGGCATGGTCTACAATTAAAGACAGTGTATATGCATTCGTTCCGATTTATAATATTGATGATAATGCCGCACACCGACTCATACTTGACTTTGAATTGGATGTGGTTATTGATACATCCCACCATATGTCGTTCAATAGACAACTACTTCTTTATCGTAGGCTTGCACCTGTTCAGGCCCATTACATTGGAGTGCATGGTTCTACCTATTTACCCACAATTGACTATTTTATTGGCGATAATATTATTACGCCAGAGGAGTTCCAATGCGAATTCTCTGAGAGGCTGGTCAATCTCTCTAGGACTTGGGTTTCCTTTACTCCACCCCCACGTTTACCCCTGATAAACGATGCTCAGCTCTCTAATATTCGTTTCGGCTGCTTTAATAACTTTATGAAGATAACTCCAGAGACCATTGAGTTGTGGTCGTCTGTCCTAAGAGCTTTTCCTGGAACCTCTCTGCTTCTCAAGAGTTCTCTCCCTCGCGAGACTGATGACTCCAGGAAGTCCGATATAATCGCTTCTCTCTCTCAAGCTGGGGTCGACCCATCAAGAGTCGAATTTGCACCATACCAAGACTCCTGGATGTCTCATATGAACCTTTATAACTCTATCGACATTTCACTGGATACATTGCCGCTGACCAGCGGTACAACCGCCTTTGACTCTCTATTGATGGGCGTTCCACTTGTTGCATTCAGTTCACCCTGGATCGGTGGTCGCCTCTCTCATTCCATTATGAATGGTTTAGGACGTCTTGATCTTGTTGCATTCTCAACAAACGAGTATCTCGCTATTGTTGGCAATCTCACGGAGCATATCAATAAAAAAGCCTATTCTAGGTCGCAAATGCGACGACAATTCTTAGATTCTGAACTGTGCAACTCATTCTCCCTCTATGAATCTTTTGTCAGCACTCTTAAACGACTGCACAGTGAAGCACTGTCGTCTTATTCGAATACCTAAAAATGACTAAACTCCATCTTGGTTGCGGTTCAAAGTTCATCCCTGGTTATGTACATATAGACTCAACGCACTATCGACATCTTGACTTCTGCGCTGATGTCTCACATCTTCCGATGATTCCCGACCGATCGGTTGATCTTATTTATGCTTGTCATGTTCTTGAGCATTTTGACCGTAGATCCTTCCCTAATGTTCTGCGAGAGTGGTTTTCCAAGCTTAAGGATGGAGGAATTCTTCGTTTGTCGGTACCTAATTTTGAATCAATTGTTCAAGTTTACATCTCTGAAGGTTTCCAAGATGGGCTCAGCGGCCTAATTGGTCTGCTTGTTGGTGGTCAGCGTGATGCCTCTGATTTTCACAAAATGATCTTTGACTACAACTTGCTCTCTTCCTCACTTCTCGAAACTGGTTTTTCTCACTGTCGACTTTGGGATTGGCGGTCCACGGATCACTCATGCGTTGACGATTATTCTCAGGCCTATTTGCCTCATTTAGACAAAATCGACGGTCGTCTCATGAGCTTGAATGTTGAAGCAGTAAAGTGACCCACAACCCACGCGTCATTGATTTCTGTGCTTGCTCTAGCTGCCTTTTTGGCCACCAGCCCCTTATCTCTTTCATCGCCTTCGCTTTATCAAGGCGCTGGTCACCTTCTTTCACAGCAACCGGCTTCATCCCCAAAGTCTCGACAAACCTTCAAGGAATCGTTTATTAAGGGAGTTTCAGATTCGTGCACCGAATCTCCCAATTCTGATATCCCGGAGAGGAAACGTCCTATTTACTGCCCTTGCTACGCAAATATCTTTTCAAAATATACTGAATCTGAATTAAAAGCCATCAACAGTATTGCAATCGAGTCTGATCGCTCTCGTGCCATCTTGAGACTCATGATAGAGCCAGATAGACGCGTGTGCACTCGTCGCATCGAGTAGTCCAGCGAGACTAGTGGCATATCTTTTGCTGTGACACTTCCTCGCTTGGCTGCTGCATATCGGGGTTTTTCTTGGCTACTCTTCGCGGGATTTGCCAGCTTCTTGTGCAGCCTCGTAAGCAACCGAACGGCCGTAAGGGAATTGCTTTCAACCTTCTGCTGAGGGTCTCTCTCATCGGCACCAGCGGTTCGCCTACGAGTCGCTCGTCACGACGCTCATCGCCGATTAACAGAGCTTTAGGTCTGTTCGTCGCGCTTTTGTCTATAGGCAAGCTTTTGACGCCGATGGCCGCATTTGCGGCGGCCATCGAAGTCGATAACGGCGCTGGCGGTACCACCAACGCAGAAACAAGCACCCGCACTGCTGGGGAAGTACCAGTTGGCGCACTGAATCTCGGTACTTCTCGTGGAGACCCAGACGTCTCTGGTCTCACAACTATTACGGGAGCTACCGCTGGTGTCGTCGCAATCGGTGACGCTCAGACAACTGCGAACACCTCTGGTGCCATTGCTATTGGTTTTGACGCAACCGCTGTATCAGTTGACGCACTAGCCGTTGGCTCTAGCGCTAAGGCCACCGGTATTGCTGGTGCTGCCTTTGGTAATGACTCGTCCGCTTCCACAAACGCGGTCGCTGTCGGTACTAGTTCAACTGCTCAGGCTGATGGTGCTGTCGCTGTTGGTCAAGATGCACTAGCAGCTAGCGAAAACGCTATTGCCGTTGGTAACAGCGCACAAGCCACTGACGACAACGCGACAGCGATTGGCGCCCTGTCCAGTGCCACCACCAACGCAGTGGCAGCTGGTGTGAGCGCCAGAGCACTAGGTGCACAAGCAGTTGCGGTTGGTGATGACTCCGTCGCCACCACCCAGTCGATCGCAACAGGTGCCAGTGCCCGAGCCAACGGTGCAACAACAGTTGCGGTTGGTTATGACGCGAATGCAGTGACGCTGAACGGCATCGCCGTTGGTAACAGCGCACAAGCCACGGACGAAAACGCGACAGCGATTGGCGCCCTGTCCAGTGCCACCACCAACGCAGTGGCAGCTGGTGTGAGCGCCTCAGCAACAGGTGCACAAGCGGTTGCGGTTGGTGATGACTCCGTCGCCACCACCCAGTCGATCGCAACAGGTGCCAGTGCCCGAGCCAACGGTGCAACAACAGTTGCGGTTGGTTATGACGCGAATGCAGTGACGCTGAACGGCATCGCCGTTGGTAACAGCGCACAAGCGACGGACGACAACGCCACAGCGATCGGTGCCCTGTCCAGTGCCACCACCAACGCAGTGGCAGCTGGTGTGAGCGCCTCAGCAACAGGTGCATCAGCGGTTGCGATTGGTGATGACTCCGTCGCCACCACCGGACGGCAGTGTCAGCGGTCCGGTACTAAGCGCCACAGCAACAGGTGCATGCAGCAGTTGTCGGTTGGTGTGACTCCGTCGCCACCACCCAGTCGATCGCTACAGTGCCAGTGCCCGAGCCAACGGTGCAACAAACAGTTACGTTTGGTTTTATGAACGCGATGCAGTTGAACGCTGAACGGCATCGCCGTTGGTAACAGCGCACAAGCGACGGACGAAAACGCGACAGCGATTGGCGCCCTGTCCAGTGCCACCACCAACGCAGTGGCAGCTGGTGTGAGCGCCTCGGCAACAGGTGCATCAGCGGTTGCGATTGGTGATGACTCCGTCGCCACCACCGAAGCAGTGGCAGTCGGTATTACGCACCGCACAGGTTCACAGCGGTTGCGGTTGGTGATGACTCCGTCGCCACCACCCAGTCGATCGCAACAGGTGCCAGTGCCCGAGCCAACGGTGCAACAACAGTTGCGGTTGGTTATGACGCGAATGCAGTGACGCTGAACGGCATCGCCGTTGGTAACAGCGCACAAGCCACGGACGACAACGCGACAGCGATTGGCGCCCTGTCCAGTGCCACCACCAACGCAGTGGCAGCTGGTGTGAGCGCCTCAGCAACAGGTGCATCAGCGGTTGCGGTTGGTGATGACTCCGTCGCCACCACCCAGTCGATCGCAACAGGTGCCAGTGCCCGAGCCAACGGTGCAACAACAGTTGCGGTTGGTTATGACGCGAATGCAGTGACGCTCAACGGCATCGCCGTTGGTAACAGCGCACAAGCCACGGACGAAAACGCCACAGCGATCGGTGCCCTGTCCAGTGCCACCACCAACGCAGTGGCAGCTGGTGTGAGCGCCTCAGCAACAGGTGCATCAGCGGTTGCGATTGGTGATGACTCCGTCGCCACCACCGAAGCAGTGGCAGTCGGTATTAGCGCCACAGCAACAGGTGCATCAGCGGTTGCGGTTGGTGATGACTCCGTCGCCACCACCCAGTCGATCGCAACAGGTGCCAGTGCCCGAGCCAACGGTGCAACAACAGTTGCGGTTGGTTATGACGCGAATGCAGTGACGCTGAACGGCATCGCCGTTGGTAACAGCGCACAAGCGACGGACGAAAACGCCACAGCGATTGGCGCCCTGTCCAGTGCCACCACCAACGCAGTGGCAGCTGGTGTGAGCGCCACAGCAACAGGTGCACAAGCAGTTGCGGTTGGTGATGACTCCGTCGCCACCACCCAGTCGATCGCAACAGGTGCCAGTGCCCGAGCCAACGGTGCAACAACAGTTGCGGTTGGTTATGACGCGAATGCAGTGACGCTCAACGGCATCGCCGTTGGTAACAGCGCACAAGCCACTGACGAAAACGCGACAGCGATCGGCGCCCTGTCCAGTGCCACCACCAACGCAGTGGCAGCTGGTGTGAGCGCCTCAGCAACAGGTGCATCAGCGGTTGCGGTTGGTGATGACTCCGTCGCCACCACCCAGTCGATCGCAACAGGTGCCAGTGCCCGAGCCAACGGTGCAACAACAGTTGCGGTTGGTTATGACGCGAATGCAGTGACGCTGAACGGCATCGCCGTTGGTAACAGCGCACAAGCCACTGACGAAAACGCGACAGCGATCGGCGCCCTGTCCAGTGCCACCACCAACGCAGTGGCAGCTGGTGTGAGTGCTCAAGCAACGGGTACATCAGCGGTTGCGATTGGTGATGACACCAGAGCCACCGACAACGCAGTGGCAGTCGGTATTAGCGCCAACGCAACAGCTGCACAAGCAGTTGCGGTTGGTGATGACTCCGTCGCCACCACCCAGTCGATCGCAACAGGTGCCAGTGCCCGAGCCAACGGTGCAACAACAGTTGCGGTTGGTTATGACGCGAATGCAGTGACGCTGAACGGCATCGCCGTTGGTAACAGCGCACAAGCCACGGACGAAAACGCGACAGCGATCGGCGCCCTGTCCAGTGCCACCACCAACGCAGTGGCAGCTGGTGTGAGCGCCAGAGCACTAGGTGCATCAGCGGTTGCGATTGGTGATGACTCCGTCGCCACCACCCAGTCGATCGCAACAGGTGCCAGTGCCCGAGCCAACGGTGCAACAACAGTTGCGGTTGGTTATGACGCGAATGCAGTGACGCTCAACGGCATCGCCGTTGGTAACAGCGCACAAGCCACGGACGACAACGCGACAGCGATTGGCGCCCTGTCCAGTGCCACCACCAACGCAGTGGCAGCTGGTGTGAGCGCCAGAGCACTAGGTGCATCAGCGGTTGCGATTGGTGATGACTCCGTCGCCACCACCCAGTCGATCGCAACAGGTGCCAGTGCCCGAGCCAACGGTGCAACAACAGTTGCGGTTGGTTATGACGCGAATGCAGTGACGCTGAACGGCATCGCCGTTGGTAACAGCGCACAAGCCACGGACGAAAACGCGACAGCGATTGGCGCCCTGTCCAGTGCCACCACCAACGCAGTGGCAGCTGGTGTGAGCGCCTCAGCAACAGGTGCATCAGCGGTTGCGGTTGGTGATGACTCCGTCGCCACCACCCAGTCGATCGCAACAGGTGCCAGTGCCCGAGCCAACGGTGCAACAACAGTTGCGGTTGGTTATGACGCGAATGCAGTGACGCTCAACGGCATCGCCGTTGGTAACAGCGCACAAGCCACGGACGAAAACGCCACAGCGATCGGTGCCCTGTCCAGTGCCACCACCAACGCAGTGGCAGCTGGTGTGAGCGCCTCAGCAACAGGTGCATCAGCGGTAGCGATTGGTTGATGACTCCCGTCGCCACCACCGAGCAGTGCAGTCGTATCGGCGCCCACAGCACCAGGTGCCTCAGCGTTGGCGGTTTGTGATGACTCCCGTCCGCCACCACCAGTCGATCGCAACAGGTGCCAGTGCCGAGCCAACGGTGCCAACAACAGTTGCCGGTTTGGTTTATGCGCGAATGCAGTGACGCTGAACGGCATCGCCGTTGGTAATAGCGCACAAGCGACGGACGAAAACGCCACAGCGATTGGCGCCCTGTCCAGTGCCACCACCAACGCAGTGGCAGCTGGTGTGAGCGCCACAGCAACAGGTGCACAAGCAGTTGCGGTTGGTGATGACTCCGTCGCCACCACCCAGTCGATCGCAACAGGTGCCAGTGCCCGAGCCAACGGTGCAACAACAGTTGCGGTTGGTTATGACGCGAATGCAGTGACGCTCACGGCATCGCCAGTTGGTAAACAGCGCAAAGCGGACGGCGAAACGCGACTAGCGATCGCGCCGCCTGTCCAGTGCCACCACCAACGCAGTGGCAGCTGGTGTGAGCGCCTCAGCAACAGGTGCATCAGCGGTTGCGGTTGGTGATGACTCCGTCGCCACCACCCAGTCGATCGCAACAGGTGCCAGTGCCCGAGCCAACGGTGCAACAACAGTTGCGGTTGGTTATGACGCGAATGCAGTGACGCTGAACGGCATCGCCGTTGGTAACAGCGCACAAGCCACTGACGAAAACGCGACAGCGATGCGGGCGCCCTGTCCGTGCCACACCAATTAAAACCAATCAAAGAAAAAAGAGTGGTTTAGAGTAAATGGGAGTGCAAAAGAGGAAGTTAGTCACTAAATTGAAACGGAATGAAAGAAAGGCGAAGAGAAGAAGGAAAATGAAAAAAGATAAGGCGAGAAAAAACGAAAGGAGGAAGAAAAGAGGGGGTGAGACCAAATGGAACGAGGGGGGGCAAAAAAAAACCACATAAAGAGGGGGGGGGGAGGTAAGAAAAAAGGAAGGGGGGGGAGGAGGGGCGAAACGGAATGAAGGCAGGGGGACGGGGGGGGAAGAAAAAGAGAAAAAAGAACAAGGGATGGGGGGGGAGGGGGGGGGGAAAAAAAGGAAATGAGGAGGACAAAAAAGAGATGGGTAAGGAATAGGCAAAAGAATGACAGAAAAAACAAGAAAAAAGTAAGAAAGGGAAGGGGGGGAGGGGAAGAAAATAAGAAAGAAGAAGGGAGAGGGGGGGAAAAAACAAGGGAGGACAGAAAGGGGAGAAGAAGGAAGATGGGGGGGGAATGGGGGAAGAAAACACAAGGACAGGGAAAGAAGAAGGAGAGCAGGACAAGGGAGGGCGAGAAAAAAATAAAAGTAGGAAAGAGGGAGAGAGAAGAGAGAGGAGACGCGGAGGAAAGGGGAAAGAAAACAGGGGGGGAGGAGTAGGGGAAAGGGGGGGGGGGGGGGCAGAGAGAAAAAAAAGGAAAGGGGGAAAAAAAGCGAGGGACAGGGAGGAGAAAGGCAAGTAAAGAGAAGGGGAGGACGAAAAGGGGAGAGAGGAGGAGGAAAGGCAATAACAGAAGGGGGGGGGAGGGAAAAGAAAATAGGAGGGGGGGGGGGGGGAAGGGGAGGAGAGGGGGGGGGGGGAAGAGGAGGGGGGGGAGGAAAGAGAAAGAAAGAAACGGGGGGGGGGGGGACGAAGAAGAAGGAGCGCAGACACAAAGGGGGAAAAGAAAGAAGGAAAAAAGACAGGAGAAGAAGGAGAGAAAGTAGGGGCGAGGGAAGAGAAAGAGAACCGACAAAGAACAAAGAGTAGGGGAAAGGAGGAGAAAAGAGAAAGAAACAAGAAAAGGGGGGGAAGACAAAACAAGGGGGGGGGGAAAGGGAGAGGAAAGAAGGAGGAGAGAAAGAGAAACAATAAAAAGACCAAAAATAAAAGAACAAGGGAAACAAAGTACGAAAGGAGAGGGAGAAGAGCGGGAGGGGAAGAAGTAAAGAAGAGAATGGAGGACAACGAAAGAAAGGTCAAGGTGAGAACGAAGAAAAAAGAACAAGAAGGCAAAAAAAAAGAAGGGGGACCCGAAAGAAAAAAGGAGAGACTAAAGAACAAGAGAGGGAAAGGACACGAGACGAGCAGGGAATAGAGAAGGTGAAAAGGAGGAAAAAAAAATAAACGGGGGGGGGGAAAGAAACAGAGACGGCGCGACAAGGAAAAAGTTACCACAGACAAAAGGAGGGACAGGTAGAAATGAGAAAGGAGGGATAAAAAGAGGGGGAGGAAGGGGAAAGAGGGGAAAAAGAGGGCAAAAGTACAAGGAGAGGGCGGAGGAAAAGGAGAGAGGGAAAGGGGCAGGAGGGGGAGGGAAAGAGTAAAACGCGAGGGAGGGAGGAAAGGGGGAGAAGACAAGGGAGAAGGAGGGAGGAAAAAAAGCGGAACGGGGGGAAGGGGGACGGGGAGGGAGGGAAAAAGAAGGGGGGAGATGGGGAAGGGAAAGAGACGGGGCAGAAAAGAAGAGGAAGAACAACAGGGAGATGTATAAGGCAAGAGAGGAGGTAGGGCGAAAAAAAAGAGGGGGGGGGAAGAGAACAAAGGAAAGAGAAAGTGGGGGCCGGGGGAGGAACGGAAAGGGGGAGAGTCAAGAGCAAAGCGTTCAATTGAATTTACATGGAAAAATCAAAATAAAAAGAGGCTTGCACCTAGAAGGAAAACAAGAGCAAAACAGAAAAGAGAATAGATGACTCAACGGGGAAACGAGGAACGAAAGACCAACAAAAGGGGAAAAAGAAGGGCAACAACGGGAACGAAGACATCGCGGCCGGAAGGAAAGAGATGTCTATAGAAGAGCAAGAAGAAAGATAAGAGAGAAGCAGACGGAGGGCGGAATACGAACAAGGAATAAAGGAAGTATTGAGCGGATGGAGGGGGATAGGGAACAATGTGGCCAAGCGCAGGAAGAAAAATAAAAAGGTAAGTATACCAGGGTACTCGCTAGTTATCAAGGGTAATTAAATAAAGCAAGAATCACAAAAAAATAGAAAACAAAGTTAAGAATGGTAACGAACTGAAAGTCAATAGGACCAAAAAGAAACAGGTAGAAACAAGTTAAGAAAATGACAAGAAAGCGGAGAAAGAACTCCTGAGAGCAGGAATGGGTAGATAAAGCAAAGGGGCAACATGGGACAACAACAAACAAAATAAAACGTAAACAGCGAAAGCGGACCGGAACTAAAAGAGAAAGAAGTACAATTAAGAACAGACTAAAGCACCACAAACAAAGGAAAGGGCGACAAAGTGAAAAGTCGCGAAGAACGTAGCAAGAGCAATAACAGTGAGAGAAGAGGCTGTAACCAACAAAACAGCAGAAGGGAGGGGAAGAAAAAAGGGAGGAGAAATGTAAGAGCACAGAAAAACATATAAGACGCAGAGGGTAAGAAGAAAAATACGAGGGAAAAGACGCACAAGAGAGGAAACAGAAAGAAAGGAAAAGCCGTAGTAAGAAAGGGGAAAAAGAGCGGCAGAAAAAAAGAGGCGGGAAGAGCGAAAGGGAGCGAACAAAACGGATCGGAGTGCGCAAAAGATGGAGGGAACGAAGAGAGTGGAAAAGAGAAAAGCTATTCAGTGGAAGCGCCCGAGGGCATAGGATACAGAGACAAGAAAAGAACGGACGCACGAGACAAAATAAGAGAGGGAAGGACAAAAAGGGGGGGGAGAGAGAAGAAAGAAAGGAGGGGGGCCAACCACGACCTAATAAATAAAGAACAGGGGAGGAAAAAAAAGGAGACAAAAAAGAGAGCAAAGGGATAAAAGGTAGGAGAAAGAGACAGTGCGAGAGAGAGAGGAGGGAGAAAACAGAGACGTGTAAGAGGGGAAAAAAGGGATGAAAACAAAGGAATAAAGGACATGACAGCAGTCGCGTGGCAGCTGGTGTGAGTGCTCAAGCAACGGGTACATCAGCGGTTGCGATTGGTGATGACACCAGAGCCACCGACAACGCAGTGGCAGTCGGTATTAGCGCCAACGCAACAGCTGCACAAGCAGTTGCGGTTGGTGATGACTCCGTCGCCACCACCCAGTCGATCGCACAGTTGCCAGTGGCCCGGCCAACGGTGCAACACAGTCGGTTGGTTTTTTTCTGACGCGAATGCAGTGACGCTGAACGGCATCGCCGTTGGTAACAGCGCACAAGCGACGGACGAAAACGCGACAGCGATCGGCGCCCTGTCCAGTGCCACCACCAACGCAGTGGCAGCTGGTGTGAGCGCCTCGGCAACAGGTGCACAAGCGGTTGCGGTTGGTGATGACTCCGTCGCCACCACCCAGTCGATCGCAACAGGTGCCAGTGCCCGAGCCAACGGTGCAACAACAGTTGCGGTTGGTTATGACGCGAATGCAGTGACGCTCAACGGCATCGCGGTTGGTAACAGCGCACAAGCCACTGACGAAAACGCCACAGCGATCGGCGCCCTGTCCAGTGCCACCACCAACGCAGTGGCAGCTGGTGTGAGCGCCAGAGCACTAGGTGCATCAGCGGTTGCGGTTGGTGATGACTCCGTCGCCACCACCCAGTCGATCGCAACAGGTGCCAGTGCCCGAGCCAACGGTGCAACAACAGTTGCGGTTGGTTATGACGCGAATGCAGTGACGCTGAACGGCATCGCCGTTGGTAACAGCGCACAAGCCACGGACGACAACGCGACAGCGATTGGCGCCCTGTCCAGTGCCACCACCAACGCAGTGGCAGCTGGTGTGAGCGCCTCAGCAACAGGTGCATCAGCGGTTGCGGTTGGTGATGACTCCGTCGCCACCACCCAGTCGATCGCAACAGGTGCCAGTGCCCGAGCCAACGGTGCAACAACAGTTGCGGTTGGTTATGACTCGAATGCGTGACGCTGACGGCATCGCGTTTTAACAGCGACAAGCCACGGACGAAAAAACGCCCCAGCGTCGGGGCGCCCTGTCCAGTGCCACCACCAACGCAGTGGCAGCTGGTGTGAGTGCTCAAGCAACGGGTACATCAGCGGTTGCGATTGGTGATGACACCAGAGCCACCGACAACGCAGTGGCAGTCGGTATTAGCGCCAACGCAACAGCTGCACAAGCAGTTGCGGTTGGTGATGACTCCGTCGCCACCACCCAGTCGATCGCAACAGGTGCCAGTGCCCGAGCCAACGGTGCAACAACAGTTGCGGTTGGTTATGACGCGAATGCAGTGACGCTCAACGGCATCGCCGTTGGTAACAGCGCACAAGCCACTGACGAAAACGCGACAGCGATCGGCGCCCTGTCCAGTGCCACCACCAACGCAGTGGCAGCTGGTGTGAGCGCCTCAGCAACAGGTGCATCAGCGGTTGCGGTTGGTGATGACTCCGTCGCCACCACCCAGTCGATCGCAACAGGTGCCAGTGCCCGAGCCAACGGTGCAACAACAGTTGCGGTTGGTTATGACGCGAATGCAGTGACGCTCAACGGCATCGCCGTTGGTAACAGCGCACAAGCCACGGACGAAAACGCCACAGCGATCGGCGCCCTGTCCAGTGCCACCACCAACGCAGTGGCAGCTGGTGTGAGTGCTCAAGCAACGGGTACATCAGCGGTTGCGATTGGTGATGACACCAGAGCCACCGACAACGCAGTGGCAGTCGGTATTAGCGCCAACGCAACAGCTGCACAAGCAGTTGCGGTTGGTGATGACTCCGTCGCCACCACCCAGTCGATCGCAACAGGTGCCAGTGCCCGAGCCAACGGTGCAACAACAGTTGCGGTTGGTTATGACGCGAATGCAGTGACGCTGAACGGCATCGCCGTTGGTAACAGCGCACAAGCCACGGACGAAAACGCGACAGCGATCGGCGCCCTGTCCAGTGCCACCACCAACGCAGTGGCAGCTGGTGTGAGCGCCTCAGCAACAGGTGCATCAGCGGTTGCGGTTGGTGATGACTCCGTCGCCACCACCCAGTCGATCGCAACAGGTGCCAGTGCCCGAGCAACGGGCCAAACCAGTTTGCGGTTGGTTATGACGCGAATGCAGTGACGCTCAACGGCATCGCGGTTGGTAACAGCGCACAAGCCACTGACGAAAACGCCACAGCGATCGGCGCCCTGTCCAGTGCCACCACCAACGCAGTGGCAGCTGGTGTGAGCGCCTCGGCAACAGGTGCACAAGCGGTTGCGGTTGGTGATGACTCCGTCGCCACCACCCAGTCGATCGCAACAGGTGCCAGTGCCCGAGCCAACGGTGCAACAACAGTTGCGGTTGGTTATGACGCGAATGCAGTGACGCTCAACGGCATCGCCGTTGGTAACAGCGCACAAGCGACGGACGAAAACGCGACAGCGATCGGCGCCCTGTCCAGTGCCACCACCAACGCAGTGGCAGCTGGTGTGAGTGCTCAAGCAACGGGTACATCAGCGGTTGCGATTGGTGATGACACCAGAGCCACCGACAACGCAGTGGCAGTCGGTATTAGCGCCAACGCAACAGCTGCACAAGCAGTTGCGGTTGGTGATGACTCCGTCGCCACCACCCAGTCGATCGCAACAGGTGCCAGTGCCCGAGCCAACGGTGCAACAACAGTTGCGGTTGGTTATGACGCGAATGCAGTGACGCTGAACGGCATCGCCGTTGGTAACAGCGCACAAGCCACTGACGAAAACGCCACAGCGATCGGCGCCCTGTCCAGTGCCACCACCAACGCAGTGGCAGCTGGTGTGAGCGCCTCAGCAACAGGTGCATCAGCGGTTGCGATTGGTGATGACTCCGTGGCCACCACCCAATCGGTCGCAACAGGTGCCAGTGCCCGAGCCAACGGTGCAACAACAGTTGCGATTGGTTATGACGCGAATGCAGTGACGCTGAACGGCATCGCCGTTGGTAACAGCGCACAAGCGACTGATGATCAAGCGATCGCAATCGGCGCCAAATCGACAGCTACCACCAACGCCGTTGCTACTGGTCCGAGCGCAGAGGCTTCTGGTGTCAATGCTGTTGCGATCGGTCTTGATGCCACCGCAGTGACGCTCAATGGCATCGCCGTTGGTAACAGCGCACAAGCCACTGATGAAGAGGCAATCGCGGTTGGCAACCTTTCCTCGGCTACTACAAGTTCAGTTGCCATGGGTAACCAGGCGGTAGCAAATGGTTCCAGCTCGGTCTCTATTGGTAAATTCACCACAGCATCGACCACTGATGCTGTTGCTATTGGATCCAGTGCTATTGCATCTGGTGTCCAGTCAATTGCTCAAGGTCGTGATTCTGGAGCTGCCGGATCTAACGCATCGTCCATTGGTACCAACTCACGTGCGGCAAACGCCAACAGCATTGCTTTTGGTACTAGCGCCAGATCTAATGCTGTTCGAGCGGTCGCGGTAGGTACTGAGTCTTCCGCCTCCAAAGCTGACGCAGTTGCGGTTGGCTCTAGCACTGAGGCAGCTGGCGTAAGTTCTGTCGCTGTTGGTCTCGATGCAACAGCCTCCACAATCAACGCGATCGCCGTTGGTAACAGCGCACAAGCGACTGATGATCAAGCGATCGCAATCGGCGCCAAATCGACAGCTACCACCAACGCCGTTGCTACTGGTCCGAGCGCAGAAGCTTCTGGTGTCAATGCTGTTGCGATCGGTCTTGATGCCACCGCAGTGACGCTCAATGGCATCGCCGTTGGTAACAGCGCACAAGCCACTGATGAAGAGGCAATCGCGGTTGGCAACCTGTCTACGGCAACTACAAGTTCGATTGCTATGGGCAATCAATCTGTTGCCAACGCCTCCAGTTCACTGGCAGTTGGTCGTCAGGCTCAAGCAACGGGTATCAATTCGATTGCCCAAGGCGTCTCTGCGTCTGCTTCTGGCCTCCGCTCCACTGCCATAGGTCAGACATCTGGTGCAGACAGCACTGATTCGACTGCAGTTGGTACTAACGCCCAAGCTTCAGCCACTGGAGCTACCGCGATTGCAACCAACTCAGCCGCCCAGGGTCGTAACTCGATTGCTGTTGGTACATCCGCACGTGCAGTCACTTCTTCTGACGTGGCCGTCGGCACTAATTCAGTTGCTGACAGTCAGCAGGGGCCATTCGCTGCAACGGCAGTTGGTCGAGGAGCTCAAGCCCGAGGTCAAGGAACAATTGCTATTGGTGAAGGAGCCCAAGCAATCAACCAAGGCGGAACATCTGCAGGTGGTGCAGTAGCAATCGGTTCACGGTCGCAAGCTCTCGGTGAGGACTCCTCCGCGTTCGGTCTCGAAGCTGACGCGCTTGGAGCACGATCCACAGCTCTTGGTACTCAGTCATCTGCTACGGCACTTAATTCAACCGCTCTTGGTGCTGGAGCAAGGGCTGATTACTTTGGATCCACCGCAATTGGTGCCGGAGCTGCTACCTGGAGATCTAATCAGGTTGTAATTGGAACACAGAGCTCCAATTACGCACTTCCTGGTCTCGCACCTGGTGGTAATTATGTTGGCAAAGCCAATCAGAATCCTTCGATTAACGGCACAAGGATTCTCACCACTGATGCAAACGGCGTTCTTGGTACAGGCTTTGACCCTGACTTTGTTGAAAGCTCAATTCAGCAGCTGGGCCAGGGCATCAAATCTCAAGTTGCTATGTCTGCAGCCTTGAGTGCAGTACCCACCTACGTCCCCAGTGACGATGAGTTCGCTCGATGTGGAATTGGTGCAGGTGGCGCTTCCAGTGTTGGTGCAGCATCACTTGGCTGTGCTATCAAGATTGGCAACCGTGCCTCACTTAACGGTGCTGTTGCTATCTCTAACAACACCGATTACGGATATGGAACACTTAGCGGAACTGTCGGTCGTGTCGGCCTCACATTCCCGCTGGGCGTTATTCACAAGAAGGCAACCCCTGCTTCAGTAGATGATCAGGCAATTGCGGCTCTTGTGACTCAACGTGATGCTCAGATTACTTCTCTTAATGAGCAGATTTCTGATCTCACTGATCAAATTGAAGCCCTCACATCAAAGGCTTCTTCTGAACAGCCCAATGAACAGACTGATCAACTTATACAGGTTCTACGTGAACAAATTTCTGAGCTTGAGTCTCAGCTGTCTGATTACTCTGATCTTGCCGCTGCTAACCAGGAGCTCAACGATAAGCTTGCTCAACTTCAAGCACAGATTTCTGCCCTTGAAGCTGCAGCATCAGCACCTCCTTCCTCTCAGATCTCTGATTTGGAAGATCGCTTGAATCGTCAAGACGAACTTATTCAGAAGCTTCTTAATCGCTTAGAAGCCTCTAATGCGTCCCCATCTATTCAATCCTCGCTTCCACCATCAGATGCTTCTATAGTTGCTGTTCCAGTCAAACCTGTCTTCTAACGACACTCAAAAGCCCGATCTAAGATCGGGCTTTTTTTTTATGCGTTCACTCCTCACATTCATTCCCTGCCTTCTCTGCCTTCAGTCTCCTGTTTTTGCCGCGTGTTTTGACACCCTCTCTCGACCATCTGCTTCGAATTATCAACCAATCCCAATCTGCCCTGTCACAGAGATCCACAACTGCTTCGCCGCTCCACCCCTTGTTCTCATATTTGATTTCATACCATCTCCTGTCAATGCACTTCCTGCTTCATCACTCACACCATCACAACTTTCTGCGAGACTAAGAGATCTGGTACAAAGAAATATCGATAACAACACAATCCTCAAGTACGTCTGTCGCGCACTTCCCCTAAAGCCTTTTGACTTGCACGACTGCTTTAGTTCTTCAGATTCCAGGACACCACTCTATTCATCTCTTCCATTCTTTGCATCTGGCCTCCTCTTCCCCTCTCGGTCTAAATTCCCTTATTATCACAAATACCGACCTGCCAGTCTCCCAGGATACTTTGCAGAATATAATTGTCACCCTCAAAAACAAGACCAGATCCAGTTGAGGCAGTATCACTGGGGGCCTACTCAGAAAGAATATATCAAGGACGAAGTTCCGGTGATCTCTAACTACTCTGGAACATCCACGCTTGTATTGAAAATATCTACTTTCTCAACTTCAAGTTTCCTGCAAAAGAAATCCAGAAAAACCATGGGCTTCTCGATTGACCCAAGTGCACCGCAAATTCTCTATCAGAACCTAGTGCCAGATCGTTTAAGATAGTCAGTATTATATTGCTCCGACTTTTCATCCCTCAGTTGCTTTAGTCTCCTTCGTATCGCTTCAATTTCTTTATCCCAACTTCCAAAGCAATCTTGCCTTATAATTTCAACGCTTTCCCACCAGGCCATTCTGTTCCCTGAGGTTCCATACCTCCACTCGGGGACTTTGGGTACAAGCGCCAGTGTCTTTTTGCCCATAGCTCCCCCAAAGTGAACCGCAGTTTGTTGGACCGTAACCACCACATCCACTCTCTCAACCTGTTCGCAGAAAACTTCCATATCGTTCTTTTCATTAAACTCGCATGATATCTGTATACCGAGATTCTCATGTGCTTTCTCGATCTCGAGTCGAGTCTCACCATATTGTAAATTAACCCAATCTATCCCTTGCTCTTTTAGCAATGGGTAAAACGCTTCAAGACTTAGACTTCTACGCTCTTTCGTCCTTAACTCACCGCCTCCCCTCCATGCTATTCCAACACAAAGACGTGATGTACGGGTATTGTTAAATCTCGAGCTCTCTCTTGCGACTACATACGGTTTCACTGGCTTTATGCTTTTCCCTTTTGTGTTTCTACAGATATAGCCTAGGCTCGCAATCCCAAGGATCGCTTGACAAGCTCCTATTTCTTCCGCTTCTAGTCTGCTAGTAGCACGAATCCCTTTTAGTGACCTCTTCAGTATGGGTTCAAGTCTCCTATCGCATAACAATGTTATTGACTTGCACTCTTTCTTTATCTCTTGAAGTAAACCTGCAAACATTATTACATCGCCATAGCCCTGCTCAACCATCACAAGCACGTCCTTTCCCCTTAGGCTTTCACCTGGTTTCCAGGTTGGTTCAATCCCTGTGATTCTGGATATACCCGGTCGCTGCTCATATATCTTCCAACCTTCCCTATATCGCCCCCTTCGGAGGAGTGTATAAGCAATATTTGTGCGAGCTTGTTCACCCTCTGGCAAATACTCTATCGCCTTAAGATAGTATTCTTCGGCAATATCGCGTCTGCCGGCATCTTCAAGGGCAAGCGCAATATTATTCATTGAGGGTCCATGCTTCGGGTTGAGTCTAAGCGCATCTTCGTAATATCCTATTGCTTCTGTGGTATTCATTGTTTCTCTCTCGAGATTCGCTAAGTTGTAGTAAAGTCCAACTCTTTTGTATCCCGTCTCAACAGCTCTTTTGTATGCAGCTATTGCGCCTTCGGTGTCATTCAGTTCCGCTCTTGCAAAGCCGCAGTAAAACAGAGCCTCACCAGCGATATCTGTTTCATGTTCCTCTAAAGCAGTTGCGAACAGAAGCTCGCCGCTTATTAATGCATCCATGTAGTTTCTGTCTTGTATGAAGGCCTCTATCTCCCTTAGGTACTTATCAAATTCCTTCTTTTTTCTCGATCTTTTATCTGTTCCATGTCTTTTTGACATGCTACCTCCTCCGCTTCTCAGTGCATGATGCTCCTCCATATGCGACCCACCCTGCGCCGATGCTTCTTGTCACAATGCTTCCTGATCCAATTATTGCGCCATTCCCGATCACGACACCTGGATGAATAATCGAATTCATTCCAATGAGAACATCTTTGCCTATATGAATCATTTCGCTTGATGGTTCCTGAAAACGCATCGGTTTTTCTGTCGACATCCCGTGGCTTGTTCCGCATATCGTGACCCCCGCCGCGATCATTGTGTTATCACCGATTGTTAGCCCACTCCTCACCTCGTATATCTTGACGCCTGGTCCAAACGAGACGTCTTTGCCTGACTTTATTCTGCCCGACGACGTCCTAAATATCACTCCAGGGTAGAACGTATTTCTTTCACCTACATCGATTGATCCGTTCAATCCGGTGCAAAATATGCATCCTGGTTCTATATGAGACGATGATGGCAGCTTGATCTTCGGGCCTTCAATTATTGTCGTCTCGTGTATGAAAGGAAAATCTCTACTCATATCGCAGCTGCATAAATGCGCGCATCATCCTCGAACAGGGCTTGTGCAATCTCGTACAATTCAGCATCCATTATCGCAGATGCGAACTTATTGTCACTAACGAAATTTTCAATTGAATCAAGCTTCTTGTCCTTCAGCTCTTTCTTTGAGTCTAGTTCTCTTATATTCGGCACCATGCTCTCGCCGTTCTGTATTGTTTCCATTTGCACTCCCCTTTCTCCTAGCCACCAAGCAAGTTTATCTAGGCTACCTTCCTTGAAAATATTTGTGTATGACTCTGGCTTGAAGATCAAGCATGTTTCCTGTGGACACCACCAGTGGCTTGCTACTGAAAGGTCCTTCCTGCTTGCCAACATTCTTGCTAGTTCCATCATGCTCAGACTATCCCATTGCCTTCCTGTCATTTGATTCCATGTATCAGCGCAGCCATCTCTATTGCTCTTGAGATGAGCGGGAATCATTGCCAATCTTTTCGCTGGATGCTGAATAACTGCAAAACTATTGCACCTATATTTGTACAGTTCTTTTAATTCGATTGCGAATATGTGATCGTTTTGTTGGAGCGCTTGATCTTGTCCTGCAATCTCAAATCCATTCTCTCTGAACAGTGCGCGTCGTATTTGATTGCAACTTGCCCCCGGTACTCTTGAATACATAATCTTTTTCTCCCAAAAGCCAAGGGAGTGCAGCCTTGAGAATTCCAGCCATTCGTTCCTGAGTGAGTGGGAGCCGGACTCGTTGAATCTCACATTTATCATTTATTTATCCTACCAGAACCTTGGCCACATATCTTTTGTCTGGATTCCAGATTGCAATTTTTTCATCTTCCTGCTTCGACCTACCCCTTTTGCTACTTCTTTTGCTCCCCTTATTCGTCCAATAAAAAGCCCTCGCCATTCGGCGAGGGCTGTAGGACGATCGCTGAGATGAATCAGTCGAGGTCAGGCATGGCCAGGGTCGGCTCGGCCTTAC
Organism: Synechococcus sp. LTW-R; assembly: GCF_014217875.1. Classification (NCBI taxonomy): domain Bacteria; kingdom Bacillati; phylum Cyanobacteriota; class Cyanophyceae; order Synechococcales; family Synechococcaceae; genus Synechococcus; species Synechococcus sp. LTW-R. The sequence continues at coordinate 2,398,879 of NZ_CP059060.1, forward strand.
GGTCGATGCCCTTCTCGAAGCCAGCAGCAGCAGCGCGGGCGCGGCCGGCGTGCCAGAGGTGACCCACCAGGAAGAAGAAGGCGAGAACGAACTGAGTCGCAGCCAACCACTGACGGAGGTTCACGAAGTTCACTGAGTTGGGCTCGGTGATGATGCCGCCCACGGAGTTCAGAGACGCGTTGGGGGCGTGGGTCATGTACTCAGCCGCGCGGCGCACTTGCCAGGGCTGAATGTCGTTCTGGAGCTTGTCGAGGCTCAGGCCGTTGGGGCCACGCAGGGGCTCCAGCCAAGGACCACGGAAGTCCCAGAACCGCATGGTCTCACCACCAAAGATGATCTCGCCGGTGGGGGAGCGCATCAGGTACTTACCCAGACCGGTGGGACCCATCGCGGAGCCGATGTTGGCGCCGAGGCGTTGGTCACGCACCAGGAAGGTGAAGCTCTGGGCCTGGGAGGCTTCGGCGTTGGTGGGGCCGTAGAACTCCGAGGGATAGGCGGTGTTGTTGAACCAGATGTAGGCCGAAGCGATGAAGCTCATGAAGCTCAAAGCGCCAAGGCTGTAGCTCAGGTAGGCCTCACCGTTCCAGATGAAGGCGCGACGTACCCAGCCGAAGGGTTTGGTGACCACGTGCCAGATGCCACCGAAGATCAGGGTCAGACCCAGCCAGATGTGGCCACCGATGATGTCCTCCATGGAGTTCACACCGATGATCCAGCCCTCGCCGCCAAAAGGTGCGCGGAAGAGGTAGCCGAAGATCACACCGGGATCGAGGGTCGGGTTGGTAATCAGGCGAACGTCGCCACCACCAGGTGCCCAGGTGTCGTAGACGCCGCCGAAGAACATGGCCTTGAAGACCAGCAGCAGGGCGCCAACGCCGAGAAGAATCAGGTGATAACCAATGATGTTGGTCATCTGGTTCTTATCCCGCCAATCCTGGGAGAAGAACGAAGAGTAGTTCTCGAGGATTTCGGGACCACGCAGGGCGTGGTAGAGGCCGCCGAGGCCGAGCACGGCGGAGCTGATCAGGTGCAGAACACCAACGACGAAGAAGGGATAGACATCCACAACTTCACCGCCAGGACCCACGCCGTAGCCGAGGGTCGCGACGTGGGGGAACAGGATCAGGCCCTGCTCGTACATGGGCTTGTCGAAGGTGAAGTGGCTCACCTCGAACAGCATCATGGCGCCAGCCCAGAAGACCATCAGGCCTGCGTGAGCGACGTGGGCGCCGAGAAGGCGACCGGAGAGGTTGATCAGACGGGCGTTACCCGACCACCAGGCGTAGCCGGTGGAGTCGAGGTCCTTCCCGCCGATCCCGGAGAGAGAAGGATTAGAGAGCGTTACCACGGGGCAGAACCTCTTCAGGGAAGACGAAGTTTTCGTGCGGTTGGTCCGCGGGGGCCATCCAGGCGCGCAGGCCTTCGTTCAGAAGAATGTTCTTCGTGTAGAAGGTCTCGAACTCGGGGTCCTCAGCAGCGCGGATTTCCTGCGACACGAAGTCGTAGGCACGCAGGTTGAGGGCCAGGCCAATGATGCCGATGGAGCTGGTCCAGAGGCCCATGACGGGCACGAACAGCATGAAGAAGTGCAGCCAGCGCTTGTTGGAGAACGCGATCCCGAAGATCTGGCTCCAGAAGCGGTTGGCGGTGACCATCGAATAGGTCTCTTCTTCCTGAGTGGGCTCGAACGCCTTGAAGGTGTTGGCCTGCTCGCTGTCTTCAAACAGGGTGTTCTCCACGGTGGCGCCGTGGATGGCACACAGCAGTGCCCCGCCGAGGATGCCGGCCACGCCCATCATGTGGAAGGGGTTCAGGGTCCAGTTGTGGAAGCCCTGGAGGAACAGCAGGAAGCGGAAGATCGCTGCCACGCCGAAGCTCGGAGCGAAGAACCAGCTGCTCTGGCCGAGGGGGTACATCAGGAAAACGCTGACGAACACCGCAATCGGGCCGGAGAAGGCGATGGCGTTGTACGGACGGATGCCGACCAGACGGGCAATCTCGAACTGACGCAGCATGAAGCCGATCAGGGAGAAGGCGCCGTGCAGGGCCACGAAGGTCCAGAGACCGCCGAGCTGGCACCAGCGCACGAAGTCGCCCTGGGCTTCTGGGCCCCAGAGCAGAAGGAGAGAGTGGCCCATGGCATCAGCCGGGCTGCTCACCGCAGCGGTGAGGAAGTTGCAGCCCTCCAGATAGGAGCTGGCAATGCCGTGGGTGTACCAGGAGGTGACAAAGGTGGTGCCGGTCAGCCAGCCACCCAGTGCCAAATAGGCAGTGGGGAACAGGAGCAGACCCGACCACCCGACAAAAACGAAGCGGTCGCGCTTGAGCCAGTCATCGAGGACGTCGAACCATCCCCGCTGCGGCGCGCGCCCTACAGCGATCGTCATGGGTGGGAAAACCGCGAGCTGTGGGTTACCGGGCGATGGTAACAACGTTCATTCGCGCTGCGAGAGGGGTTTTGACGGGCTGACACGGCACGTCACCATTGCGTTTTTGGGTATATGTGCCTACCGCTCTCTCAGACGGGTGCGTGGGGGAGCGAAGATGGCAAGCCCTCGGTTCCTGCCCTCCATGGCATCGGCCCCCGCCGCCAAGGCTGCCCCGTCCTCTGATCTGCTCGAGCAGGCCGTGGTGGGCTCCCGCCGTCTCTCCAATGTCTTGGTGGCCGCTGTGGTGAGCACCGGGGGCTTGGGCTTCCTCCTGACGAGTGCCTCCAGCTACCTGGGCAAGGATCTGCTCCCGATCGGCCACCCCGCCTCCCTCACCTGGGTGCCCCAGGGTTTAGTCATGGGCCTCTATGGCATCGCAGCGGCGCTGCTCTCTACCTATCTCTGGGCCGTGATCGCCATTGATGTGGGCGCCGGCAGCAACAGCTTCAATAAAAAGAGCGGAAAGCTCACGGTCACCCGCCGCGGCTTCCGGGAGTTGATCAGCGTGACCACCCCACTGAGTGAGATCCAGGCGGTCAAGATCGACGTCCGCGATGGCCTGAATCCCCGTCGTCGCTTGGCCCTGCGTGTTCAAGGTCGCCGTGATCTGCCCTTGACCACGGTTGGTGAGCCCATGCCCCTGGCGGATCTCGAGCGCGGTGGCGCCGAACTGGCTCGCTTCCTTGGCGTTCCCTTGGAAGGGGTCTGAGCCATGGTGCGCTCCCTACTTCTCGCTCTGCTCTTGGTGCTGAGCCCCATGGGGCTGGTGGCCTGCGCGGCTCCCACGACCAGCGCCGATGTCGGCTGCGGCACCTCCGGCGTCCCTTGCTTGCAGGGCAAGGCCCTCGTGGAACTCAAGACCAGCAAGGGCGTCGTTGAACTGAGCCTCGATGGCGCCGAAGCGCCCCTGACGGCGGGCAACTTCGTCGATCTGGTTCGCCGTGGCACCTACGACGGCACCGTCTTCCACCGGGTCGTCAAAGAGCCGATCCCCTTTGTGGTGCAGGGCGGAGACCCCCAGAGCTCCCAGCCGGACACCCCGGTGTCGGCCTTGGGCACTGGCAGCTTCATCGATCCTTCGAGCGGTCAACCGCGTTTCGTCCCGCTGGAGCTGCTCTTTGACGGCGAATCCAGCCCCCGCTACGGCGAGGTCGTGACCAGCCCGACCCAGCAGCAGCGCCTGAAGCTCTCCCACGAGCGGGGTTCCCTGGCGATGGCCCGCTCCAGTGACCCCAATTCAGCGAGTGCGCAGTTCTACATCGCCCTGCGCACCCTGCCGGAACTCGACGGCCGGTATGCGGTCTTTGGCCGCGTGACCAAGGGGATGGACGTCGTCGATCAGATCAACCAGGGGGACAAGTTGATCAGCGCCAGAGTCCTTGAAGGGGGAACGCTGGTGCGGGACCCCAATTAGGCCGGGACCCGCTTGTCCAGGCTGGTGACCTTCAGATAGGCCGTATTCACTCCGGAGGCGCGCTCCAGAGCGATGCGGCCCGTGCGGGCGATTTCCATAATCCCGTAGCCCTCGAGCACGTTTGTGATCGCGACGAGCTTGCCGGGGTCGCCCACGACCTCGATGACGAGGGCGCTGTCGGCGACGTCGACGACCTTGGCGCGGAAGACCTGGACGAGATCCAGGATTGCTGCACGGTTCTCGGGGGGTGCCGAGACCTTGATCAGCATCAGTTCCCGCTCCACCGAAGGAATCGGCGTGAGGTCGGTCACCGCCAGGACGTTCACCAGCTTGTCGAGCTGTTTGGTGAGCTGCTCCAGGGTTTGCGCGTCACCGTCCACCACCATGGTGAGCCGAGATTTGCCGCGGTTCTCGGCGGGGCCGACCGCGAGGCTTTCGATGTTGAAGCCGCGACGGGCAAATAGACCAGCGATGCGGCTGAGTGCACCGGATTCGTCTTCCACCAGCACCGAGAGGGTGTGCTTCATGCCCAGGGCTGTTCGTGTGGCTGACCGCTACCCAAGTTACGTGCCAGCCAGGTGATCACCACGCTGTTGAACAACTCCGGCCGCTCGTCATGGGGGCAGTGGCCCAGCTCCTGAAGCAGTTCCAGCTGCAAATCGCCCTTGTGGGGGTGCAGTTGCCGGCTGATCTGGGGCGGGACCAGGCGGTCCTGGCTGCCCCACAGCACCAGGAGCGGCTGCTGCATGCGCTGCAGCAGGCGCGCGGCGGTCGCCTCCCGGGGCCTGAGGGCCATGCCGATGCTCATCGCCCGTAAGGCCTGGGCCGCCTGGGGGCGCAGGGCGGGCCGAGCGATCAGGCGCCGCAGTTCGCCATCGACCGCCCCCTGGTCCTGATAGGCGCTGCGCAATCCCAGATCCAGCAGCGGCGTGCGGGCGATCAAGGGCACCAGCAGCTCCAGCGGCAGGATCCGGCAGAGCAGGACCACCACGCGGCGTTTCCAGGTGCGGCGCCAACGGGCCCGCCGCCGCCGGATGGGCAGCAGCAGCGTTGGATCCGGTAGAGGCGCAGCGACCACGCCCTGCACCCAGCTGGGGAAGAAGACCGCACAGGTCACGGCCACGAGGCTGCCCAGGGAATTGCCTACCAGCACCGCCGGGCCTTGGACGATCTGCTCGAGGAAGCCCTGGAGCTGCCGGGCCCAGAGCCGGTTGTCGAGCGGGCGATGGCGCCGGTGCGGCGGTTGGCTGGAGTCGCCAAAGCCGACGAGGTCCAGGGCGTACACGCACCAGCCGGCCTCAGCGAGCGCGGCGGCGTTGCGGCGCCAGTGACCGCTGGCCGCGCCGAAGCCATGGAGGAGCACCAGGGCCGGTGCCGTTCGCTCGCCGATGACACGCCAGTGGCAGGCATGGCCCTGCCAGTGCCAGGTCCCGTGCTCTCCCCAGTGCACCCCCGCAGAGGCAGGCTGGAGGTCGAATCGCGGTGGCGCAGTCACAGTGGCCGACACGGCTAGCCCAGCTCACTATTGCGAAGGAGCGGCGCAACTGCTGCTGGGACCTGGCTTTTTTCGGCCGCAATCCCGTCCCTCCCGGGATGCCGGGGTGCTGCTGACCCGTTGGCTGACGCGGGAGCGCCCTGGGCGGGTCCTCGATGTGATGGCGGGCTGCGGGATCCGGGCCCTGCGCTACGGCCTCGAGGGCCGGGCCCAGGAGGTGTGGGCGAACGATGCCGACGTCGATCGCTTGCCTCTGCTGCAGCAGAACCTGCAGCCCCTGCAGGAACGTCGCTTGGAGCTCAGTGCGCGAACGGCGCAGCACCTGCTGGCTGACTGCTTGATGCAGCAGCGGCGGTTTGATCTGCTCGATCTCGATGCCTTTGGCTGCCCGACGGCCCTGGTGCCGCTGGCTCTGGAGGCCCTGGAATTCGGTGGTGTTCTCTACCTGGCCAGCACCGATGGCCGCTCCCCCACCGGCCATGACCGCCCGGCGGCGATCCGCTCCCTGGGGGCCGCCGCCCGGGCCCACCCCTCCAGCTGGGAGTTGGCCCTGCGCCTGCAGCTCGCCGTGGTGTCCAAGGCGGCCTGGGCGATGGGTCGCGGGATTCGGCCCCTCTTCTCCTTTAGTGAGGGCCGGACCTTCCGGACGGCGATTCAATTGCGGCGTCGTCCCGAGCCGCAGGAGGAGGAGCAGCTCGGGCTGTGGGCCTACTGCCATCGCTGCGCCGAGCACTCCCAACAAAGCCTGCTGCGCCTCCGGCGCTGGCCGGCCTGTGGCTGCGGCGATGACCCAGCGGCACCCCTGGCGATTTCAGGACCCCTCTGGCTGGGCCCCCTTCAGGACCCGCAGGTCTTGGGGGAGCTGTTGCAGGACGCCCAGGCACTGCCCAAGGAAAGCGTGGCGCCAGCGAGCCGGCGGCTGCTGGAGGGACTGCGGGCGGATGACGGGCTGCCGGTCTCCTGTTGGCCCGTCGATGCCCTGGCCAAACGCCTCGGCGGCGGGCCGCCTCGCTTGGATGCGCTGATCGACTGTCTGCGGGCCGAAGGCTTTGCGGCCCAGCGCTCCGGGGTGATGTCTGCTCAGTTCCGCTGCAATGCGCCCTTCTCGCGCGTGGTGGAGCTGGCTTCTGCGCTAAATAGGTAGCCGTTACGGCTTGGGTTCATGGCCTCGGAAATCTTCGGCACCGCAGCGCTGTTCTGGATTCTGATTCCCCTGGGTCTGGTGGGTGGCGCCCTGCTGCTGAAGCTTCAAGGCGACAACTGATCCCCAAATCGCGGGCCGGATCGGCTCGCCTTTAGGCTCGCTCCTCTCTTGAGTCAGCCCGATGCAGGTCCTGGTGATCGGTGGAACCGGAACCCTGGGTCGCCAGATCGCACGTCAGGCCTTGGATGCCGGCCATCAGGTCCGCTGCATGGTTCGCTCGCCGCGCAAGGCAGCGTTCCTGCAGGAGTGGGGTTGTGAGCTGACCCGCGGCGATCTGCTCGAGCCCGACAGCCTCGACTACGCCCTGGAGGGCCAAGAGGCCGTCATCGACGCAGCCACCGCCCGCGCGACGGATCCCGGCAGCGTCTACGACACCGACTGGACCGGAAAGCTGAATCTCCTGAACGCCTGTGAGCGGGCTGGGGTCAAGCGTTTCGTCTTCCTGTCACTGCTCGGCGCGGAGAAGCATCGCGATGTCCCCTTGATGGACATCAAGCACTGCACCGAGCAGGCGCTGATCGACTCCGACTTCGATTACACGATCCTGCGGGGTGTGGCCTTCATGCAGGGCCTGATCAGTCAGATCGCGATCCCGGTTCTCGAAAGTCAGACGGTTTGGGTGAGCGGCACGCCGACGCCGATCGCCTACATGAACACCCAGGACCTGGCCCGCTTTGCTGTGGCGGCCCTGAGCCGGGCTGAAACCAGCCGCAAGGCGTTCCCGGTGGTGGGGAACCGTGCTTGGAGCACCGGTGAGATCACCCAGATGTGTGAGAAATACACCTCCAAGAGCGCTCGCGTGATCCGAGTGCAGCCCTTCCTGCTGCGTCTGATGCAGAGCATCAGCGCCTTCTTTGAGCCGTCGGTGAACGTCGCGGAACGTCTGGCCTTCGACAAGGTGATGGGCGGCGGCGAACCCCTTTCGGCACCGATGGAGGAGAGCTATGCCGCCTTTGGCCTCGATCCGGCGGAGACCACCGACATGGAGGCGTATCTGAAGGAGTACTACGACACGATCCTCAAGCGCCTGCGGGACATGGAGGCGGACCTGGACAAGGACGCCAAGAAGAAACTGCCCTTCTGACCCCTGGCAGGCGAACTGGTTCGCTTGTACTATTGAATCGGTTTTGAGGTGATTCGGTGGCCATTGCTCAGATCAAAAACCTGCAGCGCCGTCTCGGTTTGCTTGAGCAAGAGGCCGTCGAAGAAGTGAGCCGCGCCTGCGGTAACGACCTCTGGCAGACCGTCGGCTTCGATGTCGTCGACAGCATGGAAGACGCCGATCGCCGCGCCCGCGCGAACTACTACTACGGGCAGCTCCAGGTGGTGCGTGAGCTGAAGGACGTCATCGGCTAGGGATATCAGCGCTCCTGTCTAGAAGCAGAGCGTCAGATCCTCGTGCTCGGCTGCTTTACGGGCGACGCGCTCTTTGAGGCAAGCAAGAAGACTCTGGATTCTGTCTTCGCCAGCGAGGTCTCTCCTGACAACCAGGCTCTCGCCGCTGATCAAGTTGAGGTTGTAGTCAATTGGGGTGAGATCGTTCATGACCTCCAGTCCCAAGCAGGTCGCATAGCCAAGGGTGACTTCATCCTTGGTCCGTCCTTCCCAGTGCTCTTCTTGGTAGCGCTTCATTCGTGCTTCCGTTGACCAAAGGCCTTGCGAGCGAAGAATGGCTTCGGTCTTGGGAAACCAGCCCTCGGGTAACGCCAGGGACGGGAAGGCTTCTAAGTCTTGCTGTGAAAGATTGCTTTTTCCGACAAGGGGGTGATTCTGATTCGCCACAAGCTTGACGGGTGTGTGGCAAAGGTCGATCACATAAAAGTCGGGGTCATCGATCTCTGGAAGATCGGGTTGATAGCTTCCGATCCATGCATCGATAACGCGGTCTTTCAACAAAGAGAGCGGTCGATTCATCCCAAAGTGGTTCCAGACCCCGTTCTCCCAGCCTTCGGGGGCGGGCTGGGCCAGTGTTGGTCCCGCCCAGAATGTGGCTTCGAGTCGCAGGTTTTCGCTCTCGTTTCTGAATCTGTAGAGCTGATGAACTTTGCGTTCGAGATTGAGAAGCGTTGTATCGCCTTTGATTGACCACTCGCTGAGTGGGTCTCTGAAAAGCTTGATTCCAAAAAGTTTTTGTGTCTCGGTGTTTCTCCTCGAGACGGTGCTCTGCGCGACGAATAGCCTTTGTGCGGCCTCTTCTCCGGATCTCAACCAGATTTGAAGGTCAAAGGCATTTAAGTCTTCAACCGTGATCAAGGCTTTGGTCTTGTTTTTTTATTTCTACCCTCAAGAGGCTCGGAATGCAAGGGTTGGCATCTGGTATGCGTTTATTGCATAAATATCTACTCCATGTGTTGATTGCGCTCCTTGCGGTGTTCGATTGCTCGGTCTTTTGTGTTTTTGGGTTTGCTTCCTTGAATTGAGTCAATAGGAATCAAGTCTTTTGACTGTCGCTAGGCCGTCAGGGCCCGGATCGGCACGCCGCAGGAATAGAGGTGCCCCGGCACCAGGGCTACCAGAGCCAGTTCGCCGTCCTCATGGCAGGCCTTGCTCTTGGTGACAAAGGCAGCTGCGTCGTTGGCTCCCCAGACCAGTTCGCCCTTGGCCTCTTCCCGGTACTCCTCCCAGAGTTCAGCGAATTCCTCGCCGTCGGCTCCGTTGAGCAGGAACTGAATGGCGTTCTCGGGGCCGACCTCTTCGTGGAGCACGAAGAGCTGTTGGATCAGCGGGTGATCGACGGTGCGGGAGATGCGCAGCACGGACCCGATCGTGCCGATCGCACTCTCATGGACCCGGGTTGGCGCCTTTCGGGCATCGATGACGGCCACGGGCAGGGCCAAGGACCAGCTGGCTTGGGTTTCTGCTTTGCGCGCAATGTCTGCGAGCTCGTCGCGCACGCTCTCCACCAGAGCCTGGATCCCGCTGTCCTTCGCCATGGCAGCAGTGTCTCCTATTAACGATCCCAGCCATCCAGGATTTCCATCCGCGCGAACCCGAGCGGAGCAGCCGAAGGGTTCGGTCCTGCCGGAAGCGCCTCGACCGCAAACAGATAGAGGTCGTTCAGAGAGGGATTGTTGGGCGGCCGCAGAACCACGGTCAGTGTCGAACCTGGAGGTGGTGGATCGGGAAAATCCACACGCATGCTGCGTTTTTGCTCATGGAACTGGGCTTCGACTGGAATGGCCTCGCCTTCTTGGCGCGGGCGGCCGAAGAACGCGCTGGTTTCCTTGGGATCGATCCAGAAGGTTTGATCGCTCCCTGAGGTTTGGGTGATCACCAGGCCCCCGAGATGGACACCCGCGTTCTCGGCCAGCGCGACCGTGAAGTTGTACTCGGGGCCGCCGGCATCGACGTACCAGTCGTAGTTGGTGAACTCCACCCGCCAGGGGGGCTGGGTGAAAAAGCTCTGACCGTTGAGTTCGAGCGTCCAGCCTGGGCTGGAAGTCAGGACGCTCAATAAGCCGATCCTCAGCCAACGGCTCAGCTTGAGTGCGGCCATCGCTGGCTTACGCGGCGAGATCCTTCTGCTGTTGCTGGCGCAGGCGAAGGGCCACAAGCTTCTCCTTTTCGCGGAGGGCCTCCAGTTGCTCGCTTGAGACACGCGGGTTATGGACCTCCCAATCCCGATCTGCCGCCAGAGCGGCGTCTCCTGGGCCTGCGCTGTTGGAAACGCTGTGTTCCATGGTCTGGCGCTGCGGCTTCGTCTACTCCAGCACTCTCACGGCATCGCCGGATCAGGTCTTAATGCTTGTGTAAGGCCCGGTATTTCTGCTCTGGACGCCGTTCTTCCACTCGTCGTAGGAAAAGAGCCACAGCCAGAGGAGGAGACCATGGCTGATCAACGCAACCTCGAATCAGGCAGCTGCGAACGCCGGACCTGCTTGAAATGGCAGCCCTCTGGGGAGCTCTCCGAGCATGACTTCGCGAATCTGATGGAGCTCCTGCTTGTGGCAGACCAGGAGCTCCACGCTGACGATCACTGTGATCTGAAGAGCGCTTGATCAGCGCAGGGCAACGGGTTGCTGCTGCTCGCTGGCGCGGGCCAGGTCTTCGCTGAGGACCAGGAGCGCCATGCCCATCAGGGCGAGGGCAGTGCCGCGGTCTTCCGTGCTGCAGTTCTCGATGAGCCGGGCCGTTTCGAGGTGTTGGCTCCAACTCAGCTGCATGCGGGTGCATCAGGCGTGACTTGACTATCAATGCAGCGAGGACGCCTGCGTGGCTCTGATTACAACCTGAAACACTGACAATCCAGCGGCTCGGTAGTTCTGGTTACGTCTTTCCTGGTTCAGGCTGATACGTTTCGATTGCTCATCGGTTGAAGGCACGATGTCCAACTCGATTGAACTCACCGTTGGCCAACAGTTTGAAATGGAGCGGTTCAATCGCGCTTTGGATGCCACAACGGATCCAGATCAATTGCGCAGCCTGGCGAAGCAGTTGATGCAGGCTTGGCAGACGCAGAAAGCAGCGACGAAGTGGGTTGTTGAGCAGCAGAGCGGCCGCTGCGACTAAGACAGCCAGTCGAGGGGAAGCGAAAAGGTCAGGACCCCGTGGGTGTTGGCCGTTGGCCCGGGGGTGACCGCAACGCAGGCCAGCTCTCGATCGTTCCAGGCCTCCCGTGATTTCGCCACAAAGGCTGCAGAATCACCGACGGACCACACCGCGTGTCCCTTTTCTTCGCGCTCTTCTCTATAGCGCTCGTAGATCTCCGTGAAGGCTTCTGCCTCAGAACTATCGAGAAATTCCGATAACGCCAGCTCGGGGTCGCTCTCTCGAGCACGCTTCAGGAAGGACTGAAGCAAGGGGCTATCTAGGGCGCTGCTGGCGACCAGGACCGAATTAATCGTTCCCACGTGGGTGGTCACCACCTGAGGGGCTGCGTTGCGGGCATCGATCACCGCACAAATGGTGGAGAGGGACCACTCCCGCTCGGCCTTGACCAGGTTGGCCGGTGCGCGCAGCAGCTGACGCACGTCGCCGACGAGATTTTTGACGAACTGCTCGGAATCCCCCATCGCCCCATCTCCCCTTTGGCAGACCGTAGCGATTGCGGAGCTTGGATGAAGCGACTAGGACTGCTGGGCGCAGCCTGGATCCCGGCGGATGCTGGTTTTGAACATCACCAACGCCTCCAAGGTCGTGGCGGCCAAGACGAATCGCTTCTTTGAAGCGCTCACACCCGACCGTCTCGATCAGAAGCTGGTCGAGGAGCAGGTGATGAAGGGGCTGATCGAGCAGCTCAGGGCCGAGGGCATCGAGGCCGAGGTGGCCCTCGTCGATGGCCTCGAGTTCGGCAGCAAGGGGGTCTTGGTCACCGAGCGCCTGCGCACCAAGCACCGCGAACGCATCTAGCGCCGCTGGCGCCACTGCCAGAAGGCTCGGATCAGCTTCCGGTGGGGTGGGGTGACATCCACCATCGGCCGCGGGGCGGCCTGTCGATAGAGGGTCTCAAAGAACGGCTCCAGCGGCGTCCCCTGGCAGGGGTTGCGCTGTTGTGCCGCGACCGTCTGTTCGGCCTCCTTGCGCAGCCGCCGCAGGGTCGGGATCAGCATCAGGCTGACCACTAGCGCCATCAGCAGCAGGTAGGGCAGCAGGCTGGCCAGCCAGATCGTGGCCACCACGGCAGCAGCACCCTGCAGCAGGACCGTGATCCAGCGGGGTCGTGTGCGGCCAGGCAGCTGTTTCACAGGCGTTAGTCCTTGAGCACCGCGTGGAAGTCGCAGACCTTGCTCAGGCTCTCCTCGCCGCAAAAGTCAATGGTGTTCCTCGAGCGCTGCAGCCGCAGCTGGGAGGAGAGCAATCCGCTGCCCAGGAGTAGGACCCAGAAGCTGAGGACCGCTGCTGTTCGAAGCAGATCCCCGGCGCTCCTCAAGACTTAGCTGCTCCCGGCATGGCCCTTGTGCTCGAGCACAACGGCAACTTCTCGGATTAACTCTCGCACTCCATAGAGAGCCAGAGCGCTCACAATGCCTGCAACCAGTAGGGGCACGGCGTAGTCCATGGGGAATCGCGCGTTTCCCCTGTCTTATCTCCGGAACTTGGTTTTGGCGACGCCCCCCTTCCCCCAGCCTCCAGCGCGGCCCGACTTCCCGCCCCCCGCGCGGCCGCCCCGGCCCGATTGCAGCAGGGATTGAAGCCGGTGCTGTTCCTCGTCATCGACAGGCCGCCATTCGCCCGGCGCCAGTCCGTCCAGGTTGAGGGGCGGGCCACCATCCATCAGGTCGATGGCCACCCGCAGCAGCCGCAGGGTGGGGAGCCCGACGGCCGCGGTCATTCGCCGCACTTGACGGTTGCGGCCCTCCCGCAGCTCCAGCTCCAGCCAGCTCGTGGGGATGCTCTGGCGCACGCGAATGGGTGGATCTCGCTCGGGCCAGCCCGGGTCATCGATCGCACGGGCTTGTGCGGGCAGGGTGCGTTGTCCCTGAATCACCAGCCCAGTGCGCAGGCTGCCTAAGGCCTCCTCGCTGGGGAGGCCTTCCACCTGGCTCCAGTAAAGGCGCCAATGCCCCCAGGCGGGGTCGGTCAGCCTCTGTTGCAGTCGCCCGTTGCTGGTCAGCAGGAGCAGGCCTTCGCTGTCCGCATCCAGCCGGCCCGCGGCGTAAACCCCGGGAACATCGATGTGATCGGACAGGCAGCCCCAGCGGCTCCCCTCTTCAGGGGTGAACTGACTGAGGACGCCGTAGGGCTTGTGAAAGAGAAGGGTCGTCAGAAGCCGGCGCGCTGCTCAGCTCAGGAAGCCTGGCGAGCCTTCCAGAGATTCACAACCCCAATCGAGATCATCAGCAGTCCGATGTCCATCGAAACGGGGGGGAGAACCATGCCGGCTGCCACAACAATCGTGAACGGCGACCCTAGCGACACCTAAGCTGTGGAGAGCACTTGGGTTGGCCACTAGCAGCAGCGCATGATTGAGACCTCCGGCGTCATCGAGAAGGAACAGGGCAACGGGTTCTACCTGGTCACCCTCGAGCAGCCCGCTGGCCACCAATGCCTCTGCCGCGCCGCCGGCAAGCTGACCAAGTTCCGCATCAAATTGCTCGCAGGCGACAAGGTGCTGGTGGAGATCAGCCCCTATGACCTCAGCCGTGGCCGCATCACCTACCGCGAGCGCAATGCCAATGCCGGCCCCCGTCCGGGCGGCAACCGTCCCGGTGGTCCCCGCCGCCGCTGATCAGCCCTCAACCCCTGGCCCAGCGGCCAGGGGTTTTTTGTGCGCTCTGCCCCCTAGAGCAGGCCTTCGATCGCGGCTTTGAACTCGCTGCGCTGCTTCACCCCGCGGAACTGTTGCTTGAGCTCCTTGTTCAGGAAGATCTGAACGGTGGGAGTGCCGCTGACCCCGGCCTGCTGGGCGATCTCCTGTTCCGCCTCGATGTCGATCTCGATGCCCTGGGCTTGCCCCCCCAGTTCATCCAGTACGCGCTTGAGCTGCGGCTTGAGCACGTGGCAGGGGCCGCAGGTGGGTGAGGTGTAGACGACCACCAGGGGCTTGGTGCTGTCGTGATACAGCTTCCTCAGGGCAAAACTTCCCTTCTGCCAGAGGGCATCTGGGCTGAAGTTCGCCTCATCGCTCACGGCGGTGCGCTTGGTTTCGCCCACCTCCGCCGGATCGACGGGCTCATGGCTGACGGTGACCGCGAGATCCTTCTCGGTGAGCCAACGTTCCGCGGCGAGCGCGGCTTGGCAACCGCTTCCGGCGGCCGTGATGCCCTGGCGCCACTCCGCGTCGGCCACGTCACCAGAGGCGTAGACGCCCTCGACACTCGTCTCGGGACGTCCGGGTTCGGTGATCAGGTAGCCCTTGGCATCGGTGCTCAGCTGGTCGCGCACCAGCCGAGTGTTGGGGGTGTGGCCGATGGCATAGAACATCCCCCGCACGGCTAGCTCTTCGCTGGGGCCGCCGCTGGTGTCCTTGAGCTGGATCGCCTCCAGCCAGTCCCCGCCACTGCAATCCGCCACCTGACGGTTCCAGTGGACCTGGATCTTGGCGTTGGCGAGCACCCGATCCGCCATGGCCTTGCTGGCCCGAAGCTTGTCGCTGCGCACGATCAGGTGGACGCGGCTGGCGTATTTGGTCAGATAGACCGCCTCCTCGCAGGCGGAGTCCCCGCCGCCGACGACCGCCAGCTCCACATCCCGGAACTGCGGAGTGGCGCCATCACAGATCGCGCAGGCGCTGATCCCGGCGTTCCAGAAGCGCTGCTCGCTGGGGAGGCCCAGGCGATTGGCGCTGGCCCCCGTGGCCAGGATCACGGCGTGGGCCTGGATGGTCTGCCCGTCGGCCTGAATCCGGAACGGCCGCTGGGAGAGGTCGATGGCGTCGGCATCGGCTTCCACCAACCGGGTGCCCCAGCGCACCGCCTGGGCCTTGATCCGGTCCATCAGCTCGGGGCCGAGGATCCCATCGGGGAAGCCCGGAAAGTTCTCGACGTGGGTGGTGGTCATCAGCTGACCGCCAGGGATTCCGCCGTCTTGAAAGCCTGTGATCACAACCGGGCTGAGGTTGGCCCGGGCGGCGTAGATCGCGGCGGTGTAACCGGCTGGACCGGAGCCCACGATGACGAGGTTTTCAACCGATCCGGGCGCGCCAGCGGCCATGACCTAAAGCGGAATGACTTCGCTTTAGTCTAAGGATCAACCCCTGGCCCATTGGGGTGAGCGGACGGGGCGGTTGCCCGAATCCCCTAGGTCAGAGGGAATAAAGGGACAGCGCTAAAGATTCTCTTTAGATTTCAAGCAGGCCGTCGGATTCGCTGTTGGTTTCGTTCTCGGAGCGCGTCTTGAAGTTGGGGACCATCAAGACCTGGTCCAGGATCAGTTCGGGTTGGTCATCAGCGCAGAGGATCCATTCCCGGAACTCCTCTGTCAGGGCATAGCTGTCTTCGTAGAGCTCGCGATCATCCAGGCAAGCAATGCGTGTAACAGCCCAGTTGGTTGCAACTGTGATGCGCCGTTGGATTGAACCGTGCATGGTTCTCCGTGCGGTTGAGACCACGTTGGCGGTTGGAATGCCGCTTCCCGGGGTTGATTTGCACAAATTCGCATTCAGTGCCGAATAATTGATGTAGTCATTGATGCAATAGAAAGTCAGGCAGGCGCGGTCCCCGCACGCGGATGACCCCTCCGGCCCCATCTTCAACGGCCTGCAGCGGCAAGGTCGCGCCGCGCAGTTGCCCGCTGGGCTCCTCGGCGGCTTCGTTGGTCTTGGGCCGCAGCACGTAGGGCTCGCTGAGGGACCAGGTGCGGGCGTACTGCATCAGCAGTGGATCCGCCGGTGCAAACACGTAGGAGGGATGCCTCGGCACGGTTTCGGCGCTGGCCCGCTCCCCGTTCATACGCACGGCCCGGGTGATGGCCTGCACAAAACGGGTGCGGGTCACCACGGTGGTTAGGTAGGCCACCACCCGCAGCCTGGGGGCGTCGAACCCCTCGGCGCACATATCGATGCTGACTAGCCAGTCCGAGTCCCCGGCCTTGAAGCGTTCCATGCGCTCAGCGGCCTCGGGATCCTGCGAATGGACCAGCTGAACCCGGTCCCCCTCCTCCTCCAGTAGGCCGCAGATCCTGCGGGCGTGGGCGATGTCACGGGCCACCACCAGGCCGCCCGCTTCCGGGTGTTCCCGTCGCACGGCCTCCAGCCGTTTTCGGGCGTTCAGCAGCAGGCGCAGGGCGATGCTGCTGCTGTCCCCCAGACGGATCGCCCGCCGCAGGTTCCGGGCCCGCCAGCTCTCCCGTTCTTCCTGGGAGAGGGGTGAGCGTTCGGTGTCGCCGGAGTCCCCCTGGCGGCCGTGGTCCACCCAGCCGTCTTGAAACCGGAATTCCAGGGGGCGCACATCCCCGGCCTGGATCAATTCCCGGGGCTCCACGCTGAGGTCAGGGGCGATCTGCTCCACCCACTCCTGGCCGTCGTGGACCTGAATCCGCCGGGCCGCGCAGAAGCCCAGGTTGTCGGCGCGAAAGGGGGTCCCGGTGAGCCCTAGGCGCAGCTGGGCGCGTTCGCTGAGGCGGCTGAAGGCGTATCCCCAGGCGGTGGCCTCCGGTTCCTCGGGGTCGACCCCGAGGTGGTGCACCTCATCGGCGATGGCCAGCCAGGGACCCCAGCCCCACTCGCGCAGCTGC